>NZ_CP136946.1:3480177-3796557 GCF_050916355.1 Jeongeupia wiesaeckerbachi
CGACGCGATCCAGCCCGCCGCGGCAGCGCAAGCTACTGCTGATATTCCAGGCAGGATTGGCCGGGTCAAGTTGCGACAGGAACCACAGCCCTTGCTGGGCCGGTGTCAGCGGTACCGACGCCCCCGGTGCGCGACGCAGCAGCGGTCGCGCATCCGCCGAATCGCCCAGACCGGCCACGGCGACAGCAAATGCTTCGAGCACCGGCGCCTGGAACAGGGTCTTCAGCGGCACTGCGTGAGCTAGGCGCTGCTGGATGCGTGCTGTCACCTGCGTCGCGAGCAGCGAATGCCCGCCGAGCTCGAAGAAGTGGTCATCCCGACCCACCCGGTCGAGTTTCAGCACCTCGGCCCAGATCGACGCCAGTTGGGTTTCCAGCTCGCCTTCGGGCGCGCGGTAAGGCTTGCCCTGCCATTCCGGCACCGGCAGCGCCTTGCGGTCGACCTTGCCGGCGCCGTTCACCGGCAAGGCGTCCAGCACCAGCCATTGGCTCGGCACCATGTAGTCGGGCAGTTGCTCGGCCAGTTGGGCCTTGATCGCGGCGAGGTCGAGGTCGGTGCCGTGCTGGGCGACGAGGTAGCCAACCAGCCGTTGGTGGGCATCCATGCCCTGCACCCACACCACCGCTTCGCGCACGCCGGGGGCGCGCAGCAGTTGGGCTTCGATCTCGCCCAGCTCGATGCGCAGGCCGCGTAGCTTGATCTGGTGGTCGGCACGGCCGAGGTAGTCGATGGCGCCGTCGGTCCGCCAGCGCGCCAGGTCGCCGGTGCGGTACAGCCGGCTGCCCGGGGCGCCGAACGGGTCGGGAATGAAGCGTTCGGCGCTCAGGCCGGCGCGAGCGTGGTAACCGCGGGCGACGCCGTCGCCGCCGAGGTAGAGTTCGCCGGTGACGCCGACCGGCAGCGGGTTGAGCGCGTCGTCGAGCACGTGGGCGCTGCGCGCGCCGACGACGGTACCGATCGGCAGGTAGGCGCAGCCGGCCCAGCTGGCCGGGTCGGCGTCCGGGCCGGTGATCCACAGCATCGGCGAGATCACCGTTTCGGTCGGGCCATAGCCGTTGATCAGCGTGGTGGTCGGGAAGGCGCTGCGCACGGCGGCAAAGCCCTCGGCCGACAGCGCTTCGCCACCGAAGGCGAGTACGCGCAGACGGGCCGGGGTGGCGCTGCTGCGCTGGGCTTCGGCCACCTGCACCAGATAGCTTGGCGGGAAGGCGGCGACGCTGACCTGATGCCGTGCCAGCCGGTTGATCATCTCGGCCGGGCTCCACAGCGCCGGATCGCTGATTAGGAGGCTGGCGCCCGCCATCAGCGGCATCAGCCAGTATTCGTGCGCCAGATCGAAGTTGATCGAGGCGAAGTGCAGTACTCGGTCGGCGTCGCTCAGCTGGTAGCGCTGTGCAATCGCGGCGCAGTGCCGCGCCAGCGGGCCATGCGCGACGGTGACGCCCTTGGGTTGGCCGGTTGAACCCGAGGTGTAGATCAGGTAGGCGGCCTGATCGGGATGAATCGTGACGGCCGGATCGTGAGCGGGCTCCTTGGCCAGCGATTCATCATCGATGCGCAGTACACCAAGACCCGGCCGGGCAAAACGCCCGGCCAAGGCCGACTGCGTCAGCAGATGGGCGATGCCGGCATCGGCCAGCATGTAGCCGAGCCGCTCGGCCGGATAGCCCGGGTCCAGCGGCACGAAGGCGCCGCCGGCCTTGAGCACCGCCAGCAGCGCGACGATCATGCCGACGCCGCGCTCGACGCTGACACCGACGCGCACCTCGGCGCCGACCCCGGCAGCGATCAGCCGGTGCGCCAGCTGGTTGGCACGCGCTTCCAGCTCGGCCCAGCGCAGGTCGCCGCCGCTGCTGAGCAGCGCCAGGGCGTCGCCGCGGATGGCGGCCTGGGCGGACAATTGCCGGTGCACCGGTACGAAATCCAACGATTGTGGTGCGCCGTTCCAGCCCTTGAAGGCCGACAGCTCGGCGTCGGTCAGCATCGCCAGTTCGCCGAGATATTGCTCGGGCTTGGCGACGACGGCGTTGAGCAGCATGACGAAGTGGTTGGCCATCCGGGCGATGGTCGCCGGCTCGAACAAGGCGGTCGCGTAGACCAGCGCGCCGCGCAGTGTGCCGTGCTCATCCTCTTCGGTGGCGAGGCTCAGGTCGAACTTGGCGTTCGGGTTGCCCGGCGAATTCTCGCTGATCGTCAGCCCCGGCCACGCCGGCAGCGCGCCCCAGGTTTCGTGGTTGGCCATCACCTGGAACAGCGGATGATGCGTGCCGCTGCGCGCAGCGCCGAGCGCTTCGACCAGTTGCTCGAACGGCAGCTCCTGATGCGCCTGAGCGCCGAGCAGCGAGCGTTTCACCGCCGCGAGCAGGTCGACGAAACGCGTGCGCGCCGACGGCTCGGTGCGGATCACCTGGGTATTGATGAAGAAGCCGATCAGCGCCTCGGTCTCGCTGCGCGCGCGCCCCGCCACCGGGATCCCAACGCGGATATCGGCCTGGCCGCTGTAGCGGTGCAGCAGCGCATGGAATGTCGCCAGCAACACCATGAACAGCGTTGACCCGTGGCGCTGCGCCAGCTCGCGCAGGCCGCCGGCCAAGCTTGCATCAACGGTGAAGAAATGCCGGCCGCCGGCGAAATCCTGTTCCGCCAGACGCGGCTTGTCGGTCGGCAACGCCAGCACCGGATGGTGCTCGCCCAGCGCTTCGCGCCAGTAAGCAAGCTGGCGTTCTCCCTCGCCCGCTTCCAGCCAGTGCCGCTGCCACAGCGCGTAATCGGCGTACTGGTGCACCGGCTCGGCCAAAGTTGTCGCCCGCCCTGCGCATGCCGCGCCATACAGTTCGGCCAGCTCGCGCATCATCACGCCGCTCGACCAGCCGTCGGTGGCGATGTGATGCAGCGTGATCAGCAACCGGTGATCGTCGGCGGCGCGGCGCAGCAAGCGCACGCGCAGCAACGGGCCGTGCGCCAGATCGAAGGGCTGCAGCCCTTCGGCGAGCGAGCGACGTTCGATCTCGGCCTCGCGCTGCGCTTCGGCCAATCCGCTCAGATCGTTGCTAGTAAAATCCGCCGGCAATTCGGCATGGATCAACTGCTCGGCGTCGCCATTGGCGTCGGCACGGAAGGTGGTGCGCAGCGCTTCATGTCGCGCGATCAGCGCGGTGAAGGCCTGGCGCAATGCCGACTCGTCGAGCGCCCCCTTGAGGTCAAGCCGGCCGGCGACGTTGTAGGCACTGCTGTCCGGAGCCATTCGCCACAGGAACCATAGCCGGGCCTGCGCGTACGAGGCCGGCACCGCGTCAGCGTCCGATCTTGCGCCCGACGCGCGCGGCGGGATCGGCAGCAGGCCGAAGTCGATGTTCTGCTCGGCTAGCTTTTGCAGGAAGACCTTGCGCTGCGCCGGTGCCAGCTCGGCAAAACGGCGCGCCAGCGCCAGCATGCGATCCTGGCTCATAGCAGCTCCATCTCGCCGAACAGCGCATCGAGTGCGTCGAGCTTGTCGTCGGTCAGCCGGCTACCCGCCACCGCGTCGACCATCCCGGCCAGCTCGGCCAGATCGTTCGCCTCGAACAGCTTGCGCAGCGGCAGGCTGATCGCCAGTTCGGCCTTCAGCCGCGACACCACCTGCGTCGCCAGCAGCGAATGTCCGCCCAGCGCAAAGAAGTTGTCGCGGCGGCCCACCTCGCTCACGCCCAGCAGACGCTGCCAGATCGCAGCGAGCAGCAGCTCGGTCTCGCCCTGCGGCGGCTCGTGTTCGCGTGCGGCGATGGTCGGCGCCGGCAGCGCCTTGCGGTCGACCTTGCCATTCGGTGTCAGCGGCATCGTATCGAGCTGGGTCAGATAAGCCGGCACCATATAGTCCGGCAGGCTGCGGCCCAGATGCGCGCGCAGCGCATCAAGATCGACCGGGCCGTGGGCGACGAAATAGCCGGCCAGTTGCGCACCGCCCGCCAGTTCCAGCGCCACGACCACCGCCATGCGCATGCCGTCGAACTCCAGCAGGCGGGATTCGATCTCGCCCAGCTCGATACGCAGGCCGCGCAGCTTGATCTGGTGATCGACACGGCCGATGTATTCCAGCGTCGCCTCGTTGCGCCAGCGCGCCAGATCGCCGGTGCGGTACAGCCTGCCGCCCGGATTGAACGGATCGGGTACGAAGCGCTCGGCGGTCAGCCCGGGTCGGGCGTGATAGCCGCGCGCGACGCCATCGCCGCCAAGGTAAAGCTCGCCAGCGACACCGACCGGCAGCAGATTCATCGCCGCATCCATCACATAGGCACTACGTGCGCCGACCACGCTGCCGATCGGCAGGTAGGTCTGGCCGGCCCAGTCGGCCGGATCGGCGTCGGGCGCCGATGCCCAGTGCAGCGGCGTGATCACCGTTTCGGTCGGGCCATACCCATTGATCAGGGTGACCGCCGGGAAAGCCGCGCGTACCGCGGCGAAGCCTTCCACCGACAGCGCTTCGCCACCGAAGGCCAGCATGCGCAAGCTGGACGGCTCGCCCAGCGCGACTTGCTCTTCGGCGACCTGCACGAGATAGGTCGGCGGCAGGTCGGCGACGGTCACCCGATGGTGCATGAGCTTTTCGACCATCTCGGTCGGGCTCCACAGCAGCGGGTCGGTGATCAGCAAGCTGGCCCCGCTGCACAGCGGCATCAGCCACGATTCGTGCGCCTGGTCGAAGTTGATCGAGGCGAAGTGCAAGGCCCGATCCGCATCGGTAAAGCCGAAACGCGCGGCAACGGCCTCGGTATGCATCGCCAGCGGGCCATGCTCGATGGTGACGCCCTTGGGCTTGCCGGTCGAACCCGAGGTGTAGATCAGATAGGCAGCCTGCAGCGGCTGGATCTCGACCTGTGGTTCGCTGTCCGGGTAGCCCGACAGATCGGCGTCGACATCCAGACTCAGCAGCCCCGGCTGCGCATAACGCTCGGCCAGATCCGGCTGGGTGATCAGGTGAGCGATGCCGGCGTCTTCGAGCATGTAGGCAAGGCGTTCGACCGGGTAATCCGGATCGAGCGGCACGAAGGCGCCACCGGCCTTCAGCACGGCCAGCAGCGACACGATCATCCCGAAGGAGCGCTCGACGCCGATGCCGACCCGGGTTTCCGCGCCGACGCCGGCTTCGATCAGCCGGTGCGCCAAGCGGTTGGCACGCGTGTTCAGCACGTCCCAGCTCATCGTGCCGTCGCCGAACAGCAACGCTGTTTCGTCACCTCGCGCCGCCGCTTGCGCTGCGAGCCGTTGATGTACCGGCACGAAGCTGCGCTCGTCCGGGCGCAGCCATGCCGACCGTGTGGCGTATTCCACGCCGGTGAGCATGTTCAGATTGCCCACCCGCTCGCCGCCGCTGGCGACGATGGCCAGCAACAGCTGCTCGAAGTGCGTCGCCAGTCGCGCCACTTCGGCGTCGGAGAAAGCGGCACGGTCGTAGCCGTACTCGATCGACAGCGTTTCGGCGTCGACGACCATCAGCGCCATCGGGTAGCTGGTGCTCTCGACGTTGACGACGTCGGCAAAGCGCAGTGCCGCACCACCGGCCCACTCCGGCTCGACCGGATAGTTCTCGAACACGATCAGGCTGTCGAACAGCGCCTGCCCGCCGTAGCCGGCCCAGCGCTGGATCTCGAACAGCGGCGCATGCTCGTGTTCGCGCGCCACCACGCTGCGCTGCTGCAAGGCGCGCAGCCAGTCGCCAACCACCTCGGACGCCTGCGGCGCCTCGACCACCGGCAGCGTATTGATGAACAGGCCAAGCACGTCTTCGATGCCCGACAAGGCGGCCGGACGGCCGGCAACGGTCGAACCGAAAGTGACGGCGGAACGACCGGTATAGCGTTGCAGCAGCAGCGCCCAACCACCCTGAATCACCGTGTTGACGGTGACGCGCTGCTCGCGCGCAAAGCGGCGCAAGGCCGCGGCGGACTCGACGCTCCAATCTTGCACGCGGCTGCCGAGACCAGTCTGTGCCTTGGGCGAGAATGCCCCGGCCAGCAAGGTCGGCTCGTCGATCGCCGACAACTGCGTCTGCCAGAACGTGCGGCTCGCGGCCTCGTCCTGTTCGTCCAGCCAGCGGATGTAATCGCGGTAGCGCGCGCGCGGCGCGGTGGCTTCGGTGGTCTGGCCATAGCGGCGCAGCACTTCGGCCCACAGCCGCGCGGTACTCCAGCCGTCGAGCAACAGGTGATGGCGGGTCCAGATCATCCGGTATTCGGTGTCCGACATACGCACGACCGCGACACGCATCAGCGGCGGCGCGGCCAGATCGAAGGGACGAGCGCGCTCGTCCTCAGCCAGCGCGGCCAGCTGCGCTTGCTGGTCTGGCTGATTACGCAGATCGTGCCGACCGATGGCCAGCACGGCCGAACGCAGCACCAGTTGCTGCGGCTTCGCCGGGCCGTCATGCCAGAAACCGGTACGCAGGATTTCATGCGCGTCGACCGCGCCCTGCCACGCCGCCTCGAGACGGTCGATGTCCGGATCGCTCAGCGTCATCGTCAGTTGGTTGATGTAGGTCGTGCCGGCCGGGTCGAGCAAGGCGTGGAACAGCAGGCCCTGCTGCATCGGCGAAGCCGGGTACAGATCGGCGAGTTCGCGCGCCGGTACCGGCAGCTGCTGCAAGGTCGCGGCATCGAGGCGGGCCAGCGGGAAATCGGACGGGGTGACACCGCCGTCCGCATCGGCGCAATGCGCGATCAGCTCGGTCAGTTCGCGCTGGAACGCGGCGGCCAGCGCATTCACCGTCTCGGCACGGTACTGCTCGCGGCTGTAGACCCACACCAGTTCCAGCCGGCCGGCCGATACCTGACCGTGAATCGCCAGTCGGTTGCTCAGCGGGCCAGAGCCGTCGCGCTCGTCACCCGAGGCACCGAACACCGGCGTCAGCAGCGTATCGCCGGCAGCGGCGTCGAACTGGCCGAGGTAGTTGAACGTGACTTGCGGCTTGGGCAAGGCCGACAGGGCATCGCGCACGGCCTGATTGCCCAGCGCCTTGAGCACACCGAAGCCGACACCCTTATTCGGCACCGCGCGCAACGTTTCCTTCACCGCAGCGATCGCGGCCGGCAAGGCGCCGGTGGCGCTAAGGCGCACCGGGAAATGGCTGGCAAACCAGCCGACGGTGCGCGACAGATCGACGTCGTCCAGACCGTTTTCCAGACTCTCGCGGCCGTGGCCTTCCAGCTCAACCAGCAACTCGCCATCGTGGCCCAGCGCGCGCGCCAGCGCGGTCAGCAGCAGGTCGTTGACCTGGGTGCGGTAGGCGGCCGGCGCGGTCTTCAGCAGTTGTTGGGTGGTGTCGGCGTCGAAAGCGACGGTCACCCGCGCCGCATCGCGCACCTGCGCGCTGCCTTCCGGCACATCGCACGCCGGATCGAGCCCGCTGGCGCCGTCCAGCGCCTGCCAGTACGGCAGCACGGCGTCGAGCGCGCCGCCTTGCGCATGGCGCGCCAGCCGCTCGGCCCAGCTCGCCCACGACGTCGAGGCGTCGGCCAGGCTTGCTCCCTGCCCACCCGCCGCCCGGTAAGCGGTTTCCAGATCCTCGATCAGCACGCGCCACGACACGCCGTCGACGGCCAGATGGTGGATCGCGACAAACAGCGTCGACTCGCCAATCAGCACCGCGCGTACGAGCGGCCCGTTGGCGATATCGAGACTGCGCTGCACCTCGTCGCACGCCGCATCGATGCCGGCATCGGCGCCGCGTACCCACAGCAACTCGGCGCATGACTCCACCGGCACAACGCGCTGCGTCCACACGCCATCACGCGCTTCGAAGCGCAATCGCAATGCATCATGCGCGGCGACCACCGCGGCCAGCGCGCCGGCGACCTTGCCCGCATCAAGCGGCGCACTGGCGGTAAAGCGCAGCGCCTGGTTCCAGTGCGAGCGGTTGCCAATGTCGGCAGCGAAGAACGCCTGCTGCGCCGGCGTCAGCGGCACGGTGGCGGCCTTGGCGACAAGCGGTGCGGCAGCGACTTTCGCCTCGATCGGCTGCGCCACCTTGGCCAGCGTCGCCACCGTCTGGTTTTCGAACAGCTGGCGCGGCGTCAGCTTCAGCCCCGCCTTGCGGGCGCGCGCGATGATCTGCAGGCTCAGGATCGAATCGCCACCGAGTGCAAAGAAATTGTCATGCGCGCCGACGGTGTCGATGCGCAGCACCGCGCACCAGATGTCGGCGAGCTTTTGTTCGGTCTCGCTGAGCCCGGTCGCCGACGACGCGGCTTGGGCAGCCACGGCCGTCGGCGCCGGCAGCGCCTTGCGGTCGAGCTTGCCGTTGGCGGTCAGCGGCATTCTGGCAAGCGGAATCAAATAGGCAGGCACCATATAATCCGGCAGCGTTTTGGCCAGTTCGGCTTTCAGCGCGACGCCATCGAGCCCATTGTCGAGCGCGTTGCCGACCAGATAGGCAACGAGCTGCAGACGGTCATCGCCGGCATCGTGGGCGAACACCTGTGCCTCGGCCACGCCCGGCTGAGCGAGCAGCGTGGCGGCCACTTCGGACAACTCGACCCGGTAGCCGCGGATCTTCACCTGATCGTCGGCACGGCCGAGATATTCGATCGCGCCGGTCGCTAGCAGCCGCACGCGGTCACCGGTGCGGTAGACGCGCTCGCCAATGGCGTACGGATGCGGCAGGAAGCGTTCGGCGGTCAGGTCCGCGCGGCCGAGATAGCCGCGCGCCAGTCCCGGCCCGGCCAGATACAGCTCGCCGACAGCGCCCAGCGGCACCGGCGCGAACGCGTCGTCGAGCACCAGCGCACCGGCGTTCGGCAACGGCGCACCGACCGGCACGGTGGCCGAGCGCGCACGTTCGGCCACCGTGGCTTCCTGCGTCAGCACGCCGACGGTCGCCTCGGTCGGGCCGTAGTGATTGATCACGCGCAGCGCCGGACGCAGCGCGGCAATCTCGTCGATCAGCGTCCACGGCAAGGCTTCGCCGCCGAGCACCAGCGCGACCTGCGGCAGTGCGTCGGCCGGCGTGGCTGCCTGCATCAGCCCCTTCAGATGGCTCGGTACGATTTTCAGCACGCCGACGCGGTGCTCGGCCATATAGGCGGCGAAGCGATCCGGATCGAAGGCGCGCTCGCTTGATATCAAATGCAGCAGCCGGCCCGAGCACAGCGCGCCGAACAAGGTGGTGTGGCCAAGGTCGGCCGACACCGTCGACACCATCGCCATGCTGGCGCCCGGCGCGAAGTCCAGCCGCACCAACATCCCGAACACATAGTCGGCCAGCGCGCCGTGCTCGACGACCACGCCCTTGGGCCGACCGGTCGAGCCCGAGGTATAGATCACATAGGCGGCCTGCCCCGGCTGCGGCCGGCCAGCCAGCGGTGCATCGCTTTCTTCGCCCCACGCGGCAGCGTCGACCAGCGACACAGCCTCGCAGCCCGCCGCCAGACCGGCACCACCGGCACCGACCAAAACGCAACGCACGCCACTGTCTTCGAGCTGGTAGGCCACGCGGTCGGCCGGCAGCTTCGGATCGACCGGCACATAGGCGCCACCTGCTTTCAGTACCGACAGCAGGCCCAGCACGAATTCGATCGAACGCTCGGCGATCAGGCCGACGCGGGTCTCAGTGGTGATGCCGCGTGCCTGCAGATGGCGTGCAAGCCGGTTCGATGCCGCATCCAGCTCGGCGAAGCTCAGCACGCGGTCTTCATCGCGCAGCGCCGGTGCAACGCCGTGCGCGGCGACGTTCTCGCTCCAGGCGGACAGCACGTCCAGGCCGGCGTAGTCGCGGTGCTCGGCGGCGAGCGCGTAGTCGGCGGCGCCGGCCGGCTCGGTCAGCTCGACCAGACTTGCATCAGGATTGGCGACAAGTCGCGCGGCAAAGCGCACAAAAGACGCCGCGAAACGCGCGATGGTCGTCGCGTCGAACAAGGCGGTGGCGTAGGAAAACACCGCTTCGATGCCATCCGGCAGATCGGTGACATCGAGCGACAGGTCGAAGCGCGCGGCGTGATCGGGCAGCGGCAGCGGGCTCAGGCCCAGCCCCGGCAGCGCAATGGCCGCTGGCAGCGCGATCTGCTGGGTGAACTTCACCTGCACCAGCGGGTTGTGCGACAGGCTGCGCTCGACGCCCAGCGCATCGACCAGTTCGTCGAACGGCAGATCGGCGTGGGCCTGCGCGCCGAGTGCACGCGCCTTGACCTGCGCCAGTAGCGTGCGGAACGAATCCCGCGGCTCGCAGCGCGCGGCCAGCACCTGGGTACCGACGAAGAAGCCAGCGAGATGTTCAGTCTCGGCACGGCCGCGGCCGGCTACCGATACGCCGACGCGTACGTCACGCGATCCGGCATGGCGCGCCAGCTGCGCCTGAAAGGCGGCCAGCAGCACCATGAACAAGGTCGCGCCCTCGCGCTGCGCCAGCGCGCGCAGCGCATCGCTGATCGCGGCATCGAGCCGCAGCGCATGGCGTGCACCGGCCAGATTCCGCACCGCCTGGCGCGGCCGATCGAGCGGCAGCGCCAGCAGCGGGTGCTCGGCGCCGAGCTGTTCCTGCCAGTAGGCCAGCTGGCGCTCACGCTCGCCGGCATCGAGCCAGTGGCGCTGCCACACGGCGTAGTCGGCGTACTGGATCGGTAGCGCAACAAAGGCCGGTTCGCGGCGCTCGAGATGGGCCCGGTAGGCTTCGGCCAGTTCGCGGACCAGCACATCGACCGACCAGCCGTCGGACACGATGTGGTGCTGCACCAGGATCAAGCGGTGCGCATCGTCGGCCAGCTTCACCAGCCGTGCACGCAAGAGCGGGCCGGCGGACAGATCGAACGGCGCCAAGGTGTCGGCTTCAGCCAGGCGCTGGGCTTCGGTCTCGCGCTCGGTCAGCGTCGACAGATCGGTGTGCACGATGACGACCGGTGCCGGCGCCGCGATCCGCTGCTCGGCATTGCCGGCTTCATCCGACCGGAAGGTCGTGCGCAGCACTTCGTGACGGGCAACGAGGGTATCGAGCGACTGCTGCAGCGCGGCCAGGTCGAGCTGGCCATCAAGGCGCAGCATGGCCGGGATGTGATAGGCGCTATTGCCCGGCTCCATCTGCGACAGGAACCACAGCCGTTGCTGTGCCAGCGACAAGGGCAAGGCCGCATCGCGCGCGGCCGGCACGATGGGCAGGCGGGCGAAATCGATGCCGTTCTTTTTCAGCGCCTCGATGAAGGTCTTGCGCGCTTCAAACGGCAGGGCGGCAAAACGGCGGGCAATGTCGTGCTTGTTCATGGACATCGAATCAGTTCTCCAGAGCTTTGAGCAGCGCGTCCATGTCGAAGAGATCTTGCGCTTCGGCCGCTTCGGCGCCAGCTGCGCCCTCGGCCAGGATTTCGGCCATCTCGGACAGGATCGGGGACGTAAAGAAAACAGCGAGCGACGTCTCGATCGCGAAACGCGCCTTGAGTTGGGCGAGCGCCTGCGTCGCGAGCAGCGAATGCCCGCCGAGCTCGAAGAAGTGGTCATCCCGACCCACCCGGTCGAGTTTCAGCACCTCGGCCCAGATCGACGCCAGTTGGGTTTCCAGCTCGCCTTCGGGCGCGCGGTAAGGCTTGCCCTGCCATTCCGGCACCGGCAGCGCCTTGCGGTCGACCTTGCCGGCGCCGTTCACCGGCAAGGCGTCCAGCACCAGCCATTGGCTCGGCACCATGTAGTCGGGCAGTTGCTCGGCCAGTTGGGCCTTGATCGCGGCGAGGTCGAGGTCGGTGCCGTGCTGGGCGACGAGGTAGCCAACCAGCCGTTGGTGGGCATCCATGCCCTGCACCCACACCACCGCTTCGCGCACGCCGGGGGCGCGCAGCAGTTGGGCTTCGATCTCGCCCAGCTCGATGCGCAGGCCGCGTAGCTTGATCTGGTGGTCGGCACGGCCGAGGTAGTCGATGGCGCCGTCGGTCCGCCAGCGCGCCAGGTCGCCGGTGCGGTACAGCCGGCTGCCCGGGGCGCCGAACGGGTCGGGAATGAAGCGTTCGGCGCTCAGGCCGGCGCGAGCGTGGTAACCGCGGGCGACGCCGTCGCCGCCGAGGTAGAGTTCGCCGGTGACGCCGACCGGCAGCGGGTTGAGCGCGTCGTCGAGCACGTGGGCGCTGCGCGCGCCGACGACGGTACCGATCGGCAGGTAGGCGCAGCCGGCCCAGCTGGCCGGGTCGGCGTCCGGGCCGGTGATCCACAGCATCGGCGAGATCACCGTTTCGGTCGGGCCATAGCCGTTGATCAGCGTGGTGGTCGGGAAGGCGCTGCGCACGGCGGCAAAGCCCTCGGCCGACAGCGCTTCGCCACCGAAGGCGAGTACGCGCAGACGGGCCGGGGTGGCGCTGCTGCGCTGGGCTTCGGCCACCTGCACCAGATAGCTTGGCGGGAAGGCGGCGACGCTGACCTGATGCCGTGCCAGCCGGTTGATCATCTCGGCCGGGCTCCACAGCGCCGGATCGCTGATTAGGAGGCTGGCGCCCGCCATCAGCGGCATCAGCCAGTATTCGTGCGCCAGATCGAAGTTGATCGAGGCGAAGTGCAGTACTCGGTCGGCGTCGCTCAGCTGGTAGCGCTGTGCAATCGCGGCGCAGTGCCGCGCCAGCGGGCCATGCGCGACGGTGACGCCCTTGGGTTGGCCGGTTGAACCCGAGGTGTAGATCAGGTAGGCGGCCTGATCGGGATGAATCGTGACGGCCGGATCGTGAGCGGGCTCCTTGGCCAGCGATTCATCATCGATGCGCAGTACACCAAGACCCGGCCGGGCAAAACGCCCGGCCAAGGCCGACTGCGTCAGCAGATGGGCGATGCCGGCATCGGCCAGCATGTAGCCGAGCCGCTCGGCCGGATAGCCCGGGTCCAGCGGCACGAAGGCGCCGCCGGCCTTGAGCACCGCCAGCAGCGCGACGATCATGCCGACGCCGCGCTCGACGCTGACACCGACGCGCACCTCGGCGCCGACCCCGGCAGCGATCAGCCGGTGCGCCAGCTGGTTGGCACGCGCTTCCAGCTCGGCCCAGCGCAGGTCGCCGCCGCTGCTGAGCAGCGCCAGGGCGTCGCCGCGGATGGCGGCCTGGGCGGACAATTGCCGGTGCACCGGCAGGAACGCCGGGGGCGGCGAAAGCCCCGTAATTTCGTCACGTTGCAACTGTGGGGCGGGCTTCGTCATCACTTCATCCTGTCTCTTGCAGAGGTCTGCCGGCAGCGCTTTCCAGCTACCGCGCCTGCGGCAGCTGTTGCGGCTCGAACCGACAGCGCTCGATGCTTGTCCGGGCCACCGACGAGGTGGCATATCAAGTCAAAGACGAACGACAGAATGATTTTTTTAGGGTGGCAACGACACGCCCACCACACAAAAAACGAAATACGACTAATAATCCGGCGACGCCAAACGTCTACCAGACAGCACCCACTTCTTTTGGTCCGAAATGAACGCAACGACTTCCAAGCGGCCAGCCACCCGGCTCCTGCTCTCCCTCCTGCACCGTTCACGTTGGTCGCTGGCCATCGCCACCGTCGCCTGCGTCGTCAACGGTATCTCCAGCGTCTCGCTGGTGACCCTGATCAATAGCGCGCTGACCGGTACGGCAAGCGACCATCGCACCCTCGCCTGGGGCTTCGGCGCGCTGGCGCTGTTGGCCCTCGGCAGCCGCGTGCTCGGCGGTGTGGTGTTCGCAGAACTGAGCCAAGGCACGATGGCCAAGATGCGTGAACACATCTCGGCGCGCGTCGCCCGCGCACCGTTCCGTCAGGTCGAGACGCTCGGCGCCTCGCGCGCGCAATCCATCGTGACCGAAGACGCCACCAACGTGTCGATGCTGTTCTTTGCGTTGCCCAATATCGTGATGCACGGCTCGATCGTGCTCGGCTGCCTGGCTTATCTGGCCTGGCTGTCGTGGCCGATTTTCTTCCTGGCGCTGTCGGTCGTCGTCGTCGGTTCGCTCGGTTACCGCATCGGCGACAATCGCGCACTGGCTTCGCTCGAAGCCGCCGGCGAGGCGCAGGATCGGCTGTTCGCACACTTCAACGCGCTGTTTTCCGGCGCCAAGGAGCTGAAGCTGCACCGCGCACGCGCCAGCGCTTTCCTGACCGACACACTGGGCAACGAAATCGACGCCGTGCGCCACCATCGCACCCGCGCCTTCGGCGCCTACGCCTTCGGGGTCGGCTGGATCATTTTCCTGTTCTACGCCTTCCTGGGGCTGGTCGTGTTCGCCCCGGCGACGATTGTCGGCGTTGATCCGGCCGTACTTGCCGGCTATGTGATCATCTTCCTGTTCATGCTGGTGCCCCTCGACGGCCTGCTCAACAACGTGCCGACGCTGAACGTCGCCAAGGTGTCGCTGAACCGCATCGAGGAAATGCTCGCCGAACTGGACCAACAGGATCAAGCCGAGCAGGACGCTGCTACCCGCGACCACTTCGGCGACGCCGGCACGCTGCGTCTGTCCGCCCTCACCCACAGTTACTATCGCGAGAAGGAAGACAGCGTGTTCCAGCTCGGCCCGATCGATATGGAACTGAAGCGCGGTGAAGTCACCTTCCTGATCGGCGGCAACGGCAGCGGCAAAACCACGCTCGCCAAGCTGCTGGTCGGCCTGTACGCCCCGGAAGGCGGCGCGATCACGCTCGATGGCAAGGCCGTCGATGACGCGAACCGCGCCGACTTCCGCCAGCTCTTCTCGGCCGTGTTCTCGGATTTCCACCTGTTCGAGACGCTGGTCGGCTTCGGCGAAGCCAATCCGGAACTCGACGAACGTGCCAACGCGCTGATTGCCAAGCTGCATCTCGACCACAAGGTCAAGATCGAAAACGGCCGCTTCTCGACCCGCGACCTGTCGCAGGGCCAGCGCAAGCGCCTGGCACTGGTCGTGGCCTATCTGGAGGATCGCCCTTTCTACCTGTTCGACGAATGGGCCGCCGATCAGGACCCGCTGTTCAAGACGGTGTTCTACCAGGAACTGCTGCCGGAGCTGGCCGCACGCGGCAAGGCCGTACTGGCGATCACCCACGACGACCGTTTCTTCCATCTGGCCGACCGTTGCCTGAAACTCGACAGTGGCCGACTGGTCGCCAACGAGGCCCGGCCCGCCGCTGCGCCCGTCGTGTAATACCGGCATCAGCCCACCCGAAACCGCTGCACACGCAGCGGTTTTTTGCGTCCGCTGTGCCCAACGAAGCAAGCCGGCGATCGCATCGACCGCTTGAATCACAGCCAGGCGCTGCGCTTGAGCCACGCCCTCCGCCCTGCCTCACGCCGACACCCGTAACCGGCCAGCCGGGTGAGGATGGACGACAGCGCAGCCGTAAAAAAGCCCGCAGTGCGGGCTAGGTCTCAATGCCGGTCGATTCAGTGGCTGGCAGCGCGCTTGCTCAGCAAGGCATCGGTAATCATGTCGGCCAGACGCCCCGCCGACATTGGTCCGCCAAACACCCAGATATTGTGTTCGATCAGGACGACATTTCCGGCACGGCGCGCCGGGATGTAACGCCACACCGGCGAAACCAGCGCGGCATCCAGCGCCGCAGCGGGCCCCTGGGTGCTGGTCACCAGCAGTCGATCCGACGCGGGCCGGGCCAGCAGTTGCTCAGTCGTCGCGTAGGCGGTGCCCTCGCGGGTCGGCTGCGCGGGCCAGATCGATACCCCCAGCGCCCGGGCCACGCCGCCGGCCATGCTGTTGCCGGTAAAGGTCCAGTAGGTGTCCTTCAACCCCAGTTCGTGCAGCAAGGTGAAGGTCTGGCCGCTCAAACCGGCTGCCGCCAGACGACGGCGATCGTCGGCCAGCTTGGCATTCAACTGACGTTTGACTTCCGCCCCCTGTGCCGAGCGGCCGGTGATCGCTGCTATCGAGTCGAAAATCCGGAGCGTCTGTATCAACTGGTCGGTCTTGAAATCGGACGGGGCGAATTCGTACAAAACGGTGGGCGCGATCCGGTTCAAGGCGTCGAACAGCGCAGCATGACGGTAAGCCATGCCGATGATCAGATCGGGCTTGAGCCGGGCGATTGCCTCCAGGCTGGGCTGCTGGCGCGTGCCGACATCGGTCGAGCGGGCAAATCTCGGTGCGTCATAACCGATCCATTCCGGATAGAACCGGGAATCGACGACGCCGACCGGCGTCAGGTCGAGCGCCGCCAGCGACTCGGCCAGCATGAACTCCAGCACGACGATCCGCTTGGGCTGCGCCGGCAAGGTCTCGCTGCGCAAGCCGATGACGCCGGCGGCATGGACGTGCACAGCGCACAACAGCAGCAGCGCGGCCAGCGCGCGCCACCCGATAAGCTTGGCTTTCATTCTTCGGAGACTTCCTTCATCAGACGGACCTGCGCGGCCAGTTCGGCCTCGGGCAGCGTCAACAACAGCGGGCAACTCGAGCACAGGCC
Source organism: Jeongeupia wiesaeckerbachi (assembly GCF_050916355.1). Classification (GTDB taxonomy): domain Bacteria; phylum Pseudomonadota; class Gammaproteobacteria; order Burkholderiales; family Chitinibacteraceae; genus Jeongeupia; species Jeongeupia wiesaeckerbachi. The sequence goes on from NZ_CP136946.1 coordinate 3,496,516, forward strand.
GATCTCGTCCGGCAGGCGATCGCGCAGGCAACAGACCTTGCGGGCGCGAAACGGCGAATCGAGCTGCGGCCGGTCGGTATCGGCATAGCGGATGACCTGGCGCATCGGATTGGAGCGACCGGTATCGAAGAAATGGCGGCCTTCGAACAGATAGCGCCGATCGGCCCGGGCGCGCTCATCATCGAACAGCGTGACCAGATCGTACTCGAGCGAATTGCCGGCGTTGTTCCAGAACACCTTGTGCGACAGCCTGACCGCCGCGCCGAATGCGTCGAACAAGGGCGCCAGATGTTCGACACAGAGCGAGCGATAGCGCATCGCCGGGTCTTCGATGACGTCGCCCAAGGCGTCCGCCGGCAGCCACACCGCCTGCGGCATGCCGCCGTGCAGTTCCAGCGTGCTATTTTCCAGCGCCATCGCCAGCGGCCGACCGAGCACCACGGCGGCGATCAGCGCGGGCTGCAGCACGATATCGATGTAGTACTTGGTCCATTGCGACAGCAGCGCCCGCTCGTCATCGCCCTGGTAGATCGCCTGCATCGCCGCCAGCATGGCGTCCTTGTGCTCGAGCAGCCGCGTCGCCGGCACCAGCTGCCCCCGCACCGGCTGCACCGGTTCGCCAAGACGCAGCGACCGGCAATACTCGGCATGGATTTCGGGCACCAGCGATGCCAGATCCGGGGGCGTGCTCATCGCGCCCTCGCGCGACGCTGACCGAAAATCAGCATCCCGAGCAGATACGGCGCGCCAATCAGTGCGGTGGTCACGCCGGCCGGCACTTCGATCGGCGCCAGCACCATGCGACCGAGCACATCGGCCACGGCGAGCAGCAAGGCGCCGAGCAGCATCGCCACCGGCAGCCGGCGATTCAGCGAATGAAAACCAAGCAGGCGCGCCAGATGCGGCGTCATCAGGCCGACGAAGGCCACCGGCCCCACCGTTGCGACCGCCGCGCACGCCAGCATCGCCCCCAGCAGCAGCGCGCCGAGCCGCAGCCGAGCCACCGGCACGCCGAGAGCGGCGGCACTGTCTTCGCCCAGCGCCAGCAGCTCGAGTGGCCGGACCAGTAGCAGCAGGACCGGCAGGGCCAGCAGCAGCCACGGCCCCAGCGCGAACACATCGTTCCAGCTGCGGCCATAGGTGCCACCGATCAGCCAGACCAGAAAACGCGCGGGCTGCACGCTGTTCTGCACGATCACCCACTGCGCCAGCGCAGTGCACACCGCACCGAGCGCGATCCCGGTCAGCGCAACCGGCAACGGCGCGAGCCGATGGCGGCGATTGAGCAGCAGCGTCAACGCCAGCACCGCGCCGCCACCGATGAAGGACGCGGCAAACATCAGCGGCCGGCCTTCCAGCGGCGCCAGCACCATCGAAATCAGCCCCCCCAAGGCCGCGCCCTGGGTGATGCCCAGGATTTCCGGCCCGGCCAGCGGGTTTTTCACCACGCCCTGCAACAGCGCGCCACTGGCCGCGAGCATGGCGCCACCGATCATCGCCACCAGCACACGCGGCAGGCGCAGATCGATCAACAGGCCGGCCAGCACCTCCTGACCGGTCCAGCCGGCCAGCCAGCGCGACGGCGGCAGCCATTCGCTGCCGAACGCCATTGCCGCGAATGCGACCGCCACCAGCGCGGCCACAAGCGCCAGCAGCACCGGCACGAAAGGCAAGGACCAGCCACCGACGCTGGCCGACGCCCCGGCATCGAGACCGCCAAGCCGGCGATTGGAGTAGATCAGCGCCAGCAACAGCGGCGTACCGATCAGCGCGACCATCACGCCAGTCGACACCGTGGTGTCGAGGTCGAGACCGACCACCAGACTGTCGGTCGCGAGCAGGATCAACGCGCCCCACACCGCCGCCAGCGGCAGCAGCAATCGCAAGCGGTGCACGCGGGCGGCGCGCAGCAGATTGGGCGCAATCAGGCCGACGAAACCCAGCGGCCCCGCTACCGCCACCGCCGCCGCAGCGAGTGCGGTGCCAGTCAAAACGGTGGCAACACGGACCCATTGCAGCGGAACGCCGAGCGAGCGCGCCGACTCGTCGCCCAGCGCGGCGACTTCAAGCGGCCGAACCAGCACGGGCAGCAGCAGCAACGGCAGCAGCACCCACGGCGCGGCGGCCAGCACACCACCCATGCCGGATTGATACATCGCCCCGTTGCTCCACAAGGCGACGCCGGCAATGCTCTCCTCGTAAACGGTCAGCAGCATATTGATAATGGCGCCGAACAACAGCGAGCAGGCCGTACCGGCCAGAATCAGCCGTAGCGGAGACGCATGCCAGCCACCCGCGGTGACGGCCGTGAGCGCGGCGGCCCCCAGGCCAAAGGTAAACAGCAGGGGCACGCTGCCCACGCCCGCCAGCGCCGGCAACATCATCGCGGCGAATACGCCGAGCTGGGCGCCACCGGTGACCCCGAGCAAATCGGGCGCCGCCAGCGGGTTGCGAGTCAGCGACTGGAACAACGCGCCGGACACCCCCAGCGCACCGCCAGCAAGCAGTGCCGCCAGCACGCGCGGCAGGCGCAACTCGAAGAGATAGATGTGGGCGCCCTCGGCACCGACGCCGGTCGGATCGCCGAACAGCTGCGTCATATTCTGGCCGATGCGGGCGCCGGCAATTGCCAACAGCAGCGCGAGGCCCAGCCCCAGCAGCCAGACGTCGTGGCTGCGTCGCCGCGTGAGCGGCGCCATCAGTCGTGCACTCATGCCGGGGTCCGCTCGCGGGCATCGTGACGCGACCGGTACGACGGCAGGCAGACCGGTTCGCCGCTTTCCGGATGATCGAGCCGCATCATGCTCATGTCGAAGGTATCGAACAGGCAGTCTGGTGTGATCATTGCATCGGGACTGCCCTGATGCAGGATGCGCCCGTCGCGCATTAGCACGATATGGTCGCTGAATGCGGCGGCCTGGTTCAGCTCGTGCAGCACCCAGACGATGGTCAGGCCACGCTCGCGATTCAGCCGGCGCAGTTCGCGCAGCACATCGATCTGGTGGTGGATATCCAAATAGGTTGTCGGCTCGTCGAGCAGCAGTATCTCGCACTCCTGTGCCAGCGCCATGGCAATCCAGGCGCGCTGCCGTTCGCCGCCCGACAGCGCCGATACCTGGCGATCGGCGTAGCCATCCAGCCCGGTCGCGGCGATGGCATCGTGGATCGCCGCACGATCGGCCTTGGACAGGCCACCGAGCAGCGTGCCGTAGGCATAGCGCCCATAAGCAACCAGCTCGGCCACCGTCAGCCCTTCCGGTATCTGGTTGAACTGCGCCAGCATCGTCAGCGTGCGCGCGAGTTCACGCCGCTTCAACTCCATCAGCGGCCGCCCCTTCACGCTCACCTTGCCCTGCTTCGGTGCCAAGAGCCCGGCCAGACTGCGCAACAAGGTGCTCTTGCCGCAGCCGTTCGGTCCGCACAGCGCCGTGATCTGGCCGGCAGCAATATCGATGTCCAGCCCCTCGAGTACGGTCTTGTCCAGATAGGCTGCCGTCAGCCCGCGCGCGCTCAGGGCGGCAGGTGGCATGGCAGCGGAGGGCGGCATTGAAATCATGAGGGTTTTGTAACCAAAGGGGTTAGCTGACGATGAGAAAAGCCCCGCTAGCCAGTCAGCCAAGCGGGGCGAGCACCCAAATAGTATTGAGACGCGCGATCAATTGGAATAGCGCATCGGTGTATTTTCGGGCCGGCCGTGCTAGCCAGCGGCATCGGCGCCATGGCCTTCTGCCATGGCCACCACTACCTTGCGCTTGCCCTTGAACGGCGAACGGGCATGCGCGGCCAGCATATTGTCGAGCATCAGCACGTCGCCGGATTGCCACGGAAAAGCCACCTTGTGCTTGTCCAGCACCGAGCGCACATGGGCCAGCGTGGCGTCGTCGATCACACTGCCGTCGCCGTAATACACATTGCGCGGCAGGAATTCCTCGCCGACGGCGTCGACCAGGGCTTCGCGCATATCGGCTTCCAGCGCCGAGACATGAAACAGGTGGGCTTGATTGAACCACACCTCGTCGCCGGTCACCGGGTGCCTTGCCGTACCCTGGCACACCTGGCGGGTGCGCAACTCGCCGTCATCGAGCCATTCGCACTGGATCTGGTGCGCTGCGCAATAGGCCTCGACCTCGGCCGGGACTTCGGTGTTGAAGACCTGCTGCCAGGGCACATCCAGTCCGTTGCCCGAGTTGCGCACGTACATCAGCCCTTTCTCGGCAAAACGCGCGCGGATTTCCGGGTCGATGTCGCGGAAAATCGCGCGACTGTCCGCGATCGGCGTTTCACCGCCCTCTTCGGCGGCGATATCGCAATAGAACCAGATTTTCATCGGCCACTCGCGCGTGTACGCCTGCTCGTTGTGCAGCGGAATGTGCTGATGCGCCGGGTATTCGGTCGAGGTATACACACCCTCGCCGCCGACTTTGCTGCGCGGCGTAGAACCGAACTCGTAGCTGAGCAAGCCGTGGCCGAACGACGCAGCGAAAGCACGGAATGCATCGATGCCGTCGGCGGCAAAACCGGTGAAGAACAAACCACCGGCCTCGTAGAGTTTGTCCGCAACCAGCGCCTGCACCGCCGGCAGCACACTTTGCAGGCTGGCGCCCGGCTCGACCGGGCTGACGCGCAGCGGAAAACCGGGCGTCAAGCGCAGGCCATTCACTTCTATCGTTTGGGTTTGCATGCTTGGTTCCTTGGAATAATGCGGCGGCCCGTTTTACGGCGCGCCAGAGAGCGCAATCGCTGCATCGTAACCGGCGGGCATGGGCAACGCGGCCAGTTCGATGTGTTCACAGGAAAACGGCAGGTCGGCGCAACCATGCAGACGGCCGGCGAGCGGCGAGATCAGCGGCATTGCATCGCTGGCGATGCCGACGCCAACCGCCTTCAGCGCGGCCTCCTTCTGCACCCAGAGCCGCAGGAATGCGCTGCTGCGGTCGGCTTCGGCCAACGACGCCAGCAGGCTGCGTTCATCGGCACTACATACCAGCTCGGCCAGCTCGGCCACATCAAAATCACGCTCAAGCTCCACATCGACGCCGACCCGGCCGACACGGCTCAGGGCGATCAGGCCGTACTTCCCGGCATGCGACACATTGAAGTCGATCCCTGCGCCGTCCTCGGCCAGACAAGGCCGGCCGAAGCGATCGCGGCGGATCGGCACCGTCGACGGCGCAAGCCCGCACTCGCCGGACAGCAGCAGCCGCAAGGTGCTGCGGACTGCGGCAAAACGGGCGCGATCCTCGCGACGTTGGTATCGGCGCAACTCGACACACTCAAGCGGCGCCAGATGGGCGAGCATCGCGGTATCGGGCTCCCGGGCGGCGTCGATGTCGATGCGCCACCAGCGCACCCGCCCCGCCAGCGCTTCACCGCTGGCGCCGCAACGCCCGAGTACGGACGAAAACAGGTCGGTTACAGCAACGCTCATGCCATCACTTGCGGCGTTGTCAGGCGCTGAAGTCGTCGCAGCAGGACGTTGCCCTGACGCTGGACGAAAAAGTGACCGCCCTCGAAACGTTCAACGCTGAACGGCCCCGTGGTCTCGCCTTCCCAGCCGGCCAACGCCGAGTCCGGCACCGATGCATCCTGCGTACCACCAAAGACATGCAGCGGGCAGGAAAGCGCCGGGCGATCACGTCTCTTGAAACTGGCGCAGAGACGGAAATCCGCAGCCAGGATCGGCAGCATCAGCGCCATCAGCTCTTCGTTGTCGAGCAATTCCTCGGGCGTCCCGCCCAGCCGGCGCAGCTCGTTCTTGAGCTGATTGTCGTCGGCCAACGCCAGCGCGCGGTAGTGCGCGTCATCGCGGTGACTTGGCGCCGATGCCCCCGCGGCAAACAGCGCCACCGGCGCGGGCAAGCCCCGCTCGACCAGCGCATGCGCCAGCTCGAAAGCAATCAACGCCCCGAGGCTATGGCCGAACAAGGCGTAACGCGGCGGCAAACGCGTCGCCAGCGCCGCGGCCAGTTGCTCGACCAATTGGCTCAGGTCATCGACCAGCGGCTCGGCCCAGCGCGCGCCGCGACCGGGCAGCTCAAGCGGCTCGATCGCAAGCCCCTGCAGCCCGGCACGCTGCCAGGCCTGATACGCCAGCGCACTTCCGCCCGCATGCGCCAGGCAGAACACCGGCAGCGCCATGGCCGCCGGACTCATTCAGCGCTGGCTTCGGCCAGGTGGCGGCGCAAACTCAGCGGCCGCAGATCGGTCCAGACCGATTCGATGTGGGCAAGGCAAGCCGCTTTGGCACCAACAAAACCTTCCGCCCGCCAACCATCGGGGATTGCCTTGTAATCGGGCCAGATCGAATACTGTTCTTCGTGGTTGATCACCACCCGGAAGATCGTGTCTACGCTATCGAAACTCATCGTGACTTTCCTGTTGATTCGGCGACATCGGGTCACCCTGACTTAGAACGGCCAACAAAATCCTGCTGGCTGCGTTGTACTCACTTGTCGTACAACTTGTACTGCCCGCGTTTCGCACGCCTTGCCAGCACCGTTGCACTGAATTTTGTTAACCGTTATCAGAAGACGTATGGGCCCGCCGATTTTTTAACTCACGCCGCCATGCGCGCATCGCCGACGCAGTCCAGGCAGTGCTGCGTCGCGTCGCGGACCATGAAGTGCACCAGGGTTTGCGAGACCTCCAGCTTCTGCGCCACTTCCTTCAAGGTCATATTGCCGAGCCGGACCATCTCGAATGCAGCCTGGGTACGGCATGGCAGCGTGGACAAGGCATCCGACACGCGCCTCAGCAGGTCGCGCTGAATGACATTCGTTTCGGGGCCGCCCCATGGCGAAGGGACATCGAATCCCTCGTTGTCATCGGCAAAATGGCCGCTCTCGAACGACTGGCGGCGATAGTGATCAATGGCCTGATTGCGCACCATCCGTACCAAGTAGGCCAGCGGTTGCTGGACGACCTCCGTCGGCATGCGTTCGGCCACCTTGAGGAACACCTCCTGCACCACATCCTCGGCGCGGCAGCTGCAACCGGTCACCGCCGCCGCCGTGTTGACCAGCTTCGATCGGTGTTCGATCAACGCCGCCACCATCTGCCCCTCCCCGCCTGAAACAGTCCGCCAACGCTCGCCCGCCATCCCGTCGCCCCATGTCAAGAACATAAACTCAGTGCGCGAGAATATACTTGGTAACGAGAATAAGTATCAATACTAAAATGTTATGGTTTGTAAGATCTATCTGAATAGAATTTAAAGACAAGCATGCTTGTAGCTTGAGCACCCCTGACCCCGCCTCGAAATCAGCTCGATGTAGAGCCGAGCAGCGCTCGATTTCCGAACAAGAGACGACAGTGAGGGTGCAAAACGTGATGCCGGCTAGCCCGGACGGCCGCGCGCCGGCCAAGCACCGTCAAACTCAGGATAGGCGTGCCGCGCAGCTGGTTTCACGACAACGCTGATGCTTTGCGCGTCGTACTTGGCCTTGTTGTGAGGGTTGCCTCAGCCGAGCTTGCCGATATACAGACTGTTCTTGTCCTGCTTCGCGGTGTTGGCGATAGTGGCGCCGTTCAGATGCGCGTGGCTGCCGGGATGAACCGCCGGCTGCGACGGTTCCCAATGCGCACAGCGCATGAAGACAAGCCACGCGGTGGCTGCGTGCTTATACCGGGCTTCAGTCAGGGCGACCGATTCGCTGCCCCTGCGCATCGATCACCGGCTCGCCATCTTCCTTGCTGAACGCGCCCTGCTGCGGCTGCGGCAGCAGGTCGAGCACCAGCTCGGACGGTCGGCACAGCCGGGTAGCCCGTTCGGTGACAACGATAGGCCGGTTGATCAGGATCGGATGTTCGAGCATGAAGTCGATCAGCTGATCGTCGGTCCATTTGGCATCATCGAGGCCAAGCGATTCGTACGGCGTGCCGCTCTGGCGCAGCACGGCCCGCACACCGACGCCCATCGCCGCGATCAGCGCCACCAGCTCCTCACGGCTCGGCGGCGTTTCCAGATAGTGAATGACGGTCGGCTCGATGCCTGCGTTGCGGATCAGTGCCAGCGTGTTGCGCGACGTACCGCAGGCCGGGTTGTGATAGATCGTGACGGTGCTCATGGTTTTCTCCAGTGATTAGCGGGCCGCGCCGCGTTCGTACCACGGTTTGCTGGCGTTGACGATGCGCACCACCAGCAGCATCACCGGCACCTCGATCAGCACGCCGACCACCGTTGCCAGCGCGGCGCCGGATTCGAAGCCGAACAGGCTGATCGCTGCGGCGACGGCCAGCTCGAAGAAGTTCGACGCACCGATCAGTGCCGAAGGGCAGGCCACCGAGTGCTTCTCGCCAACCTTGCGGTTGAGCCAGTACGCCAGCCCGGCGTTGAAGAACACCTGGATCAGGATAGGCACGGCCAACAGCGCGATCACCAGCGGCTGCTTGATGATGGCGTCGCCCTGAAACGCAAACAGCAGCACCAGGGTGGCCAGCAGCGCGGCGATCGACCACGGCTGGATCATGTGCATCGCCGTGTCGAACGCCGTCTGGCCCTTGGCGAGCAAGGCCTTGCGGATCACCTGGGCGATCAGCACCGGGATGACGATGTAGAGCACGACCGAGGTCAGCAGCGTCGCCCACGGCACGACGATGCTTGCCACCCCGAGCAGCAGGCCCACCAGCGGCGCGAAGGCGAACACCATGATCAGATCGTTCAGCGCGACCTGCGACAGCGTGAAGTAGGCGTCGCCACCGGTGAGCCGGCTCCAGACAAAGACCATCGCCGTGCACGGTGCGGCGGCGAGCAGGATCAGCCCGGCGACATAGCTATCCAACTGATCCGCCGGCAGCCACTGCGCGAACAGCACGCGGATGAACAGCCAGCCGAGCAGCGCCATCGAGAACGGTTTGACCAGCCAGTTGATGAACAAGGTGACGCCGATGCCCTTGATATGGCCCTTGACCTGATGCAACGCACCGAAGTCGATCTTCAACAGCATCGGAATGATCATTACCCAGATCAGCAGCCCGACGGGCAGGTTGACCTTGGCGACTTCCATCGCACCGACCGCCTTGAACACACTCGGCAAACCCTGGCCCAGCGCGATGCCGACGACGATGCAGAGCAGCACCCAGGCGGTCAGATAACGCTCGAAAAAACTCATTGGTGCAGCAGCGGCATGTTTGCCGATGACTTCACATTGCGGGGACATCAAACACTCCGGTTTCAATCACCTGCGCACCGAGTTGGCGGTGCACAGGAAGAGGACGTTGCAGACCTTGCTGCTTCTTCGTGAACTTCCTTTGCGCTGGCTTCAGCAGCAACCGTTGCCGGGGGCACAGCTGTTTTTGGGGGTCGTCGTGACCGCGACGCTCTTGGGTGCGCAGCAAGTGTTTGCCTCACCGTCCGGCTCGCCAGCGTTGAAGGTCGGGATGCTGCCAAGCGTGCGATAGCTTTCCCAGGCGATGCCCGACGGATCGGTCACCCAGTGTTTGTCCGACTCGGCGTAGCAACAGGCGCTCCCCGGCTCGCTGAGCACGACAATATCGGCGGACTGCAATTGCGCTTGCAGCAAGGCCAGCTCGTCGTCGCTATCGACCTGAAAACCGAGGTGGTCTACGCCAGCCGGTGCGCCACGCTGCGAGATCGCGAAATTGATGCGCGGATCATCCAGCATCCACTTGGCGTAGTCGGGCTTGCGCACGGTCGGCTCAACCGCAAACAGCTTTGAGTAGAACGCAATGCTGGCGTCGAGGTCATCGACCGATACATGGACGTGGAAGCGTTTCATCGCGGGGCGCCTTGCAGAACTAGCAGCAACTGTCGACATCGACGCCACACGGCACGCCGCAGCAGCAGTTGTCGGTCAAAAAGGCCAGCAAGTCGTTCATCGACGAATAGTTGGCCGAGTAGTAGATGAAGCGGCTCTCCTGCCGGCCTGTGACCAGCCCGGCGTGTGCCAGCTCTTTCAGGTGAAAGGACAGCGTCGCCGGCGCGACGCCGAGTGCCTCGCCGATGCGGCCGACGGCCAGTCCGTCGGGGCCGGCGGTGACCAGCAGCCGGTACACGGCGAGGCGGGTTTCCTGTGCCAGTGCGGCAAGGCGAATGACAGCATCTTTGTTTTCCATATTTCCATTTTTATAGAAATATGGAAAACAAGCAAGCCAGACGTTGTCGCAGTCATGAAAAAAGGGCCCTTCCGGGCCCCGTGAAAATCGCTCAAACGTGGCAGCTTGACCGCTCAGCCGGCGAACACCTGCTGCAGTTCGCGCAAGGCATCGGCAGCGGCGGCGATGACAAAGTCGATCTGTTCCTCGGTGTGCGCACCGCAGATGAAGTTGACATCGCGACGCAGCTGCACGCCGACGAGGACGACCGCGCGACGCTATCGTTCTTCGAAACGCGCAGCAGCAACGACGTATTGCGCATGGGGGCGATCCGCCATGATCGCATCCTCGCGCTGCTGCCCGATGCCGACGCGGCGCCAATCGACCGCGGCACGCTGTTTGCGTACTTCGGTCAGGCAGTGGCCAGCGGGCTGCTGCCAGCACCGCTGTCACAGCCAGCGTAGTCGATCGCCCCCAGATGGGCCGGCCAATTGGCCGGCCCACGCACTGACATCAAACTTTCTTTTTGCTCACTATTGCTATCATGGCGGCTCGTCCGATCTCAGGAACGACGTCATGCATTTCCCGCTCCGCCACGCTTTAATCACCACCCTGCTCGTCATCACCGCCCAGACCGCTTCGGCCACCGCGCTGAGCGAATGCCTCGGCTTCGCACCGGCCGACAAGGTGCTGATCGTCAATGCCGACGACATCGGCATGCATCCGGATCTCGACAAGGCCGCATTTGCGCTGCTCGATCAGCGCAAGATCCAGGCGCTGTCGATCATGCCGCCGACGCCGAACTTTGCCGCCGCGGCGAAAATGGCACGCGATCGCAAGCTCGCCGTCGGGGTGCATCTGACCTTGACCAACGAGTGGCAGGACAAGCAACCGTGGGGCAGCGTGCTGCCGCCGTCCGAGGTGCCATCGCTGTACAACCCGCAGGGCCGGTTGTGGGCGACCACGCAGGAGGTCGCGCAGCACGCCAAGCCGGCCGAGGTAAAAAAGGAGCTGCTGGCGCAGATCGCCTCGGTCCGCGCCGCCGGGCTGACGATCACTCACCTCGACGCGCACATGGTGTTCTGGGCCGCCAGCCCGGCGCTGCTGGAGATCTATACCGAGCTGCCACGCGAAACCGGCATCCCAATCGTGATGCAGGGTTACGCTATGCCCACCTTCATGCAGCACGATGCGACGCGCCAGCTGCAGGCCGACGGGATCGTCACGCCGGATGCCTATTTCATGCACTACAACCCGGCCAAACGCATCCCCGGCCAACGCTACGCCGGCTACGACAGCTGGATCGGCACACTGCCAGCCGGGATCAACCACCTGGCAATCCACCCGGCCGAGGACAGCCCATCGGCACGCACCAGCATCGCCGATCTGGTGCTGCGGCTATCGGACTTCGAAGTCTGGAACGGCTCGTTGATCCAGCAACTGGGCAAGGACCTCAAGTACACCGACTACCGGGCGATGCGGGCGCTGCAGGAAAAAGTGAACACCGGCGGCAAGACCTGCCTGAGCCGCTGAATGCAGTGTGTTCAACGCTTGCGCGTATAGCGCGCGGTCATGAACGGCGACCACCGGCCGTCGGCATCTTGCCCTTCGGAGCGCAGCAGCCGGTGGTCGGCGTCGATGATTTCGATCACGTCGCGGTAAACGCGGCTCTGGCCGGGATTGAGGCAATCGGGCCCGGTCGACGACAGCGTCAGGATACGGCCGCCCTGATCGAGTTCGCCGTCGTAGACCCACATATGCGTCATCATCGAGCCGATCCAGTTGCCGATGAAGCGCTGCGATTCGGCGTCAAAACCCAGCGTCATCTGCATCGAGCACGGATCGCCGTCGGGCATCGTGCCCTGCCCCTCGCACACCACCCAGATGTCGCCCAGCGTACGGACCGATTCGCTGCCGCTGCTTTTCTCCAGCGGCTGATCCGGCGGGCCCTGCATTTCACACTCGAACGTCCAGTCACCCAGCAATTGGTGCAGCCAGCGGTGCTGCTGCAGGACTTCGGTTTTCATGGCCGGCTCCTTCAAAACCTGAAGATGCCAGCCTAGTCGGCTCACTCAAGCAATACGGCCGTCAGCCGCCGAATGGCCTCGGCAGTCTCAATCGTCGCGCGTCAGCCAATCCAGCAGTTCGATCTCGAAAATCAGCTTCGAGTGCGGCTTGATATGCGCGCCAATCCGCGGCTCGCCACGATACCAGCCGGGTATCAAGAGCAGCGGCTATTCGCCCTGGGACGTTGGACCATCCTGTTCAAGCGCCATTAAACGGAGCAGCGACAGCGCACCTTTGATCGCGTGATCGAACGGTTCGACCGAGTCGGCGGCACGCGCCAGTACATAGCCGCCCTGAAGCACGGCCAGGATCATCGCGGCCGTATCCGCGGCATTGAGCTCAGCGCGAAGCTCCTTGCGCGCGACGCCGAGTTCCAGCACCTCGGCCAAACGGCGCTTGACCACCTCGAAGGTCTCATTGATGGGTTGACGCAAGGCCGCGTTGGCGACCACGTCGGGATCCTGCGCCAATCTGCCGATACGACAGCCACGCAGCACATCCCGCTCGCGCAGCAGAAAAGCAGTGATCCGGCTCACCGCAGTGCCTTCGGCGGACAATGGCCTTTCCATCAATGCCCGAAGCTCTTCAGCGCTGCGTTCGATCGCCGCGAGTGCTAGTTCGGCCTTGCCGGCAAAATGGTGATACATGCTCCCCTGCCCGGCACCCGCACGGCGCAGGATGGCATTGGGACTCATGCCGACATAACCGCGCTCCCAGAGCAACGCCTGGGTACTGGTGATCAAAGACTCTTTTGCGTTCATAAGCAAAACCTACCTAATAGTAGGTACATCCTCGGGCATAAATAATGTCCGAGTATAGTACAGTCCCTGCTCGAAACAGCACCCTCAAACCAGACCTTCCCCCCTGAAAACCAAGCTCAGGCAGTATTAACGCTTGATCCCTGACCAGACTACCCGCTAGCGGCTCGAGTGGAACAGAAGCTCAAGCGCCGATTCGCTCACGGCGCTACTTGGCTACCGGTCAGCCGGAATAGGCCGATACCGGGCCACCCCAGACGATGTACATCACCCCTCCTTCGGCGCTGCGCCAGGCATGGTGACTACCGGCGGGGTAAACCACCAGATCACCCTTGGCATAACGCCCGGTCTCGTCCTGAAACCCCCCTTCAAGCACATAGATCGATTCATAGTCTTCGTGGCGGTGCGCTTGGGCTTGGGCGCCCGGCTGCAAATGCACCAGGGCAGCCCGCTGCCCTGTGTCTGCATCCCGATGCAAATCATGAATGCGCGCCCCTTCGCGCCCATGACTGCTGTATGCCTCCCAGGTCAGGGATTCGAGATTGTCCGGCAAGGCGTTCAAGTTAACGACTTTGGGCAGATGCATGATTGTGGTTCCTTGATGGGTTGGCGCAACGTCAGCTGACAACACGGTGGCGCAGGTCGTCGAATGAAATGATTTCCCCGGCCAGCGCACTGGCAGCGACCGTGGGCGGACTGGCTAGCCAGACCTGCCCCGGCCCGGAGCGACCGGGGAAGTTGCGGTTGATGGCACTGATGGTGACTTGCGCCGCATCGGTCGAAGCACCTGGGCCGCAATTGGCGCAAGCACCGCAGGAAGGCTGCAGCAGCTCGGCTCCCACGCGCTCGAACACGTCGAGATAGCCGCGCTCGACGCAGTAATCGCGCACGTCCACCGTGCCGAATTGCAGGTAAAGCTTCACGCCGTTCGGCACGCGCAGCCCCCGCGTTGCAGCCCACGACAGCACCGCGTGGTATTGGTCAAAATCCTCGCGCTTGCCGGCGGTGCACGAACCGCCGTAGGCGATATCCACCTTTACCGGCGCCGCCAGCTCGCTCAGGGCGATGCCATTGCCCGGATCTCCCGGAGCGGCCACCATCGGCGTCATCGCGGCGCAATCGAGCGCAATCGTGTCGGCATACTCCGCACCCTCGTCGCTGCACATCCACGGCGCCAGCGCGAACTCGACGCCGCGTCGCTCGCGCAGAAAACGCACCGTTTCGGCATCCGGCACGACAAGGCCGGTGAACCCGCCCAGCTCGGCGGTCATATTGGTCAGCGTGGCACGTTCGTCGGTCGAGAGTTCGGCCAGCGCCGTACCGCCGAACTCGAACACCTTGCCCACCCCAGCACCGGCCTTGATGCGCGGATCGGCGAGCAAGTGCAATACGATGTCCTTCGCCGTCACCCCGCGCGGCAACGGCCCCTGCAGGTCAATGCGAATCGATTCGGGCAAGGTCATCCGCACCGCGCCGGTCACCATGGCGTTGGCCATATCGGTACTGCCTACGCCAAACGCCACGCAGCCGACGGCACCACTGTGCGTGGTATGCGAATCGGTGCCGACCAGCAACTGCCCGGGCAGGGCATATTGCTCGGTCATGAGCGCATGCGAGATGCCTTCCGACCCCTCGCCACCCGGCAAGGCGCCGTGGCTTCGCACGCCAAAGCGCGTCACGAAGGCGCGGTGCGCCTGCACCAGGCCGCTGAGGCTGGGCGCAAGCCCGTTGCGCTGGTGCACCTCGCTGCGGTGCAGATAGCCCAGGTGATCCTCGAAGGCGATGATGCTGTCGACATCGCGCAGCACAACATCCGCGTTGAAAGCTTCATCGAGCATATGCACGCACATGCCGGTGTAGTACTCGTGGATAAATCGCCAGTCGGCACGAACAAAACCACCTTGCCCCACCTGCAGCGGCGCGGGCGCATCCGGTGTCGAGACCGCGTGGCGCGCCACGATCTTCTCGAAGTAACTGCGTGGACGTGCATGGAACGCGTCCAGGGCATCGTCCGACAGTGGCGTGATGCCCCGCATGTGCTGCCGGCCGTATTGCAACAACCCGCCGCTACGCAAGACCGACGCCGCCAGATGATCGCGGCCGGCCAGCACGTCGTTCAGCCCGATCGGCTCGCCGCGCGCCAGTTGCGCCGCCAGCGTCAGATTGGTCGAGGTAAACAGCCCCAGGTTGTCGGCGTTCTGTCGGTAAATGCGCTCGAAGCTCTCGGCCAGCACCAATTTCACCCCAGCCGACACCTCGGCGAGCGGGCTATGCTCGCGCGATGAGCCCTTGCCGTAGCGACGGCCGGCCACCACGACGCTAAATCCGCCCCGCAGCACCGCATCCGGGCCGATCGGCAAGCGCTCGCCCGCCTTCAGCCCGGTATAAGGGAAGCGCCCCAAGCGACGATCAAAGTGCCCCAGCACCGGGATGGGCGTGATCTCGTCGGTGGACACATCGTCGCGGAGCGGGCCGGCTTCCGCCAGGCTTAGCTCGCCCCCCTGCAACTGCTCTTCGATTTGGTCCGGATCGGCGCAGAGCAGCAACATGCGGCCCGAAAACGTCGTGGGCGCCACGGCCGTCATGCCGGCACCCGGTCGCGTGCAGGCAGCGCCTGTGCCACGGTACTGATCGTCGCCACGCGCGCGGCCAGTTTGATCGCCGCGTCGTGGTAGTCGTCCTGCGACGACGTCGTGGCGTCTTCCAGCACAACCACCTGATAGTCACGGTCGTGCGCTTCCAGCGCAGTGGAAAGGATCACGAACTCGGTCGAGACACCGGCAAGCAGGAGCGTGTCGACATTGTATTGACGCAGCAGCAGTTCCAGCTTGGTCTGGTAGAACGGGCTGATGCGATGTTTGGCGACAATTGCTTCGTGCGGCAGCGGTGCCAGTGCATCGTGTACCTGTGTGGACCAACTGCCCAACACGATGCGCCCCCCGTCCCGCGCCTCCTTGAAGACCGGCGACCCCGCCGGCCATTCCGCATAGGAACTGGAAAATCCCACCACCACGAAAATCACGGGAATGCCCGCCGCCCGCGCCCGTTCGAGCGCCACGGCGGTATTTTCCAGCACGCCGCGGCGCCTGGCCTGGTCGGCATAGCCGTGCGATGCGTACTGACCATCCGGATGGACAATTTCGTTGATGAAGTCGAGCACCAGCAGCGCCTTTCTGTCTTGCTTTTGCGGCATTTGCTTTATTCCTTGAACTGAAGGAAATCCGTAAAAAAAGCTGCAAGGGCACGCCGCCCTTGCAGCGACGCAACATCAGGCCGCGATGGCTAACGCCTCGCGCAGGCGGGCCTGCAGCACGTGCAGATCTTCGCAATCGCCCTCGCGGCGGTCGGTGATATAGGTGCGATACAGTGCATCGAGATGCTGTTCGTCGACTTCCGCACCCAGTTGGTCGAGCAAATGCCGCAGCACAGACCGGCCCGAATGCCGGGCAATCAGCATCGAGCGCTCGCGCCCGAACTGCGCCGGCTCAACGTACTCGTAGGTACTCGGATTTCGCAACACGCCTTGCTGGTGAATACCGGCCGCGGTGCTGAAGGCATATTTGCCGAAGATCGCCTTGTTGCGCGGTTCTTCCAGCCCGATGATCTGGCGCAGCGTGGTGTAGGCGTCGTACATCCCTTCCAGACGCACATCGGTATACAGGCCGAACTCGTCGCGCTTGTAGTGGAACAGCCCGACCAGCTCCTCGATCGAGGTATTGCCCGCACGCTCGCCGATACCGCCCAGCGTGACCTGCACCTCGTCGGCACCCGCCTGCAGGCCGGCGACCGCATTCGCAAGCGCCAGGCCGAAATCGTCATGGCAATGCGTCGCGATTCTCACCGGCTCGGGCGCCCAATGGCGCACCTTGCGGATCAGGTCGCCATATTGTGTCGGCGTCGAATAGCCGGTGGTATCGGCCACCACCACGGTGCTCGCCCCGGCCGCGACCGACTGTTCGACCAATTCACGTAGAAAGGACTCGTCCCCGCGGCTCGCATCCTCGATGCCAACCGAAATCAGCGTGACGCCCTGCGTACGTGCAAATTCGACCGTCTCGACCACTTCACGAATCGCATCCGCGCGGCTGATCCGGCGCTTGTGCTCCAGGTGCAGATCGCTGCCGGTCGCCAGGATTTGCAGACCGTGGCGCCCGGACACACCACCGGCATCAAGTGCGATCTCCACGTCGGAACGCTGGGCCCGGCAAAACGAGACAAAGCTGGCGCGTGTCAGTGCCTGCGACAGCAGCCGGGCAGTTTCGAACTCTGCCGACGATGAGGCGGGGAAACCGCCTTCGATGAAATCGACATTGAGCGCTTCAATCTTGAGCGCCAGCTCCAGCTTCTGCGCCGGGCTCATCGTATTACCCGGGGCTTGCTCGCCGTCACGCAAGGTCGTGTCAAAAATGGAAATACGTTTCATTTTACTTCCCTCATTAAGCCGTTTTCTTGCCGGGAAACCACCCGGGCCACCTTTCACGCATCGGCGCCGACCCGGGTCCTGTCATTAGCAGTCGCTAATTCTGGCACGAAACTTATCACGTTTTATGCCACAAATTAATTATGTACATAACACTTTGTACAAAAACGACACGACCTAAGAATTTCAAGTAACAACACGAAAAACGAGCAAAACCTTCAAAGATAACGCCAATACTGCACGTATCTCCGCTTCCAAGCTGAGGTCATGAGGTTTTTTTCTTGAGCAGTACGCTGGTAGTTGCACAAAAAACATAACAGTAGGTACAGTAAAAAGGCGTGCCGGGGCCAGCCGGGAATTCCAGACCATGCATCACCTGGAAATCACCGACCAAGCCGAGTACAGCCGCTGGAGAAGCACCAGCCACCCTTGGTGCAAGGTTTGACACCCAAGAAAATCCATCATGCAGCCACTACACACTTTCACGGCCGATGAGCACGACGTTCTGTTCGCCTTGCTCAAATCGATTCCCGGCAACCCCTACGAGCACCACGCCCACTTCGTTGCCGAGGTCGACAGCCTCGTACGCGGCAACGATGTACCTGGTTTCTTTCGCGCGCTCTGCGACAAGATCCGTACCGATCGCGAGCAAGCGATCTCGGACATCCATGTTCTGCGCAACTGCCCGATCGACGCTGACTTGCCGGAGCTCGATCTCGACGATCCGGTTGCCGACAAGTACGCCAAGAAGCGGACCTATATCGGCGAAGCCTTCCTGGCGCTATTCGCGCGTCTCACCCAGACGCCGCAGCTGGCCTACGGCAGCCGCAACAACGGCGACTTCTTCACCGACGTCATCGCGATCAACCGCTACAGCGGCATGCAGACCGGGTTCAGCGATAGCGAGCTGGTCTATCACAACGACCGCACCGCCCATTCGGTGCGTGCCGATTTCATCGCGCTGCTGGGCATGCGCTGCCCGGCCGATGACCTCGTCTATACGGGCTATATCGATGGCCGCGACCTGCTGGCGCATCTTTCGGCAGACGAGCAGGCGACACTGCGCCTGCCCCATTTCATTACGCCGTTCGATGTGTATTCGCGCGATACCAACAAAGCGCAGGTGATCTCCGAGGTGCATCCCATCCTCGAAAACCATCACAGCTTCCGCTACCTCGACTCGATGACCCGGGTCGCGCCTCAGGCCCCCGAGATCGCCAAGGATGCGCTGATTGCGATGAAGAGCGCACTGACCCGCGCCCAGCGCACTCGCCACCGCTTGCTCGACCGCGACCTGCTGGTGTTCGCCAACCAGGACGCGCTGCACAACCGCGAAAAAATCGAAATCAACGACCCCAACGGCACCCGCTCCCGCTGGCTGCTCAAGACCTACGCATTTCGCAACCAGTCCGCCGCCGACCGGCACGCGGACAAATGGCTGAATGGCACGCCTGGCTGCGTCGCCGATTGAGCGACCTCCGTACATCTTTCACGCCGCAAAAAGAGGAAACAACATGACTCAATCGCGCCAAGCGCCGGAAACCGGCGCACGCCGCTTCGGCCCCAATCACCGCTGGACCGTGCTCGGCGTCGGTTTTGCCGCGCAGGCCAGCTTTTCGGCCGCGTTTTCCGGCATTCCGGTCATCGGCATCCTGATGCGCACCGGCTACCACCTCAGCAACAACCAGCTCGGTTTCGTGCTCGGCTGCATGGCGCTGGGGGTCGGGGTCTCCGAAATCCTTTGGGGCCTGCTGACCGACAAGCTGGGTGATCGGCGGGTGCTGCTGGCCGGTCTGCTGCTGATGGGTTCGATGCTGGCCATCATGTCGGCGTTTGTCGTCCCCACGGAACACGGCGCACCAAGCGCCACGGTCCTGGGCATCAGCTTCATTCTGGTTGGCGCACTGGGCGCCAGCGTCAACTCGTCGTCCGGCCGCGCCATCATGACGTGGTTTACCGATGCGCGACGCGGCTTCGCCATGAGCATCCGGCAGACCGCCATCCCGGTCGGCGGCGCCATCGGCGCAGCGATCCTGCCCCGCCTGGCACAGCACTACGGCTTTACCACGGTCTACGCCGTGCTGGCGCTCTTCTGCCTGGCGAGTGCCATCGCCACGTGGATCTGGCTCCATGAAGCCGAAGTCGCCCCAGCGGCGTCCGGGGCCGTTGACCCGCGCTCGCCCTTGCGCCGCCTCGACGTGTGGCGCCTGGCGCTGGCCAGCGGCCTGCTCACCGCACCGCAAATCGCCATCCTGACCTTCGCCGGCATCTACTTGCACGATGAACGCCAGGTCGGGATCGCCACGCTTTCGACGACGCTGATCATCGTCCAGGTCGGCGGCGCCGTGCTGCGCGTCTGGAGCGGCCGCTATACCGACAAGCACAAGAACCGTCGCAGCGTCATTCGCGGCATCGGCTTGCTGGCCGGCCTAGCCACCCTGGGCCTGGTGTTTGCGAACCAGGCCCCCACGCTGCTGGTGCTCGCGCTGGTCAGTGTCAGCGGCATCCTTGCCAACGCGTGGCATGGCGTTGCCTACACCGAAATCGCCGCGATGGCCGGCGCTGGCCGCGCGGGCACCGCGATCGGCATGGAAGGGACGACGGTCTTTTCGTCGGCCTTCTTCACCCCGCTGCTGATTCCGCTCGTGCTGTCGATTTCGTCCTGGAACGTCGTCTGGGGGCTGATTGCGCTGGCGTCGCTACTCGCGGTGCCGCTCTCACCCGCACAGCAAGAACAAACCCAGCTCAAGCTGGCCTAAATCGCGCCCCGGCATGGCGGCGAGCCATGCCGGCCTTCGAGGAAGAACGAATTGCCTAAACGCATCTCCCCCCTGCTTGCCGAGATCGCCCCATCTGCCACCTATGCGCTATTCGATATGGTGCAGTCGCTGCGCGCCCGCGGTATTTCCTTGCTTGACCTGGGTGGCGGCGAGCCCGATTTCGCCACGCCCGCCCATATCTCGACAGCCGCAAGCACGGCCATCGACGACGGCTGGACGCACTACACACCCAGCCGCGGCATTCCCGCACTGCTGGACGCGATCGCCGGCAAGCTGGCCCTCGACAACCACGTCGTCATCGATCCGCAAACCCAGGTCGTGGTCACGCCGTCGGCCAAACACGCGCTGTTTGTCGCACTGATGACGGTGCTCGGGCCCGGTGACGAGGTCATCATTCCAACCCCGAGCTGGGTCAGCTACAAGGCAATGGCTCAGATGATGGGCGCTCAGGCCGTGGAACTGCCGCTCGACGCCAGCAACGGTTTCGCACTCACCGCTGCTGCGCTGGCGCAAAAGCTGTCGCCGCGCACTCGGGCGATCCTTATCAACTCCCCCAACAACCCCACCGGCCATATGCTCGACGAACACGAGGCCGCGCTGATCGCCGACTTTGCCGAACAGCACGGCCTCGTCATCATCGCTGACGAAATCTACGAAAAAATCGCCTACGGCAAGCCGCATATCAGTATCGCCAGCCTGCCCAAGGCCAGCGATCGCACGCTGACCATCAACGGTTTTTCCAAGGCCTATGCGATGACCGGCTGGCGTCTTGGCTACATCGCCGGCCCTCGCGACCTGATCGACGCGGCCCTCACCGCAACCCAGCACACCGTCGGGTGCGCCGGTGCCTTTATCCAGCAAGGCGGGCTCGCCGCGCTCACCGGCGATCAGGCACCGATCACCGCCATGCGTGAGGCTTATGACCTGCGCCGCAAACGTGTGGTTGACGGGCTGAATGCCATTGATGGCCTGCGCTGCATCGACCCCGACGGCGCCTTCTATGCCTTCGCCGATATCAGCGGGCTGGGCTTGGGCAGCTCGGCCGAGGTCACGCAATGGCTGCTGCGCGAAGCCGGCGTGGTCGTCACCCCCGGCAGTGCGTTTGGCGCCGGGGGCGAGGGATACATCCGTCTTTCCTTTGCAACCTCGACCGATGTCGTCACCGCCGCCGTCGAACGCATTCGCACCGCGATCGCCGACACCAAAGCCCGCCGCTCCAACCCGCTCGTGACCGTCTGAGTCCCTAACTTAGCGAATGCACACACCATGACACCGGAACACACAAACACCAACGCACCGCTCCACCGCATTGCCATTATCGGCAGCGGCCCGCGCGGCCTGGCGGTGATGGAGCGCCTTGCGGCCATCCTGTCCCAGGCGCACACCGACCCCTTGCGCCTGCATATCCATCTGATCGACGCCAACCAGGTCGGCTGCGGCCGCATCTGGCGCACCGACCAGCCAGACTGGTATCTGATGAACACCGTGGCCGACGAGGTCTCGGCGTTCTCCGGGACTGCCGACGGCGGCCCCGCACGCCCCGGCGCCGGTCCGTCGCTCGCGCTGTGGTGGCGAGACACCGACCCGGGCACGTATACCGGCCCCAACAGTTATGCCTCGCGCGCCCGTTATGGTCGGTATATGCAATTTGTATTCGGCAGCGTTGTAGCAGCACTGCAAGGCCGGGCGCAGCTGCATCAGTTGACCGACACCGTGCTCGATATCGCCGAGCACCTTGGCGGCTATCGATTGGCGCTGGCGTCTGGCGGTAGCATCGACGCCGATCGCGTGGTCCTGGTGCCAGGGCACAGCCAGCCTACGCCCAGCGGGCGCGACAAGGCCTACGCCGACTTTGCCGGCGCGCAGCCGGATCTGCGCTACATCCAGGGCGATTCAGCGGCCGATATGCCGCTGGACGATATCCCGCCAGGATCGAACGTTGGCATCATCGGCCTGGGGCTGTCGTTCTACGACGTCATGGCGGCACTGACGCTCGGTCGCGGTGGCCGCTTTGTCGAGACGGAGGGCGAATTGCACTACCTGCCGTCCGGCCGGGAGCCGGTGCTGCTGGGGGGCTCGCGCAGCAGTATGCTGCTGCTCGCCCGTGGTCGGAATCAGAAGCACGCCAATTACCGCTATGAACCGGCCATTTTCACCATGGCGCGTGCGCAGTCCATCCGTCAGGCCGGGCCGGTCGACTTCGCCGTCCAGATCGTTCCCTTGCTGCTGGCCGAAGTGAATCTGGTGTATTAC
This sequence comes from Jeongeupia wiesaeckerbachi, assembly GCF_050916355.1. GTDB lineage: Bacteria > Pseudomonadota > Gammaproteobacteria > Burkholderiales > Chitinibacteraceae > Jeongeupia > Jeongeupia wiesaeckerbachi. The sequence continues at coordinate 3,518,847 of NZ_CP136946.1, forward strand.
CAGACGTTGATCCGCCAGCAACAGGGTGAAGCACGTGCGGCCGCATTCCGTCGCGCGGTCGAAGTGCAAGGGCTGGAAAGCGTCGACGCCATCAGATTCTTCGCCGCTGAATACGGCCAAAGCGAAACTGCGCCGGTCGACCTCGACCGCATCGCCCATCCGTTCGCAGATCGGACGTTCGATCACCCCGATGCCTTTGTCCGCGCATTGCTGGCCGAAATCGACGCCGACCTCGCCCATGCCGAAGAGGGCAATGTCGATTCACCGCTCAAGGCTGCCCTCGACGTGATTCGCGACACGCGCGCCATCATTCGCAGTCTGGTCGATTTCGGCGGGCTTGCGCCTGAGTCGCACCGGGGTGTTTTCTTCGACTGGTATGTGCCACGCAGCGCCTTCCTGGCGGCAGGGCCTCCCCGGTTCCGGGTCAGGCAAGCGCGCGCACTGATCAAGGCCGGCGTGCTGCGCATCGTCGGCCCGGCTGTCGAGATCCGTTGCGAGCCCGCCAGCCAGCGCTTTGTACTCGCGTCGCCGCATGTGCAAGGCTCGGCTACGGCAGTCAGCACGCTGATCGATGCCCGTATCCCGAGCACCAATATCGGCAGCGACAAGGCCCCGCTCACGCAGCAATTGCTGCGCAAAGGCATCTGGACCAGCTACGTCAATCGCAACGGCGACGCGCCCTTCGACACCGGCGGCGTTGCGGTGTCTGGCTCACCCTATCATCCGCTGGATTCAAATGGCGTCCCCAACCGGCAACTTTATGTGCTGGGCATCCCGACCGAGCACACCCGCTGGTTCATGCAGGCCGGCAGTAGCCGGCCCGGCTTCTGGACCGATTTCGTGCTTGATGCCGACGCTATTGCTCGCGATGCCCTGGCGCCGGTTCTGATCACCGAACCCGTCGCGTACCCGGATGCACCCGAGTCCAAACCGGCCTACCCCAACCAACGTCCAGTGGCCGTCTGCCCGGCATAAGACAACATTCACGACGTTCTCTAAACAGCGCGCACCCGCGCAGCAAGTCTCGGCAAGCCAGGCCGGATCGCTTGCCGCGGGCCGCGTGTCTGTATCGAACAAGCCCGCCCGAGCGTCCGCGTCACGCCCCGTCGCTAGCGGCGTTAGCCAACGGCCCAAGGCAGGCCCAGGCATGTTCAGTCGTCGCGCGTCAGCACTTCCAGTAGCTCGATCTCGAATATCAGGTTCGAATTCGGCTTGATGTGCGCACCGATCTGCCGCTCGCCATAGGCCAGATGCGCCGGGACGAACAGCTTGCGCTTGCCGCCGACCTTCATCCCCATCATGCCCTGATCCCAGCCCTTGATGACCCGACCGGTGCCGATCACGCACTGGAAGGGCTGGCCACGATCGTGCGACGAATCGAACTGGGTGCCGTCCTCCAGCCAGCCGGTGTAATGGCTGCGGATCAGTGCGCCCTTGACGGCTTCCTTGCCGGTGCCGAGCTGCAGGTCTTCGATTTTCAGTTCATTGCTCATTGCTGGACTCACTTTGTCTTGGCTGTACCCGAGGCGGGTGATTTTACCTCGGCGGCCCACGTGCGGGTCTCATGGACGCAAGGGCACACGCGCGTCAGCAACCCGGCCACAACGCCGAGGCGGTCAGCGTGAACCGACCGTTGGTCTGCTCACCGCGGCGCCGTTTTTTGCCATCGATGCGGCGCCACGCCAGCAAGGCTGTGGTTTGGCCCGGTGGTTTGATGGCATCCGCCAGCTTCATGCCGCATCAAATAGCAACCAAATGGTTGCTATTTTGGCTTGTGATCGCATACTGCAAGAAGCAACCAATTGGTTGCACTATGGAGATCCGCCATGCACCACTATCAGCAAAGCCTCGTTCTGGAAGCGACACCGGCCACCGTTTACGCCGCCCTCACCACGCCCGCAGGCCTGCGCGGCTGGTGGACGCAGGATAGCGATGTCGATACAGCCAGCAACGTTGGCAGCGAACTGCGCTTCCGCTTCGGGCCGCATTACATGCATATGCGTATCGAGCAGCTGGTGGCGGGACGCGAAGTGCACTGGCTGTGCACCGCAGCGCACACCGACATCGAGCATTTCACCCGCAAGGACGAATGGGTCGGTACGCAGATCGTGTTCCGCCTTGCCGCCGCCGGTGATGGGCAGACCCGGCTGGATTTCGAACATATCGGTCTGGTGCCGGAGTTCGAGTGCTACGATTTATGCCGCAACGGCTGGCAGAATTTCCTCACCAGCCTGCAGCTGTACACGGCCACCGGTACCGGCACCCCTTATCGCCCGGCCGAGGCCCATCCCGCCGTACCCATCGAGCAAGTTGCCGAAAGGACGACCCCATGAGCACTGTGAGCAATTCGGATCGCGTCGAACGCCATATCGTCATCAACGCCCCGCGCGAACGCGTCTGGCATGCGCTGTCGCATGCCGAAACCTTCGGCACCTGGTTCGGCGCCAACCTAAAAGGCCAGTCCTTCGCGCCCGGCCAGCGCACCCGTGGGCCGATCACCATTTCCGGCTTCGAGCACATCCAGTTCGACGTCGTGATCGAACGGATCGAACCGCAGCAGCTGCTGTCCTATCACTGGCATCCGTACCCGGTCGAACCCAACGTCGATTACGAGCTGGAAACGCCGACCCGCGTGGTATTCACGCTGAAGGACGCGCCGGAGAACGCCACGCTGCTGACTGTGGTCGAATCCGGCTTCGACAACGTCCCGCCGCACCGCCGGCTCGAAGCCTTCCGGATGAACGATCACGGCTGGGCGGCACAATTGGAGAACATCGCCCGCTATGCCAGCGCCTAATGCTTCGCCCTCTCCCGCTCTGGCCTCGGCCGACGGGGTATCCGGCGTCATCCATGCCAGCGACACGCTGGCGCGGGTGTTCGCCGCGCTGGGCGATCCAACCCGGCTGAAACTCGTCGCCGTGCTCTGCGCCGGCGGCGCGTTCTCGATCGCCCAGCTCACCACCAACACCGACATCAGCCGCCAGGGCGTCACCAAGCACCTGCAGGTGCTGGCCGAGGCCGGTGTGGTGCGCGATGTGAAGCTCGGGCGGGAGCGCTTGTGGCAGCTGGACCCGGCGCAGATCGAAGCCGCAAGGCAGACGCTGGAAGTGATCGGGCACGAATGGGGCATTGCCCTGCAAAAGCTCAAGCTCTTTGTCGAAGCGCAGTGATTCGGTACGACTGCAGACGGCTGCGATTCCGCAGTCGAATACTAGAAGCGAAAGGCCCTGCTGGGCCTTTTGCCGCCGAGATGGGACGCCGTATCAACCCTACCCAGCCGATGGGCTGAGCGCAGCGAATACTCCAAGGGTATTAAGAGATTCCCTTCGGCAACACACGTGATTACGGCAAGCCAGCCGGGTTAGCCGCTCTGGGCGCCCCGACGGGCATAGCTCACCGTCAGCAACTCCCACTGATGCCCATCCGGCTCGTTCCAGTAAACATTGCCGTACACCGCGCCAATCTGCCGATCCACCGGGCCATTTACCGAGCTGCGATAGGCAATGCCCGCGGCCTTGATGCGGTCGAGGATGGCGTTGAACTCGTCCGGCCCCACGCGAAAGCAATAATGCTCGACCGGGAAATCTTCACCGGTTTCAAAGAAGTCGAGCGTCAAGCCTTCGTTGATGTACACCGGCGCGAACGGCCCCAAGCCCGTCTCCGCCCAAGGTACTCCGAGCAACTCGCCCAGCACCTTGGCCGATGCGGCCTTGTCTCGGCAAGACACGATGAAGTGATCAAGTTCTATCGTCATCGAGGCGCTCCTGCGTAAACAATCAGCTTGGCACGATTGGCACGCCATTGTGGATTGCGTTGGCTGCCAACCGCCGGTCCCCGGCTGGCGGGCGACTGCTTCGCCAGTAGCTGATGCAAGGCAAACCGAGACGGCCGGTGCTCCCGCGCTTCCCAAGGGGATTTGCTTCGCGGCACGGCCCTGCGCCGATCGCGGGCCAGCGCTGAAGCGCCGATTTGGCGGCTGTCGGAGTACGCTCGGCGATGACTGCGTCAGCTCAGCGCACTGGCGTTGCAAAGCCCTCCTCCAAATGATCTCCAGAATATTTTCTACGTCGCGATCCGTTTCCACCCCGTGGCTCGTCTTTAGTGTGTCCAACACAGAAGGAGACCTGCCATGGCCGACGATTCCGTCATTTTGATCAATCTGCTGAAGGTCCAACCCGGCAAGCAGGATGCGCTGATCGCGCTGTTGAAGCAGAACACCGACACGGTGATCCGCACGCTGCACGGCTGGAAAACGACCCGGCTGATCCCGGCGCTGGACGGCGCCAGCGTCGTCATCTATTCCGAGTGGGAGAGCCCCGCCGCCGTCGAGGCAATGCGCAGCGATCCGCGCATGCAAGCCTATTTCCCGCAGATCATCGCGCTGGCGAGCCTGGAATCGGTCGTGGGCTCGGCGGTGCTGAGCGACAGCTTTTGACGATGACCGCAAGCAGTCTCACCCCAGCCACAAAGGAGCACCACCATGGCGCGAATGGTCGTGATTTACCCGACACCAAAGAACGTCGAGGCATTTGATCGGCATTACTTCGACATCCACGTGCCGCTCGCCAAAAAGCTGCCGGGCCTGAGGAAGTATGAAGTCAGCGACGGCCGCATTGCCACACCCGCAGGCGCTGCCAACATTCATCGGATCGGCACGCTGTACTTCGACGATCTGGCGGCGATCGAAAAGGCGTTTGCCAGCGCGGAGGGCCAAGCGGCTGCGGCGGATCGCCGGCTTTTTGCGCCCGATGATTCGGGCGTGCAAATGTTCCTTTTCGACGATCGGGAAGTTTGACCCCATCCCGCGGCTCGCCTCGGCGGGCGGCCGCTCATGCAGCGTATATCGATGATCCATGGCGATCATCAAGACAGACGAAGAGGACTCAGCAATGTCAGCAGCAGCTTTTGTTCTGGTCCACGGCGGATGGCACAACCATTCGGCGTGGGACAAAGTGACGCCCATTCTTGAAGCCAAGGGCTACACGGCGTTGACGCTCGACCTGCCCGGCGCCGGGGTCAATACCATCGCGCCCGCCTCACTCGGTCGCCGCCCATTCGACCCGGCAGCGTTCGCCGCCGAACCGTCCCCCGTCGCCGGCGTGACGCAGGAAGCGCGAACGCAGGCGGTCGTCGACCTGGTCAAAAAAGCGGCAGCACTCAGCGACGGCAAGGTCATCCTGGTCGGACACTCGGCCGGCGGGATGACGATTTCGGCCGTTGCCGAGCAACTGCCGGATCAGCTACTGGCCGTCGTCTATCTGGCGGCGTTCATGGTGCCGAACGGCATGACCCTGCTGGCGATGCTCCAGCATGAAGCCCTGTCGTCGGCGCTCGCGCCCGGGCTGTTCATCGGCGATCCCGTCGCCATCGGTGCGACCAGAATCAATCCCGCATCCACCGATCCCGTCTACCGATCGCTGCTCAAAGCGACGTTCTATGCCGACGTGCCGGAGCCCGAATTCGCGCAGGCAGCGGCGCAACTTCACTATGACGAATCGAACGCCGGCGCCCTGGCGCCATCGGCCATCACGCCCGGCCGGTTTGGCACGGTGCCGCGCCATTACATCCGCTGCACCCAGGATCGCGCGATTCCCTTGACCGGTCAGGATCACATGATTGCGACGGTTGACGCCGCCATCGGCAGCACAACCACGGCCCACACACTGGAAAGCAGCCACTCGCCCTTCCTGTCACAAGCGGCCGCGCTGTCCAAGGTGCTCATCGGCATTGCGGCCCAAGCCTTCGCAGAACAAGAACGCGCCAGCGCGGTGGATCTCAATCCATGAACACGGCCGAATTCGAAGATTGCCTGATCGCGCTGCGGCCGCGCCTGCATCGCTACTGCGCGCGCATGACCGGATCGGCGGTCCATGGCGAAGATGTCTTGCAGGACACGCTAGTCAAAGCCCTTGACGCCCAAGCCCAGGGCGCCGTGGTCGACAATGTCGTCGGCTGGCTGTTTCGCATCGCCCACAACACCAGCCTCGACTTCCTGCGCGAGAGATCGCGGCACACGGTCGTGCCGCTCACCGACGACATCGAAGCCGAGGCCCTGCCCGAGGCGGAAATCGTCGCGATCGGCTTTCAGACGTTTCTGCGGCTGCCGGAGCTGCAGCGCTGCGCGGTCATCCTCAAGGATGTGCTGGGTCATTCGGTCGACGAGATCGCCCATATCGCCGATTGCTCGCCGCCCGCCGCCAAATCGGCGCTACAGCGCGGGCGCGCCGCGCTGCGGCAACTCGCGCAAGCGCCCGATGATGCCCGACTGCCGCTACTGTCCGATTCAGACCGGCAGAAGATCAGCGCTTATGTCCAGCTGTTTCAGAGCGGCGATTTCGACGCCGTCCGCGCCATGCTCGCCGATGACGTGAAGCTTGATCTGGTGAACCGGCTGCAACTGGCCGGGCGCGACAAGATCGGCATGTACTTCACCCGTTATGCCGAAGTGACCAAATGGCGCTTCGCCCTCGGCGCGGTCGAAGGGCAGCCGGCCATGCTGGTCTTCGACAGCACCGGGGCTATGGAAAGACCCGCGCATTTTGTGCTGATCGATTGGGCGGAAGGCCGGATCATCAAGATCCGGGATTTCTTGTTCACGCCCTATGTGCTTGAAGCTACCGACTGGGTGCGGTTGGGCTAAAGCGAGGACGGTGGTTGGCGCCTGTGCCGCAAATTGCGCGTACGGGATCGCGGACACGATCACCGATTCGGCAAAGCGAGCGCTGCCCGTGGCGTCTGGCTGCTGGAAGAGATGGGGCTTGCGTACCGCCGTCGAGAACGACGCCGATCCCTGCCCGGCCTCCTCGGCCTGCCTCTCGCAACGATCCCGCTCAAGGCACGAAGTCACGACCAAGTGTCGTTGACCGGATCAAACGTTCGAGTGCCCCCTTCGCTCTCCAAACGGCTCAGCACCGACTCGAAGCCGCTGCGCAGGCCGGTGTACTTCGCCAGAACGGTGTTGACTCTAGCCCTCCCGGTGCCATGGTTGGCCGCCGCAAAGGTATTTGCCGCGACGAGCGAAACAGCCGGGTGTCGAATTGCATTCGGTGCTGCGGCACGGACTGCATTCGGTGTGGCGATGTAGAACGCCAGCGCAGTGCTGTCGACCAGGTGGGCAAGCAGGTCGTCAAAGCTGGCCAGGACTTTTTTGCGCCACGCCTTGGTGGCACCACCGATCAAGCGGACCTCGATGTTGTTGCCGCCGGCGCCGGGGGTGTAACCCGTGCAAACAAGTTCGCACAGCTGCCACTGGAAGCGTTGTGAATAGCCGCCAAACAGGTGAGAGTGTTCATCGGGCTCCGGCGCCCCGGCACGCGTCACGATGGGAGGATTGGCACCATGACCAAAGTCCAGCGCGGCCAATCCCGCCCAGAGCGTCGCAAGCACCGGATTGAAGCTGTGCATCCGCGTCCGCCAGTTCGCGCCACCACCAAAAATCGACTGCAATGCGGTTTCGATGGTGCCAATGACATCACCGAACACATGGTCGCCCTGGGCTGGCGCCAGTGAAGGGGCAGCACCGGCGACGGGGGGCGCCGGCAATGCCAGCGCAATCGGGTTCTGGTAAGCACCAAAGCTCAGTAACGGCATGCTCGCGCCTTCATTAGCCTAGAAAATTGAAAAGCCCCGCATCGGCGGGGCTTTTCAATTTACGGCAGACCCACTCGAGACGTCTTATTTACTCGTCATTTCCAAGCCTGACTGTCGTTTTTGCAGAGCTTGAACGCTGAGCGACACAAAGCCAGACTTTTGCTGCACACGACACACAAAGCGGCATGTCCTTCTGCATCGTGTGCGGGGCGCCTGGCCAAGTCGTGTTCGATGCAACGACGCCCCCCAGGCACGTCAAGTGTCCTAAATGGTCAGCCGCGCGTCGTCCCAAACGCTGGCAGTCCTGCGGCATTCAACGTGTACATCACTTATCCGTCGGATTGGTTGCGGCATACCAATTATCAGAAGGGACCGGTGAGTTACGACGTGGAGTTTTAAAGCGTCCCGCTCAACGCGAACGGGACAGTAACGCTGTCCCGTTCGCGTTTTCAACAGCAGGAATCAGCGCATCTAGCGCTAACTTTCCTTGATGCGCCAACAGCAGATCGCGCCAATTGCCCCCTTATATCGAAGACAAAACCGTCGGTTCCGCCCGGCTGGCGGGCTACTTTCTTTGCTTCGCCAAAGAAGTGAGGCGCTGAGTACTCATGGGCACCCTCCCTTGCTCAAACCATCGTAGCACCATTACTTACACAACAATGACCTCAACTTGGTTATTTTAATAATGTGTATATACATATATAGTTACACTCAACGTCAAACAAGCCTACGCCATGAACCCCATCCGGCTACCCTGTTATTGCGGCTCGCTGCGGCAAGCGTCGCGAGTCGTCACACAACTGTACGACCAGATTCTCAAACCTTCCGGCGTCAAGATCACGCAATTCGGCATCTTGAAGCTGCTGGCAGCCTGCCCCGACATGACCACCGGCGGAATGGCCGAAGCCTTGGCGATGGATAGCACCACCCTGACCCGAACCTTGAAGATCATTCAGAACAATTGCTGGATCGACGTCGCGACCGGGGCCGACCGCCGTCAGCGCTGTTGGAACATCACCGAAGCCGGGTTGCAGCGCTTGCAAGACGCTGAGCCGCTATGGAAAAACGCGCAAAAAGAATTCGCCAGACTCGCCCATGACGTCGATCTAGATGGCTTGACCCGCACGGTCTTTCATCTGGTGCAAAAAGTCGGGGAGTAATTTTTTACCCCATTTATATGTATATACACATTTATAAAAAAGGAGGAAAAGCCATGAATGCCACCCCACTGGAAACCATCCAAGGCCTGAATTTTTCGGGCGCACATGTCGGCGCACTCGGCGATCTCGACCACTATCAGTTCTTTCTCCCGCAGGGCAAGGGGCGCGGCTATCCGGGCAAGCTGTTCCTGAAAGAACCGCTCGCCATGAGCGGCATGGAAGTATCGATTAATAAACTCGGCGCCGGGCAAAGCATGCCCTTTAACCACAAACATACCGCGCATGAAGAGTTGTATATCTTCCTTCGTGGCAGCGGCCAATTTCTCGTGGATGGCACCGTCATCAACGTGCAGGAAGGCAGCGTGATCCGCGTAGCTCCGGAGGGTGTGCGCACCTGGCGCAATCGGTCGCAGGAAGACCTCTATTACATCGTGATTCAAGCGATGGCAGGCAGCATGCAGGCGGCGACGATTGACGATGGCGTGATGTGCGCGGATAAACCAAGTTGGCCGGATTGAGTCCGTCCCGGCTTCGGTCGACACCTGCAAGCCAATTCCGAGGCCAGTAGCGGCCCCTAGCCGATAGCCATTCCTGGCCGGTTACGGCCGGACGTGAACGTATCGCTAGAATCCGCTTTGCGACCAACTACGGTTGCAACCGACACGCCCTGCCAAAGCGTTCAACGACCTCCGGAGTTGCAGGTCAATCTACCAGTACATCAGCACCGTTAAACAGCACATCTGGCGGTACAGACAGTGGTTTTGTCTTATTTGCTTTTTGCCAGTCAATTGACCCATTGTGAAAAACAAACGGCTTCTCTCCAACCAAGGCCGCTTGGTATGCGTACTTTCTGGAGACCGTTTCTTCATCAGCCGTCATCAACGGGATGCGTTCATCTGTTTCGCGAAACAGAAAATAGTAATCATTATTATATTTGGACATTTCAACGCCCCTGCTTCAAAATATAAGGAGACCACTTTTTGTAGTTTAATCCCTTCTTTATGTAAGGTGACTTATAAAGCCAAACTCTCTTTTCACCCTAACCACTAATCACCTAAGGCAACAAAATCAAAAAGCCCAGCGGTGCTGGGCTTAACTCTAAATGGGCAGCCAATCAGCCTATGGATAAGTAACGCCAAAGTCGGCAATAGGCACCAAAACCGCGCCATCGATACTGAACAGTGATGCAATGGATTTATGCACCACTACGTTCCCTTCCATCGTCCCGCCCATTTTGAAAAGTTGACGATCCTTTAACTGCACGCTTTCAATTTTTTCGTCATCAAGTGAGTATGTGTACACTTCATGCCGAATTTCATCTTCGAGATCAACCACATCATAAACCGATGTTTTTCTGTCCCAGCACTCAAAATACTTTGTGAACGTCAAATACCAATAGTTTTCGTGCCACTCGTTCTTGTGGTCAATATAAATTGCCGGCTGGATAGCCAAATCCGAAATATCCAATCCGACCAAGCGATCTCGAATTTCATCTCTAACTAAAATATTGGATCCATCGAAAAGTATTGTGGGAGGTGGATCAATTTGTTTCAATTTGGCTGTGTTTTGATAGTCAAGAGCACCATTGCGAAAAATAAGCGGCTTACTCCCCACAGGAAGAACGGTAAAACGATAGCGTGTGGACGCGGTATCCTCATCCGGCGTCATTTCCGGAAGTCGTTCATCTTGCGGTTTCAAAATAAAATAGTAGTCTTTATTGTACTTGCTCATTTCATCGACCTACCATCAAAGAAAATTCGGCGACTCGCCGATATTTGATGCCCTCGGACTTCTGTCCGGGGCCCTGTTTCATATTATGATCCCGACCGACCGGGCATGGATTTTTTACCCGTGAACGAGCGGAAACGGAATCAACGCCGGAACACCCATCAAGGTGTCCAGACATAAATGGCATTGCAACCCTTGTTAGCGGCGCCCGTCCGGGCGCTTTCTGAATAAGAGCTAGAATGCTCTTACTGACTGCATCCATTTTATGCTTTATCTTTTTTCTACGGTCTGGATCTTCGGCAGGACAATTGTCGGTCAGAAGATGTTCCAGCTCAGCCACTCGCGTTTTGACCATATCGTGATACGTCAATGGGTGTTGGCTATCGTCATCACCCTCATCAGCTTCCAACAAGGCTGTGTGATTGCCACGATGTGGCTGCACACCAAGGTGGCACGCACCCTGCAACGTCGATGGAATGAAAACCAAATTGGGAAGCAGGTTGATATCGTAACCGAACTGAGCGAGCTCTTTGCCCAGACCGGATCGTTTTACGCCTTCTGCCGAAATAATATGATGCGCCTGCATCAGTACACCGAAATGACGTGGGTGCTCTGGCATATCGGCCGTCGCATCTTTAATTCGCTTCAGGTAATGGCTGTCTTTTGCCGCATTGCCAAGCATATATTTTGCCTATTCCTATTCCGATTACTCGTACACAACGGTGCCAATGTGGCCACGCGGCGTCGTATGCTTGGAGCTGCCGCAGATCCGGCACTTCTTGTCGCGCTTGATCGCCTCGCGTCGCGCGGTAATGGTGCTCCGCGTGTTTCCCTTCACTCGTAACCCGCGCTGACGTGCTTGTCGCAGCTTGTCCCCCAAGCGGTGTAGCTGGTTCGCAGCATCCGAAAAATCCTCGATGCTGCGCGTGAACGCGTTGAATGCCTCCATAGCCCGCTCGATCTTTTTTGCGACCCCTGCCACCTTGGCACTGCTGGCTGCAATTCTGGCTGCCAGCGCTGTAATTCTCGCCGCGGCAGCAGCCCCGACGGTTAGCAACGCGGTCACGACCAGCAGGATGACCTCGATCATCAGGTAGGCCCCACCTTTGGCTGCGAGGTAGGCGTAAAAGTTGGGTGGGACTGCCTCGAAAGTCAGGCTCGCATAACCAAGGTAGGACAGCACGCTGTCGTGGTCGGCGATGATTTCAAGCACGACGTAGAAGTTCGGATCGTTCTTGATGTCTTTGGCCAGCTCCGGATCGATGTCCATCAGGACCGTATCGACAAACGACTGGATCGGCTTGGGATCTCCCTTCGCAATCAGCGTTGGCAGATTAAGGATGGCCTCGCGGTGAGCGTAGATTTTGCGAGCTTTCTCGGCCGCCTCAGTCGCAGTTTTGACCGTCTGATTGACCGTCGATTGAACAGCGGCGAGCTTTGCTTGCGCGCTTTGCGCCGCCTCGTCGTAGTTGGCTTGCCACCAGGCCCAGTTCATTAGCGTCTTGTCGGCGTTCTCGATAACGCCGGCGGCCTTGTTTGCCCGTGCGGTCAGGTCGTTCTGCATGCGAATCGCGTACACGCCGGCAGTGTCATAGACCGATCCTGCCGCATCGCTGATCTTGTCACCCAATGCGACCCAGGTTTTCTTCTCGAACATTTCAGCGAAATCTTCGCCCCAGCCGCTCACGCCGGCGGAAGCCCCCGACCAGGTTGCGTCAGCAAGCGCAGAAATCGGATCGGCATCCCATTTGCGCTGAAACGGCGCCATGGTATCGACCAGATTCAGGTAGGCCGCATCTAGGCGCTGAATGATCAGCTGCCTGTCATCGAAGATTTCTTTCTCGGTGACCGTCGGTTTGGCCTCGATGGTGACTGACCCGTCTTTTGGCGCGAGCACATGCTTGCTCTGTTCCCCACTATTCGCCATTACTTTTTGCTCCGATCCGTCAGGTCGACCTTGAGAGCGTTCGCGATCGTCTTGTTGTTCACATCCACCTTGAGGTTCTCGAGTGGCCAAGGCGTATTCCAGGCGTCGTCATAGAATGCGGCGGCCTTTACCCATGAAGCATCGTCACTCGGCAGAATCGGCATCACGGTGTTCATGCTGGCCGGTCCTTCAAAACTGTGGCTCGCCCCTTTGACGTCGATCTTGCCCGGGGCATGGATCTCGATGTTGCCGCCCTTGAGCCTGATATAGGCACCGCCCGAGGTCAGCAGTATTTCCTGGCCAGCATTGACGACGATTTTCTGGTTGGCGGTTTTGGCTAGATCTTTCGCTGCGTTGATGTCGATGCTGTCGCTTTGTGCCTGAAGTTGGACTTTGCCCTTGGCCGCAATCAGCTTCAGCGCGATCTGGCCCTTCACACCACTGACGAACAGGCTGATGTGTTCGCCGACGTTGTGCAGCCAGCGCCGTCCTGAAGTCTGCTGGGTGTCGCGTTGGGCGATCAGGTCGAGGTTGCTGCCGGCGGTGATGGCCTGGCTGTTGGGCGTGGTTTGGGCGAGGCCGGCCGGGGTGCTGACGACGATCAGGGCTTGTTTACCGGCTTGATCGCCTTTGGCGTCCTTCGAGGTATTGGTGCCGTTGGCCCAGCTTTTGAGGGCTTCCTTCAGGTGGTGCAGGTGGCCCTGCTGGGATTTGGCGGCCTTGGCATTGTCCTTGATGGTTTCCGGGCCGGTTTCGATGGTGTCGGCCAGTTGGTGGGTGGCAACGTCGCCGAGGCTGCTGGCCAGCTCGAAGGCGGCGTCGAGCTGGGATTGTGCCTGGCTGCGGTCGAGCTGGTTACCGCCGGCGCCGTTGGCCGCTTCGGTCGTGATCAGCAGGCCGTTCGCCGCGCGGAGCGCGCCGTGCTGGTCGGTTCTGAGTTCGAAGCCTTCGCCTCGCGGTGTGCCTTTGCCGTCGGATCGCGGCTGGATCAAAAAGCCCTGGTTCAACTGGGTCTTGCCGTGCTCGGAACTGAGCTTGGTGCGCACTTCGCCCTGGGTGTCGTCGAACAGCAGTTCGCCGTACTGACCACCACCGTGTTCCTTGGTCTTGATGCCGGAGAGGGTCTTGTTGGCCGGCAGGCTGCCGGCACCGCTGAAGGCCGGGACCGGGTGGCTGCCGTTGTAGACGACGCCGGTCACCAGCGGCCGGTCGATGTCGCCTTCGAGGAAGTCGACCAGCACTTCCTGACCGACGCGGGGGATGAACTGGTGGCCCCAGCCGGCACCGGCCGAGGGCATGGCGACGCGTAGCCAGCAGCTGCTCTTGTCGTCGAGATTGGCGCCGTAGTCGGGGTGTTCCTGCGTCCGCTGCCAGTGGAACTGCACCTTGATGCGGCCGAGTTCGTCGGTGTGGACTTCGCCGGCCGAGTTTGAATCGGCGGAACCGCCTCGGGGACCGACCACGGTGGCGGTCTGCACGCCACGGCTGGTCGGCTTGCTGTGGGGCTGGTAGTCCGGCGTCAGCGGGATGCCGCGGCGCTGGGCGTCGAATCGGGCCGTGAACGGTGCGGCTTGCGTGCTGCTGGCCACCTTTGCGCCCTGCAGCGATGGCAACAGCCGGGCCAGCTCGTCCGGCAGGTTGTTGTTGGCGGTGAAACGCACGCCGGTGACGGTGAATTCGCGATCTTCCGGTGCATCGAAGTCGTGCGCCGGATGGTCGAGCAGGGTGAACCACTGGCCGGGCTCGAGTGAGCGCACCGTGGCTTCGCCGCTGAAGCCCTTCTTGTTCAGGTCGTGCGCCTGCTGGCGCAGCCGGGCGTAGCGGTTCAGGTCTTCGCTATCGCTGCCGTAGTACAGCGTTTGCGGATCATAGTCGTCGAGGCTGACTTCAGCCTGTGAGCCACTGCCCTGCTCGGTGCTGCTGGCGCTGGCGGCGTCACCGCTGCGGGTCGGCTTGTAGTCGAAACTGCTCAGGCTGGCCTGGCCGGGGCCGAGCTGGCGCTGCGAATCCCAGCCGGTGATGGTGTCGTCGGCTTCGGTCGCGTCGGCGCGGTGGAAACGGATGCGCGCTTGCGCCAGTTGCGGCAACGCGTAGGCGTCGTCGAACACCCGCATCGTCACCATCGGCGTCTCACCGCCTTGATGGGCGAAGCGGTAGCTCAGTCCCTCTTCGGCCAGCAGGCGCTGGACGAAGTCGAGGTCACTCTCGCGGTACTGCAGGCAGTAGCTACGCGGGGCGTAGGTCTGGCCCAGCTCAAACTCGACGGCGAAGTGCGACTGGATGACCGCGTTGCGGCCCTGATGCTCGGCGACGATCGCCTTGACGATGTCGGGGACCGACTGGTCCTGGAACACCCGGCTGGTGCGGCGATGCCGCAGCAGCGCCAGCGGCGGTTCGATCGTCAGCCGGTAGCGGGCAAAGCCGCCGTCCGAACCGAGCGATTCGGCCGTGGTGACAATGCCGGTGCGCACCACGCTGCCGCCGTCGGCGGTCTCGACCCCCAGCTCCGCCGGCAGGCCCAGCAGCGACTTCAGTTCGAGCTCGGCATCCGGCGACAGGCATTCGAGTCCGTAGCGGTACGGCTGCGACAGCGTTTCGTCAGCGCGCAGCGTCTGCGGCAGCAACTGCTCGCCGAAGGCGCCGCCCTCGGCCAGTTGCAGCGTCAGCAGGCGCCGGTCTTGCGCGAAGGCAGAGGCAAACGCCGCGAGAAGCTGATTGATTTCCATCGAAATTCAAACAATATTTGTCAGAATAACAGATGGTATCGTTAAGCAAAAAACTGGGCAATGTTCACCCGTCAATCGGCGACCGATCACAAGTGCGCCCATGTTGGGGTTGCATGACCACGCAGTCGTGGGTCCCCAAAGGCCCCCTCAGCGACATCACCGCCGAAGTCCCGTATCGCTCATAGGCCTTTTTTCGTCGCGGCATACTAAGCGTTCCGGTTCGCATAGATCGACAGCAGCCGTCGCCATCGTTGAAACGCAAAGCAACTGACCAAATACTACTTGTCAGGGATCTCTGCAGCTTCACACCACATAGTTGCCAAAAAAAAGCCTCGCATCCGCGAGGCTTTTATCTTTTCAGGGGGCGCCCCGATGACGTTTTATGTGTCGTCGAGTGCACGCTTATATGTCGTTTGGACAAACTTATGTGTCGTTCGACGACGAACCGTCGGGCGACAGATAATTTTTCATTTCAGTATATTAATAATCAATACCTTACGAACGGAAACGACATCAGCTCGCTCCAAGCGGCGACACATAATTTTTCACTGCAGGCGAAACACGACACATAATTCTTCATTCAGATCTACGGTCTTTGTAGGCTCCCAATCACCGTATGGGTGGCGGTGACTTAAAACATCCAGTTCAAAATCGACAGTTCGTATTTCCTTCTACTCTAAGTTTCAAGCCATCAGGCACACCAAGCCGAGCAGCGCACTCGGCCCGCTCGAAAGTTTTTCGAGGGCCTTTTGCTGCACTTCATTCCGATCTTCAGCAATTAATTTCATGCGTCCACAAGCAAGTGCAGCAGCAAATTCAAGCGATGCCGCTCCATAGGCATGGTCGTGACGGGAAAAGACCTTCAATAAAAACTCCTTCATCAGGCAACTCAAGTGAGGACTCGACGAGTAATCTAGTTCTGAGGGATGAGCTGCACGCAAAATGCAAGCCTGTAGGAGATTGTCGTTGAATCTCAAAAAATTCTCTGGTGACAAGACAACTGATTCATAACCATTCGGTTTCAGCTGATTGGCAGGAACTTTCATATCCCTTGCGGCCTGAAGGACTGATGCCACTGTTGTGTAGGTGGTACTCTCTGGAACATCGTTTAGTGTTCCGTTAAATACATCGCCAAAAAAGAGAAATCCATCGGATAAGCTGAGACTGGCGCCACTGCTGGTAGGTAGGAATCCATTGTCGGCATCTCTAATACTCTGCACCGCGAGGTCCACTGACTGGGTAAGAATTGACTTGCTGACTCCAGAAACCGAAGGTAGCTCCATCTGGGCTTTTTCTGCGCACTTACTCAAACCCTGCCAAGCATTGACTGTACCTTCGGAACCTATTGGTAAGACTAACCACGTAGAGAACCCATATTCCCGTGTGCTCGGATTCCTCACAAGGAACTGCTGAAGACGCTGCCAAGTCTCTTCGCTCTGCGGTAAGCCAACACCCGCAAGAAAATGACGAGGCACATCCGAAGTCAAGAACTCGCGTAGGTCGCGACTAATTTCACGGAGTAAACCACCATCACCGGCCACAGCATGTACAACTAAGACGCCTTTTGCTCGATTCAAAATAGTGTCTGTGAGGTCCGTATATGAAATAATTGCTGGCCGTATAGCTGAACCTTTCGCTGCTTGAAGAACATTTGCGGCAGCTTCGGCCAAGGTTTGGGAGCCAGTGTCACCAGCATGAATAATGTGATCGATAGCAACCGATACACGCCAATCAATTTCATGTTTCAACCAAGTTAGAAGCTCCGTGTCACTTGCAACAACGTTACTATCGAGACAAACAAGGCGTGGCGCGAGTCTCCCAGCGGGCTGAGTGTTTAAATTGACCAGCCCCTGGCGGCCGAACCGGGTTAGAAATTTTCTAAGAGGTTTGGGCTCGTGCGGCATACCAAGAGTGACAGCCCGCGGGGGCTTTGCTTTTGACGAAAAATGTTCGCCGAAAATTTCAATTTGGGTCTCCGTTCCATCGGCCATCGGCTTGCGATAGGAAGGAGTCAGATCATCCAGCGCGATCAACACGTTGCCTGTGCGGCCTGATCTAGTTGTGTCGATCAACGTCAATATGCGCTCATCGTCAAACCTTTGATCACTGTGTAGTGTGCGCGCCATTCCGCCACTCGTTGAAGCAGAAATGACTACAGCATAGGGCTCGGTAGGTGGTGAAAGCTCAGAGAGTTCGGCATAAGAATGGAAGCTATGAATCACTGCACGGCTATTTGCGAAGGTCAATGCCTCGCGCACGATCGAATAGATACCCATGCTATCTATGAAAACAGTGGATAACTGAGGAAGGGTAAGCGCCTTTAAACGATGTGCAAGACACCGTCCAACGAATGCCAATTCCACTTCGCATGTCGCAAGTTCTCGCGCTTGAATAAAGAGCTTGTTTACGGTTTTCGATGGATGTCTGAAGACGTGCCCGGCTGGGGCAATTTGGACTACAGGATTGCTATCTATAAGTCCGTGCAGCCCTTGGCTGATGAAACTGTCTATGGGAAGGGTGAAATTTGCGGCCGCTCCGCCTGATCCGTGCGCGTTTTTGACACTGAGCCCAGCAGTGGGATCCCAAGCCACAAAGTAGTAGCTTTTGATAAATGGCACGTTTTTGCGCATTCCCCGCTGCTGAAAGATATGCTGCTGAGCAGTCGAGGTTGTCCAGTTCTCTTGGAGAGAAACGAGATTGGTTTCATCCGCAATGATGACCACGCAGTCGGGTAGCGTCTTAAGTTGTGGTAGCGACTCATCGAGCTCATCAAAAAAAACGAGTTCAGACATCGAGTGCTTTGTATCAAAGAAAACGCAAAGCGCATCAATTTCCTTCCCTGTTGATGTACAGGTACCACGTGCATTAAAAGAATAGGCTTTGCGCATCATCTTCTGAGGGGAATGAGTAGAGATACAACGGCACCTGCGGCCGCAGCCAACTGCTTTTCAGACCAATCTTCAAAGGCGAATGGATCCCGGACGTCGTTTTGAGAGAACGCATTAAACAAGCTCAGTCGCCCAGATCGTATGCGGATCATCCCGCCGATCTTGCGAAGCTCCTCAAGCACGTCTGGCAATCCATTACCAGAGCCCGCTTTTCGCTTTGTTGAGGCATTTTTCTGCAGGCAATCCAATAATGCTATGCGTTCTTCTTCTAAAGAGAGCTCCGACACCAACTTTCCAGTCGCTCGACTAGCAAAGCCGGGGCCTGTATCAAAAAAGCTAAGTTGCAGGCAGCGTAGAGCCATTTCGCCGCCACTACGAACAGGCACCCGTTCTCGTTCCCAAAACTCACCTAGAAGGGGGTGCCCTTCAAAATCTTCTCGATATGATGCCTCATCCATTTGGGCCCAACTGACGATAAGGCCTTCGGCATGTTCTAAGTAAGGCTTGTTCCGATAATCGCTTGTTGCATGTTCTTGAGTATTCTTAAGAAGCTCGCTTGCAAATACCGCGCTGGCTCGAATAAAAGGCTGAGGAATATTGTTTGCATCGTCTTTTGCAATAAATTCGCTCAGTGAGGAAAGCATCAGAAACATGCCCTCCTTGCGCTTTACCGCATCTTTGTTCCGTGCGGTGAATAATGGCCTCAAATATTGGACCTTTGCACCACTGACGCAGGTAAAATCAATCGTCCGACCCTTTATAATATCGCGCCATATCACGCCATCAGTCGATGCCATTTTGTCCGTGGTGGGCTCAAGAGCATCGCGCCTTTGAATCAATTTCTCACCAATGACCACACCATCACACAAACGTAGCGCCGTTATGCCGGGTGCGTAGTCACACAGTTCCTCTAAAACAGTTTGCTGCTGGTTAGCACTGTGATAGTGCAGCTGACGCTCTTGAGCTAGACGGGCCCAAGTAACTAGCAATTGGAGCCTAGCTGCATCGTGCAGCGCGCCTTTGCGCCGACCCACAAAGCTTCTATTGAGCTGTAATGGGGCGCCTGCACTTGTCACGATTCGCTGCATTGCGCTTTCAATACTCTCAAGCGTCCATCCGTCCGTTAAGACGAGAGGTTCCATTACACAATCCTAGAGTGTTGTCTGAGTAAGTAGTCAGCAATCATTCGTCATGCTCTTGCTCAACAGCTCACGAATTTTCGGCTCGGGCTTCCAGTAGTTCGGTCCCTTTAGGAACTTTCCGTTCTGGTCGTAAATCGGGTTCCCATCAGCCCCTAATTTGCTCTCATTACTATCCATGATGATGTTTAGGACATCCTCGAGAGGCAAACCATACTTGAGTGCCTCCGAACGACAATAGACTATGACGTCGCCTAGCAAGTCGGCTATAGCTACCGCAACTTCGAGCTTTGACGCACCAGAGCCCGCCATCGCTACGATGTCATCAATCTCATGGACTTCCTCCATTAGCGTGGCTTTGAACTTGGTTAAGCGGTCAGCAAAGTCAGCAGGAATTACTGGACTGTCGTGAGCCGCCAATCGGTACATCGCATTCATCGCTGCGATTCGCTCAGGGAATGGGCGCGTCATTAGTAGCCTCGTGTGTTCTCGAAGTAAAGTTGCAGAGTCAAAGGATACTTGACATGCCGCAATGAACCAAGGCGAGCATATGGGAGGGTGACGCGGCCGCCTCTGGCGCGAAACGTCCGCTAATCCGGACCTGGCTTTCGGCCTATGGCTGCGTGCTCCGTTCAGGCAGCGGTTTGAATTTTCAAACATCGCGGCCAAAGCTGCCACCCCCAGCACCGCGGATGCGCATGATCGCCTCCGTTTGCAAAGCCGTGTTACGGGATGATTTGCTCCTGGTCAACAAACTTTCCATAGATCTGCAGCGCGGGTACTAGATGGGCGTCAGCGTAGGCACAACCCAAGGTGCCCAGCGCTTTCTGCCCTTGCTTGTCGGCGGCCTCCGGTGAGTGCCCTTTGCCATCTCTGAGAGCGGCCAGCATCTGGGAGTAGCCCGGCTCCCAAGCCGTGAGGTCGAGGAAACTTGCGCGCAAAGCAGACAGGATACGCATACCGGACCAATCCAGATCACCCCAGAAGAAGGCGGGAATGGCATCTTGGCCAAAGAGCCAAGCCTCAAAACCATCTCGAAGATTTTGATCGATACCGCCACGCGCGGCATAGAAGAGAGAGCAGCCATCCGGCGTACGCAGCCGCAGAGCACTTCCTTTGAAGCCCGAGGCATAGATCAGTGCTAATCCATCGAACGCTGAGCTCGTCGAGCGAATAGCACGCTCGAAACTCATAAGGTTCTCGATGAATAGCACGCCCCTAAAACCCACCGGCGGCAAAAACACCTGAAGCTGAATCGGAGCCTCCGGAAACGGACATTCATCGACACCCAAGACTGCGGCGATGAGGCCCTGTCGCTTGTCCAAAACCTTCGACATACCCCAGAACAGCTGAGAGGAAACTTCTCGAAGCAGCATGGGCTTGCCGGCAAGAGCAGGGAGCTCGTTCAGCCGTTCCACAACCTCTGTCATTTTGTGGTCCGGCATGTCGATGCAGAACTCGGAGACGGCGGCTTTGACCTCCGGGGGGTCCAGTGCAAAGCGCACGGCCTCCTTCACCAGGGCCATGACGAACGCCGGGGAGCCGCCCGTTGCGGCATAGATTTGCAGGGCAATATCGTGCCGATCCAGATGCGGCACAGCTTGAAATTGCAGCTTGTGCAGCAGCGTCTGCTTGATCTGGGCGAGGAAAAGCAACAACGCCCCAGGTTCCGCCGTCGTCCCGACCCGCAGGGGTGGTAGCGAAAATTCCAGTGGGAAACGTCGCGCCAGTTGGCTATCGATAGCAAGAATCGGGGCGAACTGAGGCAAGCCGACCAGGCAAAATGTCACCCTGGTTTGATTCACCACGGACTTAATCCAGTTGCAAACGTTCGTGTTGACCCTCGCGCCTGTTTTACGGATATCGAACAGATGGTGAAACTCATCCAGGAGCACCAGTTTCGTTTCACACTCGGCCAGCAGCTTGCAGAGCCGCTGGGTCATCTGCCCGGTATTACCGGCCTGCGGGCTGGGGTCGTTCAGTTTGGTCAGCAGACTGGCTGCGACACTTTTGACGGTCGCCGGTGACGGCACCTCCGCATAAAAGGCCGGGATCAGCGTCTTTTCCAGCCGCTGTTCGACTTTGATCGCGTGGGGCATCTGCGCCAGAATGGCCCGGCAAACCGTGGTTTTGCCCATGCCGCCGTCGGCCAAGAGCAGGCTGCCCACTGGCTCGCGATACACCTGAGATTTTGCGACGCAGTCTTGAATACCCTGTAAGGCCTGTTCCCAAGCCGGATGGGGGACAACAACCTTATCGAGCAGCGCAACACGTTGGAGCGTAGTGATGTTCTGCATATTCACCACTCCAGCTCAAACGCGGTATACGGCACATCAGTTGTGTCCGCTGCAACGAGGTGGACGGTCTCGGGACTGGGCAATTCGGGCGGTGGAGTGACCGGACGTGGTGCCGCCACAGCTGCACGGCGTGGTTTTGCTTGCGCCATCTGGGTCTGCTGTTGCAGCGCATTGGTCTCGCGCCCCTGGCCATTGGTGAGCTTGCGCAGGCGTTTTTTACCGATTTGGCTGGCGCTACGGATGTCCTCCAGCAATCGAGCGCGAGCCAGGGCATTCGCGTTAAGGCCAAGCTTTTTGAGATCGGCCTGTGAGAACGACTTTTTGATGCGCATCGACTCGGCGTGCATGTAGCAATCGAGCCCAACCGTGTATTCCGGATCGGTCGATTCGGCGAGGATGAAGGTGTCTTTTTCGGTGGGGTGCTGAATCAACACCGAGTGCAGGTTCAGATCGTTGACCAGCACGGTCACCCGGTCCATGCCTTGGGCTTGCAGCGTTGCCAAAGCGTGCGAGAAATACTCAATGCCATCGACCTGCACCCGGCCATGCTGAATGGTCCGCATCACCGGGCGGCGTGCCAGCGCATCAACATCGTCAGCCGACAGCGCGAGCGGTGCGATCAACTTGGCCTGCTCTTCCCAAGCCAGAATCGGTGCGCGGCCGGTTCGGCTATGGACGGTCTGGTGATACACCTCGTTGACCCATTGCTCGATCAGGTCGGACATTTGATTCAGCGTCAGGCACGCCTGCTTAGCCGAGTCGTATTCACCTCGCGCTACCGGGTTCGAGAAGGTCGTCCCGGACAGCTTCTGCACCAACCCTCGGGTCAGGATGTAGAAGAAGCGCTCGATATGCGCCTTCCCATTCGGGTCTCTGATTTGTGCTGGCGAGAGGATGATCGCCAGCGCCTCGCAGACGCGCATGAACGCCGTGTTCTTAAACTCAACCCCGTTGTCAGGGACGATGATGATCGCAACCCCTCCAGGCAGGCCGCGATTCGGCCTGGTCAGCATGTCACGCAGTGCAGCCAAGGCCGTCGCAGCGCTCGGCGGGTAGAGGCTAATGTGCATGCCCACCACAGCGCGAGTGCACACATCGAACAAGCAAGTCAGGTACGGCCGCCCCAACACCTCCCCGCTATCCGGATCGACAACCTGGATGTCCAGTTGGGGGGTATCCAATTCAACAACCGAGAGCAGCGCGCCCGCTCGCCGCGATCTGCCCGCCGCACGGGCTATCCGGTTTGCGGCAAGCTCACCGCGCTGCGCGCGGGCGACGACATAGGGATCAAGCTGCTTGAGCCGGCGCTGAATCGAGCGCAACGTCGGTACGCGAATGTCGTTGTGGAATGCAGAGCACAGACCCGACTCAGCCAATTTGCCGACCACATAGCTGCGAATATCGACAGCGCTGGAGCGCTCGGGCTTCAAATAAATCTGCTGTATCGCCTCGTTGATCAGCAGCTCGACCTCGGGATCGAATTGCAGGGTGTAATTGCCAGACCCCCTCTTCCTGAGCAAGCCCTGTTCGCCGTGCAATTCAAAAGCGCGAAGCCAATAAATGACAGCCCTGTCAGTGGGTGGGGCTGGATCATTCAGCTCAGCAGCAACCTGCTGGATCACGGCATTGAGGGCTTGGCGCGCGGTGGGATGCGGCAGATGGCGCAGCACCGCCTCCACATAGCGATGCTTGCGAACCAGTGCCGGCGCATTGTGCGCATGGACGGTGCGGCGCACCGACTCACTCTTCACCGCAATCTTGTTCGTGCTCACAAGCTCGGCGAAGTCACCCAGAGGCATCTTGTGCTGGCGACCACCTGCCGTGGCCGCACAGCCGAAAAGGTACCTGCGCTGATTGCAACACGCTGATGATCAGCTCACACCGGTCCAGATACGCTCGGGATAGGTGGGCTATCGATGGCTTCACCTCGTGCAGCTCGAAGCCACCATCCACCAACTCAACCAGAAAATCGGGGAAAGCCGACTGCCCTGCTGGCAATGGGATGTGAACCACCTGGGTGCGATAGCGCAGTACCGCTGGCGAGCGTTCCAGCACGACCGCGTAGGCCAGCTCCAGCTTGCTTTCCAGCGGAATCGCACCGCCCGATTTGCGACTGGGGAACAGCGAGGTGCTCCGCCCGCGCGCCCCTTGGTGGATACGCCGCACCCCATGCAGGGTATTGGCAACGGAGGGGGGATGCCGAAACGCGGCATCGATCTGGGCCAGAATCGGCCGGGCAGCCTCGTCCGAGGCGTGAAGTAACTGCTGGCAAGGTATGCCAGCACCGTGCTGCAAAAGCATGGCGTCTCCCGAAGAAAACACGCCAATACGCGGCCAGACGAGGCATCTGGAGGACGTGCATCAGCGCGACCCGCCCGAAGTACGGGCGTGACTTGACGACGGGCTGCGTTCGGAAGACACTTCAAGGTGCGACCCGTTGTTGTGTCTTCAGATACCGCAACCGCAGACGGACCCGAAAGGGTCCGTCTGTGTTTATGGATTCAGTTCAGTGTTTGATCTGCGTCTTGTCGCTTCCCCTTACTGAGCAACTTGGTTCATCAGGCTCAGGTCCTGTTCCAGTAATCCCCGCTTCATTCCCAGCGCAACGGCAATACGGTGGCTCTGTCCCCGTGTCGGGACATGCCGCGACCGCAGCACCTGATACACCAAGGTGGGATTGAAACCGTTATGGCGCGCCCATTCCGCCACAGAGATACCGCGTAGACGGAATTCTTCCAGCACGTCCGCCGTGGTCCGAGTCATGTGCGTGACCTCCAATTTACGAAGTTCCAAGACAAACTTACCCGAACGTCAAACTAGCCTCAAGTGGTTGATGTTATTAGTTTTTTATCATCAAACCTTTTTAGTCAGCAGCTAGAAATGGCTGTTGGAATTCTGGTTTTTACTATGTGCACCATAAGTGCCGCCACGGGCTGAGTGCCGTTCAGCCCTATGCTGCGATGTGAGCAAATGTTCAGAAAACGGCGGTTTGCTCAACATGCAAGCATGCACACAACTTCCGGCAGCAACCGGCCAGTAGCGGAAAGTGGCAAGCGTCGGCTTTCTGGCCGTCTGATTGCGTGCTTGGAAACCTTCACCGGCGCCGAATGACCGTCGGATCCCGCTGCATTGCGGACGCTGCTACGTCCGCTTCGCAGCGGTTTCCTGTGTCACGACAAGCCGGTCGGCTTCCGCAGCAGCGTTTGTTCTGGCGGCCAGAACGGACGCCGGCCGAATGATGGCTCGCTTGTGGATGTGTGCGTGGTCGGCCAAGAGCCCATATAGGCTTTGGCTCTCGGCTGCACGGTAGTGCAGCCCTCGCTCGCCCCAAACAAGCCAAACCAGAGCCTTGCCGGTTGCCGCCAAGTACCGGTCGAGCAGATCAGCTCGAAGGTACGAAAGATGGCCGTGCGCCTCCTCGCCATCCTCGCCGACCTCGCGGTACAGAGATGCGACGCCTTGAGCGTCATGGAGGTCCCACTGACCTGCGCGGTAGCTCAACCCCAATGCCTCACAAAGCTTAGTTGACGGGAACTCTGTCCCGCCATTCGGGTTGAGCTGACTGTGGTAACTCTCCCAGCTGTATCGCTGAACCGGAATCGTTACCGAGATGCCTTTTCCGGACCAGCGGTCTGTGGATACTTTGCGGAAGCCGTCCTCATCTTCGTTTCGTGCCTGTGGCTGCATTCCAGGCGCAGTCTCGAATGGCATTTCGCCCGCGTAGGTATAGAAGCTCTCTCGGGCAGAGGGTATGGCGTCGTTACCCGGATATTCCATACCAGCAAAAAGATTCGTCAATGGTTCGACGTCCGCTCGATCGACCAGAAGCCCGCGCAGGAAGCTGAAAACCTGCCGGTAGTCACCCTTGGCATTTTGTTCGATAAATCCGTCGAGGAGCACCCAGGGCCCGGCGATTCCATCGAGTGCGGGGCTTTCGAGCAGACTCTGATAGTCGGGGATTGGACCGTCGACTATCCAGTCCTTAGGCTCGGTGGGATGGCCGTTGAAAAGCTCTGGTAACTGAAACGTCAGGTGTCGCGGCTTGGGCGGGAACGTCGGGTCGATGTCAACATCAGATGGCCGACCATCATGGCGCATCGGGTCCAGCTGCCCGTGGTCGTAACACTGCCCCCACATCTCGAAGTAGGCAATCCAGCCGTATTTCTTGCCGTAGCGGTCGACCTTTTCTTTGTCGCCATCCTGTCGACGCCAAGAGTTCGTCTGGCGATCGATTTCCTCGAACTTGTCCGGGTCGTATCCCAGCTGAACCATCCGGGTGACGATCGCCTTGCGGACGGCGATGTAGCCGGGGTGCTTGTAGTCGTAGTTTGAACGACCTGGGATGAGTCGGCCGAACGTGTAGTTGCCGAAATCCATGGTGATTGCCACACGGTCAGCCTTCTCGATGTCGTCCGCCGGAATCGCAGGCGGCGCATTGAAGGGAGACGGCATGTGTGCGAACGGGGGGACGAGGTACGCGGCTTCCTCAACAGAAACGCAGTCAGGTTCAATTTTCTGAGCGAGCCCGACGATGCCCTGACAGTACTGACGCAGCAGCGCATGATGGGTAGGGGACACGGCGTCAGGTGCGAAGACCGTACGCACGATTGCCTTCGCCGTAGTGGGGAGCGTCTGCCGCATGACTGCTGCCGACGAGTCAGCCCAGGCCGACAGGGCGGCACCGTAGCCTGCGGCGAACATCCGCTCGGGGACATACGTATCCGTGCAGCTCAGCGATTCCAAAGCTAGTTCGAAGTACTGCGCAGGTTGCTTGAGGGCGAACGCGTACAACGCGCGCGTGGCCAAGTCGCGCAGGTAGCGGACGGTGGAGGTCAGCGTCCACATCACCCACCGAGCGCGACGGATCTCGGCCGGGCCAAGAGTATCGTTCTCCCATCGCTCGGTGAGGACCTTCAGGTCTCGCTCAATCTCGGTAGCACTCGCCCGCAGCCATTCTGTCCACACCAAGTCGCGCTGGGTGTTGGTCATGGTGCTGAGCACCGTGTGCAGGAAGTTCGCGTCGTACGGGTGCGCTTGAGCCGCGCGAGTTGCGCGCAATCTGCTGAACGCGAGCTTGGCGAAATTGCTTCTGGAATCCAACATCGCTTCCGTGAATCGCTCGGTGGTCTCGCGTCCAATCTGCGCAGGGTCCGAATAGGCAGTGAGCAGGAGTGCGCGCAACAACAAGTTGCCTGGGAGCTCTTGCCAGAGCTGTCGCTGACCACCTTTGCTGGGATACAAGCCGACCAAGGCGTAGAAGGCATCGCTGGCGAGCGTGTGCGAGCCGGGCTTGCCGGCGTCGAGCTTTTTCTGGTTCTCGGCGCTCTGGAACCATTGCGTCACGTCGCCGCGGTTGAGGATGTACTTGGCCAGCATGTGTCCGGCCATCAGGTCGTACGAGAAGGAGATTCCCTGTTGGCCTTCCTCGAACCCCGTGCGAATCAGGACACCCTCGGACTCCAATGCCCGGATGATGCTGGAGTCCCAACTGCCGCCTCCGTCGATCGTCGCACGGGCGGCGTCAAACGACATGCTGCGGGCGTTGTTGTCCCAGAGCGAAGCGGCGATTTTCCTCATCGCCTCGTGCACCTCGTCCTGATAGAGCCGCCGCGAGTTCGGAGAAAGTTCCGCCACGCGCACTGCGACCCGCTTGAAGTGCTCTTCGAACAGTGCGACCAGCGAGTTCGGCAGTGCCTCGACGCCGACGGTGTGTTGCCGTCCGGCATTGGCTACTTCGCAGTAGATGCGCAGGGTCAGCGGATGTTGCAACAACTCCAATGGTAGGTCAGCGTCGGTCTTGTCGATTTTGTAGAAAGCGAAATACTTGTCGATGGCCGCCTGCGGCTCGTCCTTGAAGCCGTTCAGTTCAAATCGGTCGGACGTGGGCGACTCAACCGTCCCGTCTGGCAGGCAGTCCTCCGCGAACTCATTGCGCAGGGTTGCGACCAGCAGAACGTAGGGGAACGCCTTCAAAAGCTCGTCGGCTCGCGAGAGCAGATCCTTCCAGTTCCGTGGGTCTTCGGATTCATTTAATCCGTCGATGACGATGGGCAGGCGCCTGCCGGCCCGGTGGCCCGCCGCGTCCACTGCCTCGACAAGGCGCTCGAACGTCTCGACCGACTTTCCGTTCACCTTGAACCTGGACGCCAGGTCGTCGAGCGTCTGACCCGCGTGGAGATCCTTGCCAAGGAGCAGCACGCCACCAGGGAAGGCTCCATCTGGCTGTGTCACCTTGACACACATCTCGGACTTGCCCTCGCCTGCCGCAGCCAAGACGTAAAGCGACCTTGCCCCGAGAGACTCGCCCAGCTGCGTCACCTCAGAGGCGACGACGTGTAGGTCGGCCACGAGGTTTGCGCTCTGGGGTGCGCAAGCCGCCCGCGCCCCTCGTAGCTTGGACAGGAGCCTTCGATAGTTGGTCGGGCTGGCGGGCATGGTCGCCAGAAGCCGCTTGATGGCATCGAAGTCGCCACCGACGACCGCGGTGTACAGCTCCGCGAGCAGCACGGCGGTATCGGCCACGTACTTGAGGAGCAGCTCCATCTCGGTCTGCAGCGGTGCGGGCAGCGCCGTCGTTTGAGGTGCAATCTCGGCAGCTGCGCCGCGAAGACTCACGGCCAGGTCGGCGATTGACCGCCAGGCGTCTTGGCCGCCCAGGCAGCGCGTCACGCTCTCTTCAGCGTCCTGCACCACGTGGACTTCGGGCTGGTACCTGCGCTGGAATGGAGCCGCGGCAATCTTGTACTGCTGCGCCAGCAGGTCGGGCGTGATGATCAGCTCGCCGAAATACGTGTCCCTGAGCATGGCGCCAGGCCCAGCCAGGAGCTCTTCGACATCGTCCGCAGTGAGCAAGTCTAGTTTGAACTGCGGGTACTTCGAGGTCAGCCCGTAGAACCAGGTCTGGTCGTCCTTGACGAGCGGGTAGCGCGTCCACAGCTTCCAGTCGGTGATGCCAAGGATATGCGTCTGCGTCTTCTGAAGACCTTCCTCAATCTTCGTGCGTTGCGCAGCGGTCAACTTGGCGGCGCGCGCCGACTGGTACCACTTGCACTGCCAGCCGATCCACTGGGGCGGCTTGCCAAGCACGCAGTCCTCCGTCAGCTGGAGGTGGAACTCAACACCGGGCTGGTTGGCCAGTTCCCTAAAATGCCCGAAGCGCCCGTAGTGGCGACGCACCAGGGAGCGGCAAAGCTTCTCGAAGTTGGACGTGGCTGCGCCGGGCAGCTGCGTGAAGGCATCCCAGTTTGCTTGCGGCATCTCGTTCTCGGACTTTCAGTCAGCCTGTG
This sequence comes from Jeongeupia wiesaeckerbachi, assembly GCF_050916355.1. Taxonomy (GTDB): domain Bacteria; phylum Pseudomonadota; class Gammaproteobacteria; order Burkholderiales; family Chitinibacteraceae; genus Jeongeupia; species Jeongeupia wiesaeckerbachi. The sequence continues at coordinate 3,547,588 of NZ_CP136946.1, forward strand.
CAGACTCGTCGGGATAGTGGTGCGCTGAATAGACTTCTACCCGCGCGCCACTATCGACGAAGAGCTTGATGAATGCCGAAACGTCCGCCTCATCGGTCGAAATCTTGATGGTGTCGCCGTCCTGCTCGACGGAATGCTCGAAGTTGAACTGCCCCAGTTCCTCCGGCGCCAACGTGTAGAGTTTGAATTGCTGGATAAGAGCCATCATGCCGTCCGAAAACCGCTGGTCCTGCGGGGGAGCGTGCGCGATGGCATACGCGTCGTCCTTGGTCGCCTGTTCCCCCAGTTTCTTGATGACATCGGCAACGTCCTCAGCGTCCTTAGTCTGCTTGAACTTCCCGATGAGAACGAGGTTCATCGAGTGCTCGGAGCTATAGCCCGTCCAGATTTTCATGAGTTCGTTTCTCGTTGAGTTCCAAAGTCTTCTGCAGCCGGTCGAGGGCGGCCATCACTCCGGTCTCGCCGATGGGGGTCGCCGCCGTGGCGTACGAGCTTGCGCGCAGCATCCCCGACGCGTCGATGTGTGCGTATGCACGTAGCCCCTTCTCGCCAGGCAAGGGATCGCATGTCGGCAGTCCGTCCGCGCCAGCCTCGCTGATTGCGAGTCGAACCGACCCGACGTAGCTGCGCACCCACTGTCCCAGCCTTGCGGCTATCTCCTGGCTGACCCCAACTACGGCCGCGGTCGCCTGTTGCGGCAGGAGCAGCAATTCAGTCGCCTTGAATCGATGCGCCAGCTCGGCGAGCACATCGAGCTCGCCGATGGTTCGGTCGTTGACCACTACGTTGATGCCGAAGGGCAGCACCCACGCCAAGCCGCCAAGCCGTGCGACCAGTTCGTCGTACTTCCGACCCCGATGCGATTCGTAGGTGCGGCCGACGCCGTCGACACTCACCCGAACGAAATTGGCACTGTTCGCCAGCGACCCAAGGAGATGGTCGGTGAGCCTGTGACCGTGGGTCGTGAAAGTGACGGCTAGTCTGGTCTCCTGGGCCGCCCGCCGGCAAATCTCGGCGAACTGCGGATGCAGCGTCGGTTCGCCGCCGCCAAATCCGACTGCCAAGCAGCCCGCTTCATCCAGTTCGACCAACCATGCCAACACTTGGTCAGCCGTCAATGAGGCCCGGCTCTTGGGTGCGTAGCAGTACGCGCAATGCAAATCGCAGACATTCGTGAGCGCGATGGAAACCTGCCGCGGCGCTCGAGACCAGGACTTCTCCGCCGGCCGCACTTCGTCCATCAGGACGTTAATACCGGTATGCCTGTCAAAAAAGTGATGCCCATCCGGGCCGAGCCTGAGCTTCATGCAATGGGCGTGTACTGAATTATGTGTAAAACGAACTTTTGGCAGGAAACAGCCGCCTAGAGACACAATGAGCACGAAGAAGCACGAGGTACCTGAAGCGCTGTTGACCAGCTTTCAAACCTGCCGTCAGCTGCCACAGCACTAAAGTTGGTATATGGTCCGCAAGCGCAAAATGTTTGGCGACATCGATCAACCATGCAATCAGCGTACCTAGACCAGCCTCGATAGCAGACGCAACGATGCTCAGGTATCTGCCGATTGCTGAACGGTTCCCCCCCCCAACACCGAGTATTCATGCTCCAACACACTCATCCCTCTAATTTTTTCAAGACTAAGCGCTGACCAGAGGGCGGGCTGTCACCAGATCAGAGTATGGGGACGGCGCCGCCAAATATGGCGTAGAGATTGGCGCTTACTGAGCTGCAGAATGAAAAATTATGTGTCGTCGGGTGAAAAATTATGCGTCGTAAATGAAAAATCATCTGTCGCCCGACGACGAACGATTTAATCCCAGCTCAACGCCCCGCCAGTCTGATATTCCGTAACCCGCGTCTCAAAGAAATTCTTCTCTTTCTTCAAGTCGATCATCTCGCTCATCCACGGGAATGGATTGGTGACGCCTGGGAAGAGTTGGTCGAGGCCGATTTGCTGCATGCGGCGGTTGGCGATGAAGCGCAGGTATTCCTTGAACTGGCTGGCGTTCAGGCCCAGCACGCCGCGCGGCATGGTGTCCTCGGCATACGCGTATTCAAGTTCGACGGCTTTCTTGAACAGTTCGGTGATTTCCGCCTTGAACGGCTCGGTCCACAGTTCGGGGTTTTCCAGCTTGATCGTGTTGATCAGGTCGATGCCGAAATTGCAGTGCATCGACTCGTCGCGCAGGATGTACTGGTACTGCTCGGCGGCGCCGGTCATCTTGTTCTGGCGGCCGAGTGCAAGGATCTGCACGAAGCCGACGTAGAAGAACAGCCCTTCCATGATGCAGGCGAACACGATGATCGAGCGCAGCAGTTGTTGGTCGGTTTCCAGCGTGCCGCTCTTGAATTCCGGGTCGGTCAGCACGTCGATAAAGGGGATGAGGAATTCGTCCTTGTTCCGGATCGAGCTGACTTCGTGATAGGCGTTGAAGATTTCGCCTTCATCAAGGCCGAGCGATTCGACGATGTATTGATAGGCGTGAGTATGGATCGCTTCGTCGAAGGCCTGACGCAGCAGGAACTGGCGGCATTCCGGGCTGGTGATCTGACGATAGGTGCCGAGCACGATGTTGTTGGCAGCGAGCGAGTCGGCAGTGACGAAGAAGCCGAGGTTGCGCTTGACCAGACGGCGCTCGTCGTCGGTCAGGCCGTTCGGGTCTTTCCACAGCTCGATGTCGCGCTGCATGTTCACTTCTTGCGGCATCCAGTGGTTCGCGCACTGGGCCAGATACTTTTCCCACGCCCATTTGTGCTTGAACGGCACCAGCTGGTTGACGTCGGTTGTGCCGTTGATGACGCGCTTGTCGACGACGTTGACCCGCCCTTCGGTCGCGGCGTTCACGCTGCCTGTGCCGTGGTTGGTCGTGGATTGGGCGGTATCTTCGAAACTCAACATGGTGCTTGTCCTTATCTAAACAATTTCTAAACAATGCTTGAAAGCTAACTGGCAAATAGTGCAGGCCCGGCGTAGTGCCGGGCCATGGTGATTATTTGGCGTCTCGCCCCGGGCCGCGCGCCAATGGGCGGACCTGGACGTTGGAAAAATCGCTGACGCCCCACATGACCTTCATGTGGTTGAAATCCCGCGTTTGCTGATCGCTCAGCATGACATCGGGTTTGAAATTCATATTCAGGTGAAAGTCACCCAAGTACACCACTTCGCCGGCCCGTACCGTGAAGCGGTCCTGCCGCGGCAGGCTGATGATATTGCGCATCCCGGCCTGACCCAGCGCATCCGGCATGCCCCAGTAGCCATAAACATGGCTGATGGTGTAATCCCCCGGCGGTAGCGCGGCAAAGGCCAGCCGCCCCTTGTCGTCCGGAATATTGCCCGGCGCGCGGATGTAATCGACATTCTCGCTGGCGTAGAACTGGCCGTTGACGCCGGCACCGCTGAACACCAGATTGGCGTCACCGCTATCGGGCTGCAGGCTTTGCAGCGTGAACGCCAGTACCGCGTAACCCTGTCCCGGTGGCGGCAGCATCTTGCCATCGTCGGTTTGCGGCTTCAGCGATGCGCACCCGGCCAACAGGATCAGCAGGCCCAGCGCGGCGACGCGTTTGTACCCCTCATGCAAATGCATGGTGCCCTCCAGTCCGCCCGCGGGCGGCTTCAGCTTCCGTACGGCAAGTTGCCCGCCTGCGGCAGCCTCACCTGAATGTTGGACAGCTCGTTGGCGGTTTTGCTCATTACCAGGTCATAGAAATCACGGCCGGCCTGATTGCTGACCGAGACCGACGGGGTGAAATCCAGCGCGACATTGACGTTGCCGAGGTAGACGACCTCGCCCGCCTGCACGCTGAACGTCTGCCCCAGCGGCAGCCACATCGGCTGGGTGCGCGAACGACCGCCCTCGTCGGTGTGCCAGCTGCCCTGCACATGCATCAGCTGATAGCGCCCCGGCACCAGATTCAGCAAAAAGCGCTTGCCGGCGACATTGGGGCCGTTCGGCGAGCGCACTTCATCGCCCTCCTCAGCCGTCAGCACCTGCTCGCCCTGCGGTCCGCGCAACACCAGCGAGACCTTGGCATCGTCGGGTTCGGCCGCCAGCCATGTCAGCGTCAGCAGTGCCGTAGCCTGCCCCGCCTGTGTTTCGAGCTTTTTCGGCTCATTGCTGCTGAACACCTGCTGCATCTGGCTGCAGCCCGTCAACGCCAGGGCCAGCCCCAGGCACGCCAATACCGTCTTCATTCGCTACGCTCCCCACGGCCTGCTCGTCGGCGGCCTTGTTGGCTTTCTTGTGTCTACCGATGCGTGAACCGCCTGCAAGCAAGCGGCTCAGGGATCGGGCCCGGCGAACCGGGCCTCCTCTAATTAAACACCCGTGCAACACGTTTCAGTCGGTGAGCGAGCGCCGGTCCAATCAAGAAGCACGGAACGCAGGAACCGGAATGGACATCAAGTCCATGAGGATTCCGAGTACCGCGCGACGCAGAGTGGACCAAGCGCAGCCACCGAATGAAGCGTGTTTATTGGCAGGCTTCGCAGTCGGGGTTATCAATCGAGCAGAACTTCATATCGGTCGCCGGTTCCATCACCGGTTCGGCTTCCGCCGCCGGCGCCGCTGCCACGGCAGCCGGAGCGCTGTAGCCACCGTCCACTGGCACGGCGTTCAGCTCGCCACCACGGCCGGTCGACTTCTCGGCGTTCGATGCCGCCAGCGTGCGCAGATAGTAAGTGGTCTTTAGGCCACGGATCCACGCATGCTTGTACAGCTCGTCCAGCTTCTTGCCCGAGGCGCCGGCCATGTAGATGTTCAGGCTCTGCGCCTGGTCGATCCACTTCTGGCGACGCGACGCGGCTTCGACCAGCCACTTCGGATCCATTTCGAACGCGGTTGCGTAGATGTCGCGCAGGTCTTGCGGAATGCGGTCGATGCGCGCCACCGAACCGTCGAAGTACTTGAGGTCCGAGATCATCACTTCGTCCCACAGGCCACGGGCCTTCAGGTCGCGCACCAGGTAGTCGTTGACCACGGTGAACTCGCCCGACAGGTTCGATTTGACGAACAGGTTCTGGTAGGTCGGTTCGATCGATGCCGAAACGCCGATGATGTTGGCGATGGTCGCGGTCGGGGCGATGGCGACGCAGTTCGAGTTGCGCATGCCGACCTTGGCAACGCGCTGACGCAGTGCGTTCCAGTCCAGACGCTCGGTGGTATCGACTTCAAGGAAGCCGCCGCGCTCTTCGGCCAGCAGTTGCAGCGAATCCAGCGGCAGGATGCCACGATCCCACAGGCTGCCCTTGTAGCTCGGGTAGGTGCCGCGCTCTTCGGCCAGCTCGGTCGACGCCCAGTAAGCGTGGTAGCAGACCATTTCCATCGACGCATCGGCGAATTCGACCGCAGCGTTCGATGCGTACGGAATCCGCTGTGCCAGCAACGCATCCTGGAAACCCATGATGCCCATGCCGACCGGACGATGCTTCAGGTTGGAATTGCGCGCCTTCGCCACCGGGTAGAAGTTGATGTCGATGACGTTGTCGAGCATGCGCATCGCGGTCTTCACGGTGCGGGCGATCTTGTCCTGATCGAGCACGATCTGGCCGTCGACGTTCTTCAGGTGGTTCACCAGGTTGACCGAGCCGAGGTTGCAGACGGCGATTTCATGGTCGTTGGTATTCAGCGTGATTTCGGTGCACAGGTTCGAGCTATGGACCACGCCGACGTGCTGCTGCGGGCTGCGGATGTTGCACGGATCCTTGAAGGTGATCCACGGATGGCCGGTTTCGAACAGCATCGTCAGCATCTTGCGCCACAGCGTCAGTGCCGGCAGCTTCTTGACCACGCGCATTTCGCCGCGCGCGGCCTTTTCTTCGTAGCGCGCGTAGGTTTCGGCGAAGTCCTTGCCGTACTTGTCGTGCAGATCCGGGGCTTCGGCCGGGCTGAACAGCGTCCAGTCGGCGCCTTCGATCACGCGCTGCATGAACAGGTCCGGCACCCAGTTGGCGGTGTTCATGTCGTGGGTACGACGGCGGTCGTCACCGGTGTTCTTGCGCAGTTCGAGGAATTCCTCGATGTCGGCGTGCCAGGTTTCCAGGTAGGCGCAGACCGCGCCCTTGCGCTTGCCGCCCTGGTTGACCGCAACGGCGGTGTCGTTCACCACCTTGAGGAAAGGCACGACGCCTTGCGACTTGCCGTTGGTGCCCTTGATGTGGCTACCGAGCGAGCGGACCGGGGTCCAGTCGTTGCCGAGGCCGCCGGCAAACTTCGACAGCAGCGCGTTTTCCTTGATGCCTTCGTAGATGCCGTCGAGGTCGTCGGCGATCGTCGTCAGGTAGCAGGACGACAGCTGCGAGCGGCGGGTGCCCGAGTTGAACAGCGTCGGCGTCGACGACATGAAGTCGAAGGTCGACAGCACGTTGTAGAACTCGATCGCACGCGCTTCGCGGTCAAGCTCGTTCAGCGCCAGGCCCATCGCCACGCGCATGTAGAAGGCCTGCGGCAGCTCGATGCGCTCGCCCTCGACGTGCAGGAAGTAGCGGTCGTACAGCGTCTGCAGACCGAGGTAGCCGAACTGGTAGTCGCGGTCGTGGTTCAGCGCCGCGCCGAGGCGGGCCAGATCGTACTGGGCCAGACGGTCATCGAGCAGCTCGGCATCGATGCCGCGCTTGATGAACTCCGGGAAGTAGCGCGCATAGGCGTGCGCCATCTCTTCGTGGCTGGTTTCCTCGCCGATCACTTCGCGGCGCAGGCTGTCGAGCAGCAGGCGCGCAGTGACTTGCGAGTACGACGGATCTTTTTCGATCAGCTGGCGCGCGGCCATGATCACCGACTTGCGCACCTCTTCGGCCGAGACGCCGTCGTAGATGTTCTTCAGCGCTTCGTTCAGGATCGCGGCCTGATCGGTCTCGTTGTCGAAACCGGTGCAGGCCGACGCGATCAGCGCCTTGAGGCGACCCAGATCGAGCGGACGACGGCTGCCGTCTTCGTAAACGACGTTGATGCTGTCATGGTGTTCGACTTCGTGCTCGACCTTGGCGTGGTGACGCTCTTGCGAGCGCTGCTCGCGGTAGATCACGTAGGCGCGGGCGACGTCGTGTTCGCCGGTGCGCATCAGCGCCAGCTCGACCTGATCCTGGATTTCTTCGATGTGGATCGCGCCGCCTTCGGGCTTGCGACGCATCAGCGCGCGCACGACCGCATCGGTCAGACCGGCGACGCGCTCGCGCACCGCCGCCGACGAGGCAGCCTGGCTGCCCTGCACGGCGATAAAGGCCTTGGTCACGGCGACCGAGATCTTCAGCGGCTCGAACGGCACCACGGCACCGTTGCGGCGGATGATCTTGTAATTGGTGTACGCGCTGTTGTCGTGCTGCGCGGCGGTGTCGACGGTGTCGGTCATTCGGCTTCCATTGGTGCTATCCAGCGTGGCGTACATGCGCTCCGTTCCTTCTGGCTAGGGGGGATTCTGATGATGTGCACAAGTCTGTGTATTCTTTGTGAAGAAACACAATATCTTGTGTTCGCAATCTGCGATTAACACAAATACTAGTGGAAGAGCACCGGCTAGTGCAACAGCGCGATCCTGTGATAAACGACGATCGGCTCACCGGATCCAGCCAGTTCGCAGCCGCGCCGCCAGCCCCCTGATATGACGGTGACGTTGCAAGAAAAATACAAGCACATGGAAAGCAAAAACGAGGCCAGAACCGGAAAATCGGCACGCAGCAACCCGCTCAGCCTGACATTCCCGTCACGGCTTTAACGTCGCTGTCATCGATGCTCACTAGGCTTGCCGCCATCGCTAACAACAAGCACAGGGAGCTGAACGCGATGACCCAAGACAAACGCATCACCGGCGTCGACCAGGACGACCTCGACACCAACCAGAGCGGCAACGCCAGTTTCGACAGCGTGCTCGACGCACGCATCAGCCGTCGCAGCATGCTGCGCGGCGGCCTCAGCGGCGCGGCGGCCATGATGTTCGGCGGCGTCGCCCTCGGCAGCGCACTGACCGCCTGTGGCGGCGGCAGCACCGACAACGCCACACCGACGCCAGCGCCTGGCCCGACGCCGGCACCGACATCGCCCCCAGGCCCCACGCCGACACCCGCACCGACTGCAGCGCGCTTCAACTTCAATCCGGTCGCCAAGAACGTGTTCGACGCGCTGACACTGCCGGCCGGTTACAGCGCTGCGGTGCTGTTCGCCCTCGGCGATCCGATCAACAACGCGACGGCCGCTTACAAGAACGACGGCAGCGACGACGCGCTGAGCTTTGATTTCCGCGCCGGCGACCATCACGACGGGATGAACTATTTCGGCTTGAACGCTGCGGGTAACGCACGCGATCCGAACGGCAGCGATCGCGCGCTGATCGCGATGAACCACGAAAACATCACCGATACCTTTCTGCACGTCGCCGGGTCAACCGCACCGGGCGGCGCCCGCCCGCAGGCCGAAGTCGACAAGGAAATCCGCGCCCACGGCGTTGCGGTGATCGAAATCCAGAAAAGTGGCGGGCGTTTCCAGCTCAATCGCGCATCAGGCTACAACCGCCGCATCACCGCGCAAACGCCGATGGACCTGAACGGCCCGGCGCGTGGCAACGACCAGATGAAATCGGCTTACTCGACCACGGGCACCCAGAGCCGCGGCACCGTGAATAATTGCGCCACCGGCGACACCCCGTGGGGCACCTTCCTGACTTGCGAAGAAAACTGGGCCGGCTATTTCTCGCGCAGCGGCGACCTCTCCGCCAACCGCACCGCCGGTGAACTGGCTTCGTTCACGCGCTATGGCGTGCCGAGCGGCGCGTCGGGCAAGGGCTGGGATACCGCTGGCGCAACCGACGTCTACAAGCGCTGGAACGTCGCAGCCAGCGGCGCCAGCGCCACCGTGGACTTCCGCAACGAAGCCAACACCTTCGGCTACGTGGTCGAAATCGATCCGTACAACGCCGGTTCGACCCCGCGCAAGCGCACCCACCTCGGCCGTTTCGCGCACGAATGCGCAGTGTACGCGCCGGTCGTCGCCGGCAAGCCGGTGGTGTTCTACATGGGCGACGATTCGCGCAACGAATACATCTACAAGTATGTCTCGAAGGCCGCCTGGGATCCGAGCGATGCCGGCAAGGGCCTCGCCGCCGGTGACAAATACCTCGACGATGGCGTGCTCTATGTCGCCAAGTTCAATGCCGATGGCTCGGGCACCTGGTTGCCACTGACGCTGGCCAACACCGCCATCAGCGGTTACGCCGGCTTCAGCTTCACCACGCTGGCCGACATCTGCATCCACACCCGGATCGCCGCCGACGCGGCCGGCGCGACCAAGATGGACCGCCCGGAATGGTGCTCGGTCAACCCGAAGAACGGTGAGGTCTATTACACGCTGACCAACAACTCGAACCGCGTCACCACCGGCGCCTCGGGCAGCAAGGTGCTGCCGGATGCCGCCAACCCGCGTGCCTACGAAGACATGAAGGGCAGCAGCAAGCAGACCGGCAACGTCAACGGCCACATCATCCGCACCGCCGAAATCGGTGGCGACGCGGCTTCGACCAGCTTCAAGTGGGACGTCTACGTCTTCGCCGCCGAAGCCAAGGCCAGCGCGGCGATCAATCTGTCGTCACTGACCGACGACAACGACATGTCGAGCCCGGACGGCATCTGGTTCAGCCCGAAGAGCGGCCTGCTGTGGGTTCAGACCGACGACGGCGCCTATACCGACGTGACCAACTGCATGATGCTGGCCGCCATGCCGGGCAAGATCGGCGACGGCGGTCCGGCCAAGGTCGCCAATGTGATCGGTAGCACGACACTGGAAGTGACCACGCAGAAGGGCAAGAATCCGGACAGCGAATCGCTGCGCCGCTTCCTCGTCGGCCCCAAGGGTTGCGAGATCACCGGCGTCGCCGAAACGCCGGATGGCAAAACGCTGTTCATCAACATCCAGCATCCGGGCGAGGACACCAAGGTGGCCGACCTGGGCGACCCGAGCAAGTACCAGAGCCACTGGCCGCAAGGCGGTACGGCCCGTCCGCGCTCGGCAACCATCGTCATCACCAAGGACGATGGCGGCACCATCGGCATCTAAGACGCGACTACCCTGCTGGCAAAGCTCACTTGCAGCACTCACTCGTGCTGTTGTGACCGAAGGGAATCCCTTGGGGGACTTTTCGCGCGCCCTGCCCGCATCGTTTCACTGGGTTTGCGCCCCGCAGGAAGTACCCTTGGGGTATTAGTCGCTCTAGTCGTATCCGCCGGGCCGATTGGCCCGGCCTTTTCAGGAGAACCTCATGGGCTCATTCAGCCTCTGGCACTGGGCACTGGTGCTCGTCGTCGTCGTACTGGTCTTCGGCACCCGCCGGCTGCGCAACGCAGGCGGCGATCTGGGCGCCGCGATCCGTGGCTTCAAGGACGGCGTCAACGGCAAGGACGATCAGCCACCTTCCACCCCGCCATCCAACTGAATGGCAAAGAAAAACGGGGCGACTAAGTCGCCCCGTTTTTTTTACCTCCCCCAAGCTGAGCGCCTTCCTCAGTAAGTGCGCGAGCCAAAGCAGTTTGGCGCCGCCCGAAGCGCAGGCACCGAAGTGGCCATGTGGGCCATGAGGACGACCCGAAGGTAGCCCCTTGCTGGGTGCCGGAGCATCAGACGGAGACAAACTGCGCAGGCGCAGCCGCCTGGTGGGGTAGGTGCTTAGTGGTGATGGCCGTGTTCGCCGTGCACATGACCATGGGCGATTTCTTCGTCGGTGGCTTCGCGCACGTCGACGACCTTGCCGACGAAGCGGATCTTGATACCAGCGAACGGGTGGTTCGCATCGACGGTGACCTTGCCACCAGTGATGTCAACCACGCGGAACAGCAGCACGTCGCCGGTCTGCGGATCATCGGCTTCGAACATCATGCCGACTTCGACTTCCTGCGGGAACACGTCCTTGTCTTCCGAGCGGATCAGTTCCGGCTCGTGCTCGCCAAATGCGTCGTCGGCTTCCATCACTACGTCGATGCTGTCACCGACGGTCTTGCCTTCCAGCGCTTCTTCCACCAGCGGCAGGATGTTGTCGTAGCCACCGTGCAGGTAGGCGATCGGCTCTTCGGTCTTGTCGAGCTGCTTGCCTTCGAGATCGAACATTTCGTAGTTCAGCGTGACGACGGAATTCTTGGCGATTTGCATTAGGGCTTATCCTAGGGATTGAACGAGGGTGAGTATTTCGGCCGCGTGACCTTTCGGCGTGACCTGATAAAAAGCGTGGCGGATCAGCCCCGCCTTGTCGATGACGAACGTCGAACGCGCTATCCCGTATCTTACCACGTCACCCACCTGCCACTCGCGCAGCGCATGGTAGCGTCGGCTGACTTCACCTTCCGGGTCCGACAGGAGGTCGAACTCGATCCCCTCCTCGTCGATGAACAGCTCGTGCGCCATGCAGTCGTCCATGCTGACACCAAGGACGATGGCATCGTACTGGGCGAGCGCAGCAACGCGTTCGCTGAATTCGACGGCCTCGGTGATGCCACCCGGCGTGTGATCCTTATTGAAGAAATACAGCACAACGTGCTGACGGCCACGAAAATCGGACAGCTTGACCGAATCCATGCCGGCATCGGGCAGTTCGAAGTCGGGCGCCATCTCGCCAGGGTTCAGCATGCAAGCCTCCCGCGGTGCGATAATCTCGTCATTCTCACAGTCGTTATAGTGTCCAGCCATGTCCATGCAACTTCTCGGCGGCATCACGCCCGAACAATTCCTCGCCGAATACTGGCAAAAAAAGCCGCTCCTGATCCGTCAGGCGTGGACCGACTTCCCCGAGCTGATCGATCTGGCCCGGCTCACCGAACTGGCCGGCAGCGACGATGCCGAATCGCGGCTGATCGAATACCGCAACGGCAAGTACGCGCTCGAGCACGGCCCGATCAGCGAACGCCGTCTCGCACGCCTGCCCGACACCGACTGGACGCTGCTGGTCAGCAACGTCAACCATCACGTCGACCACGTCAGCGAGCTGCTGTACCAGTTCGATTTTCTGCCGTATTACCGGCTCGACGACCTGATGATCTCGTACGCCCCGCCCGGCGGCACCGTCGGCCCGCACTACGATTCATATGATGTGTTCCTGCTGCAGGTCGGCGGCAGCAAGCGCTGGCAGATTTCCAGCGACGACGCGGGCAACTTTATCGAAGATGCACCGATCCGCGTGCTGAAGGATTTTGCGCCCGAACAGGAATGGATACTCGAACACGGCGACATGCTCTATCTGCCGCCGAAGTACGCGCACTACGGTGTCGCGCTCGAACCGGGCATGACGTACTCGATCGGTTTCCGGGCGCCGAAAACACAAGAGATCGCCGGCAAGTTCCTCGAGTTCGTCCAGGACGAGCTGTGCCTCGACGGCATGTACGCCGACCCGGAGCGCAAGACCCGGGCGCATCCCGGTGAAATCGACGATGCCTTCATCGCCAGCATCGGCACCATGCTCAAGCAGATCGACTGGAACGACGACACGGTACGCCGCTTCGTCGGCCGCTATTTCACCGAACCCAAGCCGCACGTGTTTTTCGACCAACCCGACGATCCACTCGATTTCGACGACTTCGCCGCGCAGGTCGCCGAAGCGGGCGTGGTGCTCGACCTGAAGAGCCAGATGCTGTTCGAGCGCGAACGTATCTATATCAATGGCGACGAAATTGCCGCCGAAGCCGCGGCACGCCCGGCCTTGCAGCAGCTGGCCGATGAACGCGCCCTGCCCGCCGGCGAGTACGACGATGCCGTGCTCGAAGCACTCTATACCTGCTATGACTATGGCTTCCTTCACCCTGCCGGCTGATCCGCCGGTTGCCATCGACCGGCACCGAGACTATGCGGATGCCTTCGCCGCGCTGATCGCCTCGGCGCGGCAGACACTGTGGCTGGCCGAGGACGACTTCCGCATTGCCGATCTGGGCAGCCGCACGGTGTGCGAGGCGTTGTGGACGTTCTTTGTTCACGGCGGCGAGCTGAAACTGGCGGCGTGGCGCACTGGCTACCTGGCCAGCGACGCACCGCGCTTCATCCAGCTGCGCGACCGCTTCGGCCACCGGATGCAGTTGTTGCGCGTGGCCGAGGATTGTGGATTGGCGGCGCAGGGGCTGGCGATTGCCGATGCGCAGCATTATCTGCAGCGGCATCACCCCGACTGGCCGCACGGAAAACTGGGCAGCGACGCCGCCACTGTTGCCTTACTGCAACAGCAATTTGACGACTTGTGGGCTAACGCACAGCCGGAATCTGCGTGGAATCGCCTGTACATCTAGTCGGCCCGAACACCGCATGATGTCGTCCGCATCAAGCCAGAGCACACTGGCGCTAGCGCCCGATCCTCGGGCATCAACGGCCAGCGCCTGGCCTTGCGCAGACGCCCGGCCGTTTTGTACAAGCCGTTGCAATTGGCAGGCAATACGATGCACCCGAAGCCGCCCCTTGCCTACCTTTTTGCAAAAAACGTTGTTAGAATCTGCCCCTGTCGGTCGTCAAGTGATGCCTAACTGCTTTTAGAAGCCATCGATCAACGGTCGATAGCTCCAGTGGTTTTTTGTCCAACTCGTCTTTATCAAAGGTTATTAAAATGAATAAGTCCCTGCTCGTTGCTGCTCTGTTCGCTGTTGCCCTGACCGCTTGCGGCAAGAAAGAAGAAGCTCCGGCTGCTGCTTCGGCTGTCGTTGAAGCTTCGGCTGTCGTTGAAGCTGCTGCTTCGGAAGTTGCTTCGGCTGTTGAAGCTGCTGCTTCGGACGTCGCTGCTGCTGCTTCGGAAGTTGCTTCGGCTGCTAAGTAAGTCCAGCAAGCTGCAACGAAAAGCCGACCGTCAGGTCGGCTTTTTGCATTTCTGCCCCACCCCACGCTCCCCCTCTGCGACTTCCGTCCATGTCCTCCACCCAGATCCTGCTGCCCCGCTGGCTGATGCCGATTGCACCGCGCGAAGTGCTGACCGGCCACGCGCTGGTCATCAAGCAAGACCGCATCGCCGCCATCCTGCCTGCCGCTGACGCCATCGCCCGCTACCCGGACGCCGAGCGCATCGATCTGCCCGAGCACGCGCTGCTGCCGGGCCTGGTCAATCTGCATACGCATTCGGCAATGACGCTATTGCGCGGCTATGCCGACGATCTGGCGCTGATGGACTGGCTCAACGACCACATCTGGCCGGCCGAGGGCGCGCATGTGTCGGATGAGTTCGTTTTCGATGGCACCCAGTTGGCGATCGCCGAAATGATCCGTGGCGGTACGACCTGCGCCAACGACGGGTATTTCCATCACGGCGCCGTTGCCCGCGCCGCGCTGGCAAGCGGTTTCCGGATGATGGTCGGCTGCTCGATTCTCGAATTTCCGACGCCGTACGCCGCCGACGCCGACCAGTACATCCGCCGCGCACTGGACTGCATCGACGAATTCACCGGTGAATCGCTGATCGGCTTCACACTGGCGCCGCACGCACCGTACAGCGTCAGCGACGACACCTTTCGTCGCGTGATCACGCTGGCCGACGAACTCGGCGTCAGCATTCATTGCCATATCCACGAAACGCAGGACGAGATCGACGACAGCCTGCGCCAGCACGGCGTGCGCCCGCTCGAGCGCCTCGCCCGGCTTGGCGTGCTCGACAGCCCGCTGATCGCCGCGCACATGGTGCACGCCACCGACGCCGAAATCGCGCTGCTGGCCGCACGTGGCGTCCATGTCGCGCACAACCCCGCGTCCAACCTCAAGCTGGCCTCGGGCTTTGCCCGCATCACCGATCAGCTCGCCGCGGGCATCAATGTCGGCATCGGCACCGATGGCGCCGCCAGCAACAACAAGCTGGACCTGTTCGCCGAACTGCGCCTCGCCGCGCTGCTGGCCAAAGGCCAGAGCGGCAACCCGACCGCGCTACCGGCCTGGCAGGCGCTGGAAATGGCGACGATCAACGGCGCGAAAGCGCTGGGCTGGGACGACCGGATCGGCAGCCTCGCGGTCGGCAAGCAGGCCGACGTGATCGCTGTCGACCTCTCGGCGCTCGGCACCCAGCCGGCCTACGACCCGGTTTCTCACCTCGTCTACGCCGCCGACCGCAATCAGGTCAGCCATGTGTGGATCGCCGGGGTAGCGCAGCTCGTCAACGGCGAACTGACGCGGTTCAAATCGGCGCAGCTCGTCGCCAATGCCCGGCGCTGGCAGGCGCGCATCGCACCGCGTTGACCGTTGCGGTTCAGCCGCGGCGGCGCTCGGGGTAAACTAGCGGTCTAACCGCCCTTTCCCCGATGCCATGACCGACACCGCCGCTCCGCTCAACGCCGCCCCAGTCAATGCAGATCACGCCGAGATTGCCAAGTTCTCCGCGCTTGCCCACAAATGGTGGGACAAGGACGGCGAGTTCAAGCCTTTGCACCAGATCAACCCGCTACGACTGCAGTTCATCGCCGACCATGTCGCGCTGACGGCGCAAAAGACCGTCGACGTCGGCTGCGGCGGCGGCATTCTCAGCGAGGCGCTGGCGCAATCGGGCGCACAAGTCACCGGCATCGATCTGGCCGAGAAATCGCTCAAGGTCGCCAAGCTGCACCTGTTCGAATCGAACGTGTCGGTCGATTACCGCTGTGTCGCGGTCGAAGCACTTGCCGCTGAAGCACCGGAGCGCTTCGACGTCGTCACCTGCATGGAAATGCTCGAACACGTGCCGTCGCCGGCGAGCATCGTCGCCGCCTGCGCGCAGCTGGCCAAACCGGGTGGCTGGGTATTTTTCTCGACACTGAACCGCAACCCCAAGGCCTATGCGCTGGCAGTACTCGGCGCCGAATACCTGCTGGGCCTGCTGCCGCGTGGCACCCACGATTACGCCAAATTCATCAAGCCGTCCGAGCTCGCGCGGATGACCCGTACCGCAGGGCTGGAAACGGTGACCGTCAGCGGCATGGGCTACAACCCGATTTCGGGTGTCGCAACGCTGTCCGACGACGCCGACGTCAATTACCTCGTCGCCTGCCGCAAACCGCTGTAGCACCCGCACCCTGCTGGCGCGTACCCGCTACCGTAGCGGACGCCGCGCTCACCGGGGCTTGCCAGCGCCACGGCGCTGAGATCGCGCCCTGCAGGCATTACTTTTACTGGACACCACCATGATCCGCGCCATTCTGTTCGACCTCGATGGTACGCTCGCCGACACCGCGCCGGACCTCGGCGCCGCACTGAACCGGCTGCTGCTCGAGGAAGGTCGCCCCGAGCAGCCTTACGAGGCGATCCGGCCGCTGGCGTCGCACGGCGCGCGCGGGCTGATCGGCCTCGGTTTCAGCATCGGCCCCGATGACGCCGCGTTCGCGTACTTGCGCGAGCGTTTCCTTACCCATTACGCCGCAGCCTTGTGCGAACACACGGTGCTGTTCGATGGTATCGCCGAGCTGATCACAGCCATCGGCGCACGCGGCCTGCCCTGGGGTATCGTCACCAACAAGCCGGGGCGCTTTACCGACCCGCTGGTGCGTGAACTGCCGTTGCCGGTCCAGCCGGGCTGCGTCGTCTCCGGCGACACCGTCGGCGTCGCCAAGCCCGACCCGAAGCCGATGCTACACGCGGCCGAGCAGCTCGGCGTACCCGCAGCCAGCTGCATCTACGTCGGCGACGCCGAGCGCGATATCGAAGCCGGCCGCCGCGTCGGCATGAAAACCGTAATCGCCGATTACGGCTATATCAGCGTCGATGACCGGCCAACCGACTGGGGCGCCGATCTGCGCATCGCGCATCCGCTCGATCTGCTCGCACACCTGCCGGACTAGGAGCCGCTGATAAAACCCAGTGCAACGCTGCTGGCAAGGCGCGCGAAACCTCCCACAGGGATTCCCTCCTGTCACAACAGTACAAACAAGTACGGCCAGTGAGCGCAACGCGGTCAGTGCCGTTTTGTCAGTGGTCCTAAACCGGCATACATGAAAAAGCCCCGCCAGCCGGGGCTTTTTCAATGTTCAGCTGCACACTCAGCGATTGACGTCGACGACGAAGCGGCCGCGATGACGCCCGGCAATGATGTCGGCGGCCGCGGCAAAGGTGTCGGCCAGACCGATCTTGGTGCTCGTACTGGCCAGCAGCGCAGGATCGATCAGTCCGGTGAGCAGATCCCAAGCCTCCTGCCGCTGTGCCCGTGGCGCATACACGCTGTCGATCCCGTAGAGCGTCACGCCACGCAGAATGAACGGCGCCACCGTCGCCGGAAAATCCATCCCACCGGCCAGACCACACGCCGCAACCGCACCATCCCGACGCACCTGGGCGCAGGCGTTCGCGAGCACATGGCTACCCACCGAGTCGACGACGCCGGCCCAGCGCTCTTTTTGCAGCGGCTTGCCGGCGGTGGACAGGTCCACCCGCTCGATGACCTCGATGGCGCCCAGCGTGCGCAAATAGGCCACCGCATCCGGCTTACCGGTAACTGCGACGACGTCGAAACCCAGTTTGGCCAGCAGCATCACCGCCACCGAACCGACACCGCCAGTCGCACCAGTCACCAGCACCGGTCCCGTATCGGGCGTCAGACCGTGTTTCTTCAACGCCAGCACGCACAGCATCGCCGTGTAGCCGGCGGTGCCGAGCGCCATCGCGTCACGCGCGCCCATTCCCGACGGTAAACGCACCAGCCCTTCGGC
Source organism: Jeongeupia wiesaeckerbachi (assembly GCF_050916355.1). GTDB lineage: Bacteria > Pseudomonadota > Gammaproteobacteria > Burkholderiales > Chitinibacteraceae > Jeongeupia > Jeongeupia wiesaeckerbachi. The sequence continues at coordinate 3,565,185 of NZ_CP136946.1, forward strand.
CGGCACCCGCGCCCGTTGCGCCAGCCCACCCCAACTGGCCTCGCCGCAGCCCCAGCCATTGAGGATCACCTTTTCGCCCGGGGCGAAATCGAGCGAGTCCGATTCGAGTACGGTTCCCACAGCGTCAACGCCAGCCACCATCGGAAACTGCCGCACCACCGGGCCGCTGTCGGTCAGCGCCAGCGCATCCTTGTAGTTGAGCGTCGAATACTCGACGCGCAGGCTGACGCCGCCCGCGGGCAACATCGCCTCATCCAGATCGGCCAGCCGCGCCTCGAACCGGCCATCACGGGTCAGATACACCGCCTTGAACATCGCTTTCCTCCTGCACCACCCAAACCGGGCCAATGCCCCACGATAAACCGAAGCACGACGCGCTGCCCCTACCCCGGACAAACTTTTCCCCGTCCGGCCCAGGCCGCGCACCACCAGGCCACAGGCGCAAGGCCGCATTCGGGCCATGCCGTCCGGCGCCAAACGCGGTATACTGGTCTCGCTACATCTGGGGCCGCCATGGTTTCGACGGGGGTTACAAAGCGGATGAGGGCATGCCGGGATTTCAGTCACCCCGTAAAACGCTGAAAATTCTTAGTCGCAAACGACCAAGACTACGCTCTAGCTGCTTAATCGCGCTGGACTCTGCACTACCTCTCCCTTCGGGTAGGCCGGGCAACCGGCAGCAGAGTCATTTAGAAGGGATCGCTTTTGCTCGGGTTACTTGAGCAAAGGTTAAATCCAAGGTAACTCGCTGGTGCCAAGCCCGTCGGCTGGCGTGTCACCGGTTAAAAGTACTCAAGTGAACCTGACTAAGCATGTAGATCTCTTCGTGGAGGGCTTTCGGACGCGGGTTCGACTCCCGCCGGCTCCACCAGACATTGTGTTAAAAATCAGCCACTTACCGAAAGGTGAGTGGCTTTTTTTTTTAGCCTTTTTGGGGCTATTTTGGCTATGGAATGCCAGCATTTTCACCCCACCCGGCCCGCCGTTCGGTGCGTCATCGCTAGTAACCATCAGCAGCACCTACGTTTCGCCCGTCACCACTCCCTTACAAAGAAGCATGTATTACTTTCTAAAAAGCAATGTATGTTTGACCTATTTTCGTAAAATTCTGATAATCGTGCACCTCTCTCCCCGCGATTATCCCGATGGACCTCTCCAGCCTGCTCGCCTCGTTCGCCGCTGCGTTCAATCAGGACCAGCGTTTGCTGTCGTTGCACTTCGCCGAGGGACGGGGGCCGGCGCCGGAGACGCTGCTGCCGCATGTACTCGACGGTGAAGCGGCGCTGAGCCAGCCTTACCGGTACACGCTGGAATGCCTGTCGGCCGATGCCGGGCTGGAACTGAAGTCGTTGCTGGGACTGGCGCTCGAGGTCGACATCCACACCGCCGACGGCAGTGATCAGATCCTGACCGGGGTGGTCACCCAGGTGAAGTCCTTGGGCTCGGATGGCGGCTTTGCCCGCTACGCACTGACGATCGAACCGCCGCTGGCGCTGCTACGGCATCGCCGTACCAGCCGGGTCTTCCAGGACCTGTCGGTTATCGACATCGTCAAGGCCATCGTCGCCGAGCATCAGGCGAACAACCCGCTGCTGGCGGCGAGCTTTGCCTTGCAATTCGATCTGGCCAAGACCTATCCGGTCCGGTCGTATTGCCTGCAGTACCGCGAATCGGATCTCGATTTCGTCCAGCGCCTGCTGGCCGAGGAAGGCATTGCCTACCGCTTCTCGTTCGCGGGTGGCGAAACGCCGGTCACGACCATGATCGGTTTCGACGATCCGTACCAGCTCGACGCGGCAGCACGGGCCAAGGTGCGTTTCCACCGCGCCGACGCGACCGAGGAAGCCGACACGATCACCGGCTGGGATTCGAAACGCCAGCTCGGCAGCAGCAAGGTTGCGCTGGCCAGCTTCGACTACAAGCCGGTCAGCACGTTGGCGGCCGATGACGACAGCGCGATCGATCATGGCGACGGCGGCCGTCAGGCCAGCCAGAGCCTCGAGCACTACGATCCGCAGACGCTGTACTACGGCAGCGACGGCGAAGACCTCGGTCGCTACGCAACGCTGCGCCAGCAGGCCAACGACAGGCTCAGCAAGAGTTTTCGCGGCGAAGGTACGGTAAGACAGTTCAACGTCGGCGAGTGGTTCCAACTCGACAACCACCCGGCACACGACTTCGATGCCGCCGAAGACCGGCAATTTACGATTACCCGCCAACGGGTCCAGGCCCGCAACAACCTGCCCGGCGATCTGGTCAGTCAGCTCTCCAAGACCGTGCTCGGAAGCGCTGCGGAAAAGAACAGCGACGCCCCATTCCGCACCGACTTCGACGCCCAGCGCCGCGGCATCCCGCTGACGCCGGACTACGCACCGCACGCCAAACCCACCAACCGCGGCGTCCAGACGGCCACGGTAGTGGGACCGGGTGACGGCGAAGTCCACACCGATGAACTCGGCCGCATCAAGGTGCAGTTTCACTGGCAACGCCAAGCCGAACATCCGGAGTACGGCGCCAATCTCGACGACAAGTCATCATGCTGGCTGCGCGTCGCCATGCCCTCGGCCGGTGCCGGCTGGGGCCACCAGTTCATTCCCCGCGTCGGTCAGGAAGTGCTGGTCGACTTCCTCGAAGGCGACATCGACCGGCCGCTGGTGACCGGCGTCGTCTACAACGGCAGCCACCCGGTCCCGGCGTTCAGCGGTGCCGGCAGCCTGCCGGCCAACAAGACCCTCTCCGGCATCAAGACCAAGGAACACGGTGGTGGTCAGTACGGCGAACTGCTGTTCGACGACACCCAGGGCGAAGTGCGCACCAAGCTCAGTTCCGAGCACGGCAAGACCCAGTTGAACCAGGGCTTTTTGATCCAGCCGCGATCCGACGGCAAAGGCACACCGCGAGGCGAAGGCTTCGAACTCAGAACCGACCAGCACGGCGCGCTCCGCGCGGCGAACGGCCTGCTGATCACAGCTGAGGCCGCCAACGGCGCCGGCGGCAACCAGCTCGATCGCAGCCAAGCACAATCCCAGCTCGACGCCGCCTTCGAACTCGCCAGCAGCCTCGGCGACGTCGCCACCCACCAACTGGCCGACACCATCGAAACCGGCCCGGAAACCATCAAGGACAATGCCAAGGCCGCCAAATCCCAGCAGGGCCACCTGCACCACCTGAAGGAAGCCCTCAAAAGCTGGGCCAACGGCACCAATACCTCGAAGGACGCCAAAAGCGATCAAGCCGGAAAACAGCCCCTGATCGTCGTCAGCGCCCCGGCCGGCCTTGCCCAGACCACGCCAAACAGCCAGGCCATTACCGCCGGCAGCAACCTCGACCTGATCGCCCAACGCGACACCCAGCAGACTTCAGGACGGCGCTGGCTGCACAACGTCGGCGAACACATCAGCCTGTTTGTCAGCGGCGTCAAAGACCAGATCGCCCTGAAGCTGATTGCCGCCAAGGGCAAGGTTCAGGTGCAGGCGCAGAGCGACAACGTCGAGATCAATGCAGCCAAGGACATTACTGAAACCGCAAATCAGAAAGTCTTCTGTGCCGCCAAAGAGGAAATCCTGCTGACAGCCGGTGGCGCCTACATCCGCATCAAGGGCGGCAACATCGAGATCCATGCCCCGGGCAAAATCGACGTCAAAGGCGCGAGCCACAGCCTGGATGGCCCGGCTCAGATGACGTTGGATCACCCAGCCTTCCCGGAGAGCGCACCGAAGACACCGATGCGACTCAAGATTGCCCAAGGCCCGGAAGCCGCCAATGGTGGCTGGGTTGGAATGCCATACACCTTGCTGGCCGACGGTGCAGAAGTGGGTAAAGGCATCATTGATCAATCCGGGCATTTGCCGGTCGATCACTTCGTGACCACCAACAAGTACACGGTCAAACTGGCCAACGGCGAGGCATTCGATCTGCCTGTGGTCAACGAATATCGCGATGCCTCCGAAGGCTCGCTCGCCAATCTCGGCTTACACAAGCAACTACAGGACGGCGGCAAAGTGGACGATTTCCGCGCTCGTTATCAACGCCTGCTTAACGGCGATTTTGGCCAGAGCGATGCTGATAAGGGGGACGCATGAACAAGCCCTACGTTTGTCCAATTGATATTCAGCAAACCAAGTCTGCACAAATGCACGCGGCTTGGTTCGTCAACGAGAAGAACACCGAGAATGACCCAAGAGAAGCGACCTTCCTGCCGTTGAATTGCGGCGAAGCGGCCTTTGCTGAGGTGCATAAGGCGATTGCTGCAGCGACGAAGAGCGTCGACATCATCTGCTGGGGATTTCAGCCCTCAATGTACTTTATCCGGGATGGTAAATCGCCCTGCATTGGCCAGCTTCTGATGGATTTGGCGGCCAAGCGCAATGTTGAGGTACGCGTGTTGGGCTGGACCATGGAGGTCGGTGGCGCCAACGTTGCGCAATGGGGGCCGGAAAACAACACGCCTGGGCAAGGCATGTTCAGTCGGGCGCCCACGGAAACGCGTGAACAGCACAATTTCGACCGGAACTGGTTCTTCTGGGTGCAGCGGGGCATGATGCCCCGCGTGCAATTTGTCGGCCGTGGCTTTGGCCCCCTCGATCGCCTGGAAATTCTGTACAGGGCGCAATTCGAAGCCGCCGATCGACAGCTCAGCAAGGCGACCAAGGCCAGTTTGACCGCTTTTGCGACCCACCATCAGAAAATGGTCCTGGTGGACTATGCGGTACCCGACAAGGCCGTCGGCTTTGTCATGGGCCACAACATGCTGGACGAGTATTGGGACAAACCCAACCACAGCGTCGCGCGCTTTGCCCCGAATCTCGGCCGCAACGGTCAGGGCCCCCGGCAAGACATTTCCAGCCGCGTAACCGGCCCCATTCTCAAGCACCTGCACGACAATTTTGCTCAAGGCTGGAAAGATGCGACGGGTGAGGATCTGGACGCGAAGCGCAACAGCAAGGCTGTGGCCACGCAGTTCAAGCCACGATGCGACCTGGGCACGCCCTGCATGGCGCAAATTTTGCGCACCCAGTCACAGCACGGGCGGCGTGATATCGAAAAGCTCTACCTCAAGGCCGTCAACAACGCCACGCAGTACATCTATCTGGAAAACCAGTATTTTCGCTGGCCGCATTTCGCTGAAAAGATCAAGGCCGTCGCCGACAAGCTCACCAATGGCGGTCGCGATCCGGGGCCCTACGGCTCCCTGCATCTGTTCGTCGTGACCAACTCCACCGACGAAGGCATGGGCGATGGCACGGTCAAAACCTACGAAATGCTTGAGAGCTTGGGCAAGGCCGACACCATTCCCGGTGTGGCCCGGCAGGAACGTGCCGATGATCTTGAAGCGCGCCTGGGGCAGCAAGACAACAAGGTCAAGCGGCTTGGCAATCTGCCTAACCCCGCAGTGTTTGCCGATGGCAAATACCCACCTGCCTACGACAAGCAGCTTGAAGACTTAAAAAAAGCCAAGACGGAGCGTGACAACCTAAAGAAGCAGCTCGCTGCCCTTCAGGATACTGACGCGCCTATCACTATCGAGGCGCCACCTGGCCTGAAAGTCCACGTTTGCACCTTGGTGGCCCCGGACTCAAGCATTGACCGTCATCGCACCCGGCAACAGCATGCCTATGCAATGGGCAGCACTCAGGAAGTCACCGTGCCTGCGCCAGACCTGGAATGGACACCGGTATACATCCACAGCAAGCTGATGCTGATCGACGATGTGTTCATGACCTTGGGCTCGGCCAATATCAACACCCGCAGCATGCAGGTCGATAGCGAGCTCAATATCGCCCACCAGAATGGCAAGATCACTCAGGGTCTGCGATTGGAGCTGTGGAATCAGCACACCAATGGCAAAGGCGCGCAGATGATGGCCGATAAGGCATATGAACAATGGCAGAAAGTCATCAATGACAACAAGAGAAACCAGGCTCAGGGCAAGCAACCTATCGCCCCATTGGTTGAGTTCTACCGTGGCAGCCCCGTCCGCACCAACAAAGACTGACCGATGAAATCCTGGCTCCTGATCCCGCTGTGTCTCGCCCTGATTGCCTGCGACGGTAAACCGAAGGAACGCGCCGTGCCCGAACTACCCAATACCAAGCTGGCCTTTACCTGCGCCTACGAAAAAGACCACCTGCCGGCGATTGCGCCAGAAGTCGAGCAGGTCTATCGCTATGCGCGTTATGTGCAAAAGAACAATGTGCTGAAGAAAGACGCTAGCGTTTACCCCGAGCTGGCGCGGCTATACCGGATCGCCGCCGCCAACGGCCACTACAAGGCCAATCTCGAAGTTCGGCAAATGATCGGCAAGGGCCAGGCCGACAGCCTCGACCCGGTCAAGGAAACGCTGGATTTGACCGAGGCGTTGATTCGCCAGGGCGTGCCGGGCGGTTACTACGACATGGGGCGGTATTTGGAGAAGGGCTATGGCGTCAAAAAAGACCCCGAGCTGGCGTTGCGTTACTTCCGCAAGTCGGCCGATATGGGCAGCCCGGAAGGCCAGTTTCTGGTTGGTGAGAAACTCGAACCGATTGAAATTGCGCCAGACATTGCCCGACAGATGTTTCAGTGTGCCGCAGAGCAAGGTCATGGAGAAGCAGCAGAGGCAGTCGGGATTGGATACAAACTTGATAAGAAATACATCGAAGCTCTGCAGGCATTTCAGCTTGGAGTGAAAGCTGGAAATGCCACTGCCGCACTGAGGTTGGAGGACGGCTTCAAAGCACCACCTCCAGATGACCAATTGGATTACTTGGCCTTGACTGAAGATAAAGAACGCAGCCGTCGTTACGAAATCATCGGCGACACGCTGTCGGCATGGTCCTACCGCCATCCAACCGTTCCCGAAATCGACGACATCGTCCCATTGCCGCCGGCCAAGCTGCCGCCATGGGACGGCAAAATCCAGTGGCTCAAGGATCACGAAGCCAACGTCGCCCCGGAAAAACCTAGCGAAGCGCAGCTGACGAAGCTGGCCAAGGCCAAGGGCCTCGACCCCGCGACCGGTGAACCGCTGGCCGAGAAAACGGCGCAAGCCGAGCCGACCCCCAAACCAGCCGCGCCCAAGGTCGCGCTCGGCACGGTTTGCCGCAGTGGCGAGCCTTGCCCGCAAAGCGGCGTCTGGCAAGTGCTCTGGCCGGATGAGACGAACGTCAACCCACTCACCGTCACAAAGCACTTCGCCCAAGGCGAAACACTGCCGACGCAAGCGGTCGAACGCCGGCGCAGCGGCCTGGCCAGCGTATTCAAAGGCAAGGTCGAGACGCGGGACGAGGCGGTTAGCTGGAAGCTGGTCGGCCTAGGTTGATGCGCGCCGTTCTGATCATTCTGGCCGCGCTGTCCGCGATGGTGTTCACTGTCTATGGCGTCCACCGTTATCGGGTGGATCAGCGACAGCGCCCGGTGTCCGATCTACCCAATGCCAAGCTGGCCTTTACCTGCGCCTACGAGACAGACCACCTGCCGGCGATTGCGCCGGAAGTCGAGCAGGTTTACCGCTATGCGCGCTATGTGCAGAAGAACAATGTGCTCAAGGAAGATGCGCAGGTCTACCCTGAGCTTGCGCGACTGTATCGGATCGCCGCCGCCAACGGCCACTACAAGGCCAACCTCGAAGTGCGGCAAATGATCGGCAAGGGCCAGGCCGACAGTCTTGACCCGGTCAAGGAAACGCTGGACCTGACCGAAGACCTGATTCGTCAAGGCGTGCCGGGCGGTTACTACGACATGGGCCGCTACGTCGAGCACGGCTACGGCGTCAAAAAAGATGCCGAACTGGCGCTGCGCTACTTCCGTAAGTCGGCCGACCTAGGCAGCCCGGAAGGTCAGTTTCTGGTTGGGGAGAAGCTCTACCCGATCGGCATGGCGCCGGACGTCGCCGTACAGATGTTCAAGTGCGCTGCCGAGCAGGGCCATGGCGAGGCGGCAAATTCATTGGGAATCATATACAAAAACAAGGAACAATACCCCGAGGCGGTCAAAGCGTTTCAACTGGCTGCGAAGGGGGGATATGATGGTGGCGCATTGAGCTTAGAACATGCGTTTAACGCCCCAAAAATTGATGACCAACTGTATTACCTCGATCAAAAAGAAGACCAAGAGCGCAGCCGCCGTTACAAGATCATCGGAGATACGCTTTCAGACTGGTCGTACCGCCATCCAACCGTTCCCGAAATCGACGACATCGTCCCATTGCCGCCGGCCAAGCTGCCGCCGTGGGACGGCAAAATCCAGTGGCTCAAGGATCACGAAGCCAACGTCGCGCCGGAAAAACCTAGCGAAGCGCAGCTGACGAAGCTGGCCAAGGCCAAGGGCCTCGACCCCGCGACCGGTGAACCGCTGGCCGAGAAAACGGCGCAAGCCGAGCCCACCAAGGCCATAGGCCCCGCAGTCGCCCTCGGCACTGTATGCCGCAGCGGCGAGGCTTGCCCGCAAAGCGGCGTGTGGCAGGTCATCTGGCCTGACGAGCCGAACGTCACCACGCTGACCGTTACCCGGCACTTTACCAAGGGCGAGCCACTGCCGATGCAGACGATAGAGCGCCGGCGCAGCGGCCTAGCCAGCGTATTCAAGGGCACGACGACGTCACAGACCGAGCCTGTCAGTTGGCGTCTCGTTGGATTGGGGTGAACGTTGATCCGAACGGTTTGATTCGTACCGATGAATGAAAAACCGCAGCGTCGCTCCTGAGCCGATGAAGCAACCTCCTGCGCTACAACTCATCTCAGCGACTGAGCGGGACGGCAAGCCGCTTTGGCGCGTGCAGCTGAAACGGCAAGGCAAGACCCGCCAAAAACGCTTCTATCACCACTTACACGGCGGCGAGGCACAAGCCCTCGTCGCCGCACAGCAGTGGCGGGATCAAGTTCTGGCCGAGCACCCGCCGTACAGCAAACTCGACCATGCCCGGAAGCACCGAAGCAATAACAGCTCGGGCCGCGCCGGCGTATATCTGCTGACGATGAAGCGCATGCGCAACGGCCGGCTGGCCATCCATCAGCTCTGGCAGGCGCGCACCCCGGAGGGCGTCACGCCGATGCGCACCCGCAACTTTTCGGTACGCAAGTATGGCAATGAACTGGCATTTCGCCTGGCGGTAGCGGCGAGGGAGGGCTTCGAGCAGGAACTAGCCCTTCCGGCCTCCGCCAACTGCGGATCAGCGGTGTACGCCGCGTACTAAAACAGCCCGCCACTCGACCCCGCATCCCAGTTGGCAATAACAAGCTCACCGAACACAGCCCGCTCAGCCCCCTCCTGGGCGCGGCCGACCGAGTATTTGAGGTCGAGTCGTTCCATCCAGAAGCCGGCGAAGGCTTCACGGATCGCCGGATGATCGTTGATCGAGACCAGTACCCTGCCCTGGCAGCTGCGCATGAACTCGGCCAGGCGGGTGTAGTGATTGAATTCCCACGGCACGCCATAGCCTTCGGTCTCCCAGTACGGCGGATCGCAATAGAACAGCGTGTGCGGCCGGTCGTAGCGGCTCATGACGTCCCGCCATGAGCCGTGTTCAACATAGACGCCGGAGAGCCGCAGGTGTGCGGCGCTCAGACTCTCTTCTATCCGGCACAGGTTGATCGGAGGTGCAGTGGTGGCGGTGCCGAAGCTCTGCCCTTGTACCCGGCCGCCGAAGGCATGCTGTTGCAGGTAGAAGAAGCGCGCGGCGCGCTGGATATCGGTCAGCGTGCAGGTATCGGTGAGCTGTTGCCACTCAAACACCTGGCGTGAGGTCAGCGCCCATTTGAACTGGCGCACGAACTCTTCGAGATGGTGCTGCACCACCCGGTACAGGTTCACCAGCTCGCCGTTCACATCGTTGAGTACTTCGGTCCTGGCCGGCACCGGCCGCAGGAAGAACAACGCGGCACCGCCGGCAAACGGTTCGACGTAGCAGTCGTGCGGCGGGAACAGTGCCAGCAGGCGGTCGGCCAATCGGCGTTTGCCACCGAGCCAGGGAATGATTGGTTGAGAGTGCATTCAAGCTCCATCGATGGCGCTCGCCGGCGCTCTGGCAATGGGGCTCTCGGCCCTCAATTCGTTGAGTGCCCCACAGCGGGGGCATTTGATCATCAGCCACTTACCGAAAGGTGAGTGGCTTTTTTTTGGCCTATTTTGGGTGATTCCGGCTCCGAAATGCCAGCTCTTTTGCCAGCATTCCACGCCAGCGGCGCGGCCGGCTTGGCTCGAAAGATTACTGACCAACTTAACGCTAAGCCGTTGTCAGTCGAAGCAGGACTGCCGGATGAGCGACGCCCTTCCCTCCAGCCTTCATCACTCTCGGTACAGCGCCTCTCCGCCAAGGCCGACACTCCACACATGCTGCGGACGTTCTGCGCCTCCGGCGAACACCGGATCAGCCAGCGGACCTAGCAAATAACGATACGATCACCCCCGACTCACTCGGCACGTCCCCCTAGCTCCGGCACCAGGTTCAATCCAGCCCTGCTTTCCTACGCTGTTCAGAAATCAACAATCTGCTGGTTAAGGTGTTGAGATATCAACACTCTCCCAAAGCCGCATAAATCAAAAAACAAACAAAAACATCAGCTTGGCAAGGAATATCACCCTGCCATCGCCTTGGCACGCCGCTTGCTATTCATGACCTGTCATAACAAGTTGCGCGTCCCATGCCAGATTCCCTCCACGCAGGCCAACCGCTCTACAGCCGCATCCGCGATGAGCTTCGCACTCGTATCCACGCCGGTGCCTACCAGCCGCATGAACGCCTGCCGTCCGAAAGTGACCTGATGGCCCGGTACAGCGTCAGCCGCATCACCGTGCGGCAGGCGCTGGGTGAGTTGGAGAAGGAAGGCGTGCTGTTCAAGGTGCCGGGCAAGGGCGCGTTCGTTTCCAAACCCAAGCCGTTCCAGCAATTGGCGCGACTGCAGGGCTTCGCCGAAGCGATGCGCGAGCACGGTCACGAGATCTACAACCGTCTGCTGAGCATCCGTACCCTGCCCGCCGACGCCCTCGTGGCCGAGCGACTGCAACTCCAGCCCGGCGCGCCGCTGACCGAGCTGCGCCGGGTGCGGCTGCTGAACCGCGAACCGGTGTCGCTCGATGTCACCCATGTCGCCCCGCATATCGGCGAGCGCCTGGCGCGCGAGGATCTCGCCAGCCGCGACGTGTTCGTGATCCTCGAAAACGACTACGGCATCGCGCTCGGCCACGCCGATCTCGCCATCGACGCCCAACTCGCCGATGCGGAAACCGCCAGCCTGCTGGCGCTGGCACCCGGCGCGCCGCTGCTGCGCATCGAACGCCTGACCCACGACCGCGCCGGTACGCCGATCGACTTCGAATACCTGTACTGCCGCTCCGACAACTTCCAGTTCCGCCTGCGGGTTGCCCGCTAGGCCCACGCGAGAAACCACTCATGAACACAATCGAACGCGAGGTCGACGTCCTCGTCATCGGCGGCGGCACGGCCGGGCCGATGGCCGCGGTCAAGGCCAAGCAGGCCGATCCCAGCCTGAAAGTGCTGCTGCTGGAGAAAGCCCATGTCAAACGCAGCGGCGCCATCTCGATGGGCATGGACGGCCTGAACAACGCCGTCGTCCCCGGCTTTGCCACGCCAGAGCAGTACGTGCGCGAGATCACCGCCGCCAACGACGGCATCGTCAACCAGAAGACCATCCTCGCCTACGCGGAAAACAGCTACGCGATGATCGAGGAGCTGGACCGCTGGGGCGTGAAGTTCGAAAAGGACGAGACCGGCGACTACGCGATGCGCAAGGTGCACCACATGGGCACTTATGTGCTGCCGATGCCCGAAGGCCACGACATCAAGAAGGTGCTGTACCGGCAGCTGAAGAAAACTCGGGTCGAGATCACCAATCGCCTCGTCGCGACGCGGCTGATCGTCGGCGACGATGGCCGCATCGCCGGCACCTTCGCCTTCGATTGCCGTACCGGCGACTTCCATGTGGTGCGCGCCAAATCGGTGGTGCTGGCGTGCGGCGCGGCCGGGCGGCTGGGGTTGCCAGCATCGGGCTATCTGTTCGGCACCTACGAGAACCCGACCAACGCCGGCGACGGCTACAGCATGGCCTACCACGCCGGGGCCGAGCTGTCGGGCATCGAGTGCTTCCAGATCAACCCGCTGATCAAGGATTACAACGGCCCGGCCTGCGCCTACGTCACCGGCCCGTTCGGCGGCTACACCACCAACAGCCGCGGCGAGCGTTTCATCGAGTGCGACTACTGGTCGGGCCAGATGATGGCGGAGTTCCACCACGAACTCTCCGGCGGCAACGGCCCGGTGTTCCTCAAGCTCGACCATCTGGCCGAGGAAACGATCAGCCAGATCGAGACCATCCTGCACACCAACGAGCGCCCCAGTCGCGGCCGCTTCCACGAAGGCCGCGGCACCGATTACCGCGAGCGCATGGTCGAGATGCACATCTCGGAAATCGGCCTGTGCAGCGGCCATTCGGCGTCCGGCGTCTGGGTCGACGAGCATGCGGCGACCACGGTGCCGGGGCTGTTTTCGGCCGGCGACATGGCCTGCGTGCCGCACAACTACATGCTCGGCGCCTTCGTCTACGGCCGTTTCGCCGGCGAATCGGCGGCACGCCATGCGCAGGACCACGGTCACGCCCGCGTTTCCGCCAGCCAGATCGACGCCGAACGCAACCGTGTGTGGGCGCCGCTGCTGCGGGAATCCGGGCTGCCGCCGGCGCAGGTCGAATACAAGCTGCGCCGCATGGTGAACGACTACCTACAACCGCCCAAGGTCACCCGCAAGATGCTGCTGGGGCTGGAGCGCTTCGAGGCGATCCGCGACGACCTCGACCTGCTGCACGCGCGCAATCCGCACGAGCTGATGCGGGCGATGGAAGTCCACGCGATCCGCGATTGCGCCGAGATGGCCGCCCGCGCCTCGCTCTACCGCACCGAAAGCCGCTGGGGCCTGTATCACGCCCGCGTCGATTACCCCGAGCGCAACGACGCCGACTGGCGCGTGCACGTGCAGCTGCACAAGAACGCAGCCGGCGAGATGGCGTGCTTCAAGCGTGCGCTCGAACCCTATGTGATCGCCATGGATCACGACGAACACGCGGCTTACCAGCAGCTGCGCATCCACAAGGAGGCCGTACCGGCATGAGTTTCCCGACCTTTTCCATCGCCCCGCAGCGTACGAGCGTGCCGGTGCGCATCGACGACGAGCTGTGCATTGCCGACAAGGGCTGCACCGTCTGCGTCGACGTCTGCCCGCTCGACGTGCTCGCCATCGATTTAAGCCGCGGCAAGGCCTACATGGCCTTCGACGAGTGCTGGTACTGCATGCCGTGCGAGAAGGATTGCCCGACCGGCGCAGTCCACGTCGACATCCCCTATCTGCTGCGCTGAAGGCTCCGCGTGGCCGGCCGATGACTATGTCAGCCCCGCTTGCCGTACCCGTTCGTACTGTCTGCGCGGCGCTTTCGTGTCCTCGGGCGACCACGCGGCGCATTGGCTTCACCCATACAAAACCTCTGGAGAAATCATGAAACTGACCCACCGACTCGGCGCACTGGCGCTCGCGCTATTCACCGCCGGCCTCGCCCACGCCGAGACCATCCGCATCGCCATCGGCACGCAGGACACGACGATCAACTGCGCCACCGGCGGCGTGCTGATCCGCGAGCTGAAGCTGCTGGAGAAATACCTGCCGCGCGACGGCAAGTACAAGGACGCGCAGTACGATATCCAGTGGAAGAACTTCACCTCGGGCGCGCCGCTGACCAATGAGATGGTCGCCGACAAACTCGACATCGGCTCGATGGCCGACTTCCCCGGCTCGCTCAACGGCGCCGCCTTCGACAAGGCCGGCAAGAAGAGCCTGTTCATCACCGTGCTGTCGGGCAGCACCCAGGGCAGCGGCAACGGCATCGTCGTGCCGAAGGATTCGGCCATCCAGTCGATCACCGAACTCAAAGGCAAGACCATCTCGGTGCCGTTCGCCTCCACCGCCCACGGCATGCTGCTGCGCGCGCTGAAGGCCAACGGCATCGACCCGGAAAAGGACGTCACCATCACCACGCAGGCGCCGGAAGTGGCCGGCCCGGCGCTGCAGGCGAACAAGATCGACGCGCACGCCGATTTCGTGCCCTTCGCCGAACTGTTCCCGTACCGCGGCTTCGCCCGCAAGATCTATGACGGCTCGCAAGCCAACGCGCCGACCTTCCACGGCTCGCTGGTCAACGCCGATTACGCGAAGAAATATCCGGAAATCGTCACCGCCTTCCTGCGCGCCGCGATCGAGGCCGACCGGCTGTTTGCCGCCGAGCCGGAGAAATACAGCGACCTGATCGAAAAAACCACCGGCATCGAGGCCGAGGTCGCCTATCTGTTCCACGGCCCGCTCGGCCTGCAGACGCGCGATTTCAGCTGGAAGCCCGAGTATCGCCAGGCGGTGAAAACGTCGATCGAGACGCTGCGCTTCCTGAAACGCACCGACGCCGATCTCGACGTCGCGAGCTTTGTCGATGACCGCTACATCCGCGCGGCCTTCAAGCAGGCCGGGCTCGATTACGACGCGCAGCTGAAGCATTACGACAAGCTGCCGCTGAAGGCCAAGGATGCGCTGACCGGTAAGCCGATTACCGATTTCCGCCGCCTCGGTCAGGTCTGGATCGAGGGCGAACCCAAGGTGCGTCACTACGCGACGCTGGAGTCGGCCGTCGCCGACGCCAAGCGCATCGAGGCCGGTGGCAAGCGCATCCGCGTGATCTACGCGCAGGACTACGGCAGCGGCATCAAGCTGCTGGCGCGGCAGGCGTGGTTCGCGCAGGACGGCAAGGGTCAGCTCGCCGCTTTCCTGCTCAAGGATTCCGCCGCTGCGTGGGCCAAGGCCAATCGCGCCAAGGTCGTCGATTACGCCGGCATCCAGCCCGCCGCCAAGCTCGCCAGCAACTGAGGCCATGCGATGCGCACGTTCCGCCTGAATCCGGCAGCCTGGGTGCTGCCGGGCGCCTCGCTGCTCGCCAGCGTGCTTTTGTGGCATCTGCTGGCCACCTACAAACCGCATTGGGGCCTTATCACCTTCGCCAACGCGCCGTCGCCGCGCGAGGTGTGGGACGCGGGTCTGGACCTGCTGCAATCGCCGAAACTGCTGTTCCACCTCGGCCACAGCCTCTACCGCGTGTTCGCCGGCTTCGCTGCGGCGGCGGTGGCCGGCATCGCGCTGGGCCTCGCGATCGGCCGCTTCGGCTGGGCGCGCGGCACCTTGCTGCCGCCGCTGGAAGTGCTGCGTCCGATTCCGGCGGTCGCGTGGATTCCGCTGTCGGTGCTGCTGTTTCCGTCGTCGGAGGTGTCGATGATGTTCATCACCTTTGTCGGCGCGCTGTTTCCGATCCTGCTCGCCACCATCCATGGTGTCGAAGGCATCGATGCGCGCCTGGTCGCATCGGCACGCAGTCTGGGCGCGCGCCGCTGGCGCGTGTTCACCGAGGTGATCCTGCCCGGCGCCGCGCCGGCCATCGTCACCGGCCTCGCCATCGGCATGGGCACCTGCTGGTTCTGCCTCGTCACCGCCGAGATGATCTCGGGGCAGTTCGGCATCGGCTACTACACCTGGGAGAGCTACACCTTGCAGAACTACGCCAATATCGTCGTCGGCATGCTGCTGATCGGCGTGCTGGGCATGGGCAGCAGCGCGCTGATCCGCGCGATCGGCCGGCTCGCGATGCCGTGGCGGGGAGAAGCGCGATGAACGCCCCGCTCGCCTTCGCCCCCGATGCCGGCCGCATCGCGCTCGACCAGCTGTCGATCCGCGTCGGCCACGGCAAGGATGCCTTTACCGCCGTCGACCGCGTCGATCTCGACATCGCGGCGGGCGAGTTCGTCTGCCTGCTCGGGCCTTCGGGCTGCGGCAAATCGACGCTGCTCGGCGCGCTGGCCGGCCACCTGACGCCGGCTAGCGGCGCGCTGCGCATCGACGATGGCCCCGTCGCCGGTCCTTCGTCCGAGCGTGGTCTGGTGTTCCAGCACCACACGCTGTTTCCGTGGCGCCGGGTGATCGACAACGTCGCCTTCGGGCTGAAGATGCGCGGCATCAAACAGGCCGAACGCCACGCCGCCGCGCGCGAACTGCTGGCCCTGGTCGGGCTCGCCGGTTTCGAGCACCGCTATCCGTCGCAGCTGTCGGGCGGCATGCAGCAGCGCGTCGAGATCGCCCGCGTGCTGATCAACCGGCCGCGCGTGCTGCTGATGGATGAACCGTTCGGCGCACTCGACGCGCTGACGCGGCTGAAGATGCAGCAACTGCTGCTCGACGTGTGGGCGCGCTTTCGCACCACCGTGGTCTTCGTCACCCACGACATCGACGAGGCGCTGTTCCTCGCCGACCGCATCCTGGTGATGAGCCCACGCCCGGGCCGCATCGTCGAGGACCTGCGACTGCCGTTTACCCGGCCGCGCGACGCGGACCTGTCGACCCGCGCCGACTTCGTCGCCCTCAAACGCCATTGCCTCGCGCTGCTGCACCACGACGCGCCGGTGCCGCCGCTTCCCCGGCTGAGCCCGCTGGGCGCACCCAGCATCCACGCCCTGCAATTTGCCATCTGACCGGAGCCCCGATGCCCCACACGCTGACCGCCCTGCTGAATGACCCCGACTTCACCGCGCTGGCGTCGCGCCTCGCCGCCACCGATGCCGCGACGCGCCGCGTCGCCTTGATCGAACTCGCCGACGACGGCGACCCCGAACACGTCCCGGTGCTCGTCGCCGGCCTCGCCGATGCCGACGCCGGCGTACGTGCCGAGGCGGCCCGGCTGCTGGCCGGCTGGGACGCGGCCGACGTCGCCGCCGCGCTGGCCGAACGGCTGCTCGATGACGACGTAACCGTGCGCGAGGCCGCGGCGCAAAGCCTGTCCGAACTCAAGTCGCCGGACGCCGGCACGCCCCTGCTGGCCTGGGCCAGCCATGCCGATCCCTATGCGCGCAGCGCCGCGCTGCGGGCGCTGCGCGAGCTGCGGCTGCCGGCGGCGGGCGCACCGGCGCTCGCTGCGCTCGGCCACGTCGATGCCGGCGTGCGCCGCGAAGCGGTCGGTGTGCTCGGCTGGCTGAAGGTCGATGATGCCTTGCCGGCACTCGCCGATCTGGCACGTGCCGACGCCGATCCCGAGGTGCGGCGCGCAGCCACCGGCGCGCTCGGCTTTGCTCCGGATGCGCGCGTGGTACCAGCGCTGCTCGCGGCGCTGGACGATGCCGAGTGGCAGGTGCGCGAGGAAGCCGCCGCCACGCTGGGCAAATTGCGCCTCGCCGAGGCCGCCACGACCTTGATCGCCACGCTGGAGCAGGACATCTGGCAGGTGCGGATCAAGGCTGCACGCGCGCTGGGGTTGATCGGCAACGCGAAGGCGTTGCCGGCGCTGATCGCCAGCCTCGCCCATCAGGCGGGCAACCTGCGCAAGGAAGCCGCGATCGCGCTTGGTGAAATCGGCGATGCCAGCGCGCGCGCCGCGCTGGACGTTGCCAGCGCCGACCCGGACCCGGAGGTCCGCAAGGCCGCGCGGCTGGCACTCGGCAGGCTGGCCTCCCGATGACGCCCGCCGGAATCATCCTCGCGCCGCGCGCGCTGACGCTCGCGTGGCCGGACGGTACGGTCGTGCTCGACGCCCACGCCTTGCGCGCTGCTTGCCGCTGCGCCGATTGCCGCTCGGCCACGCTGCGCGGCAAGCCGGTCAGTGCCGCGCCGGACATTGCGCTGGCAGCGCTGGAACCGCTCGGCCACTACGCCGTGCAGCTCCGCTTCAGCGACGGCCACGAGCGGGGCATCTACCCATGGGCCTATCTGCGCGAACTGGCCTATCCGGGCTGAACCGGCATCCGCCGGCGCGCCGGCATCACCGCAGCGGCAGGGTCACGACCGCGTTGACGCCACCCAGCGCCGATTCGCTCAGGGTCACCGTGCCGCCATGCGCCTCGGCAACCGCCCGGACTATCGCCAGCCCGAGTCCGCTGCCGACACCGGCGCTACCGGGCCGGCGGTAGAAACGCTGGAACACCTGCTCGCGCTCGGCGGCCGGGATGCCGGGGCCACTGTCGGCGACGCTGAGCTGCGCCTTGCCCGCGCCATCGACCTCGACACGACGCAAGGCCACGTCGATCTGCCCGCCAGCCGGCGTGTAGCGGAGGGCGTTGCCGACCAGATTGGCGATCAGCGAGCGCAGCGCGTCGGCATTGCCCGACACCTGCACGTCGGCATCGATCCCGGTCGCGCCCAGGTCGAGCCCGGCGGCCAGCGCCAGCGGCGCGTGTTCGGCGAGCACGTCGGTCACGATAGGCGCGAGTGCCAGCAGCGTGTGCTCGGACGCCGCCTCATGACGCGCCAGCGTCAGCAGCTGACCGAGCATGTCGCCGGCACGCGCCAACCCCGCCTTGAGTTCGGCAATGGCCGCGGCGCGGGTCGCGTCGTCGGGCGCGCGTTCAAGGCTGGCGAGCTGCAGTTGCAGTGCCGCCAGCGGCGTCCGCAGCTCGTGCGCGGCATTGGCGGTAAAGGCGCGCTGCGACGCCAGCGCATCGCCCAGCCGGCCCAGCAAGCGGTTGGTTTCAGCGATCAGCGGCTCGACTTCGTCGGGGGCGAGGCCGGTCGGCAGCGGCGCCAGCGCATCGGGCGTGCGCGCGGCAACTTCGCGGCGCAGTTTCTCCAGCGGCCGCAACGCCCGGCCGATCACCCACCACGCCCCCAGCAGCAGCAGTGGCAAGGCGACCAGCAGCGGCACCGTGGTACGCCAGGCCGTATCCAGCGCCAGCCGGTTGCGCGTGCGCATCGGCTGGGCGATCTGGATCACCTTGCCCGGCACCGCGACGGCATAGGTGCGCCAGTCTCCCTCGCTGGTCGCCGCCGTTGCATAGCCAAGCTTCACCTGTGCCGGCAACACCCGGTGCGGGTGCGAGTAATACAGCTGCACGCCGTCCGGATCCCAGACCTGGATGACGAAATCGAAGCCGGCCGTGCTGCCGAAGGTCGAGCGCCCGGGGATGAAGGTCTGGTTGACGACCGACAGCGCCAGCTGGCGCAACTGGTAGTCGAACAACTCGTTGGCCTCGTCGCGGGTGCGGTGAAACGCCAGCGCCGCGGCGACGGCAATGACCAGGGCCATGCCGCCGAGCAGCATCAGCAGCAGTTGGTGACGCAGCGATTTCATGCGATCTCCGGCGGCTGTTTCGGCACGTAATAGCCGACGCCGCGCAGATTCAATATCCACGCCGCGCCGAGCTTGCGCCGCAAGGCATGGATGTGGACCTCGACCGCGTTGCTGGCGACTTCCTCATCCCAGCCGTACAGGCGGTTTTCCAGCCGCGCACGCGACAGCGGCGTACCGGGTTTTTGCAGCAGCTCGAACAGCAGCGAATACTCGCGCGCCGACAGCGCCACTTCGCGCTCGCCCAGCCAGACCTGATGACTGGCCGGATCGAGCTTGAGCGCGCCGTGCTCGAACAGCGGGCTGGCACGGCCGGCGTGACGGCGTTGCACCGCGCGGATACGCGCCAGCAGCTCGTCGAAATCAAACGGTTTGACGACGTAATCGTCGGCACCGGCGTCGAGCCCGGCAATGCGGTCGGCGACGGCATCGCGCGCGGTCAGGATCAGCACCGGCGTGGCGCCGCCGCGCGCGCGCAGCTGGCGCAGCACGGTCAGGCCGTCGGCGCGCGGTAAGCCGAGATCGAGCAGCACCAGGCCGTAATCCTGCTGCTGCAAGGCCAGATCGGCCGCCACGCCATCGGCGGCGCGATCGACGCTGAAACCGGCATCGCGCAGCCCGGCTTCGAGATGGCGGGCGATCATGTCGTCGTCTTCGGCCAGCAGCAGTCGCATGGATCAGCCCCTCAAACCGGCCACAGCGGCGGTTCGGCCATGGCCTCGATCTGCTCGCGCAGCGCGTAGATGTGTTCCTGCCAGTAGTTCATGGTGTTGAACCACGGAAACGCCGCCGGGAAGGCCGGGTCGTCCCAGCGCTGCGCCAGCCAGCTGGCGTAGTGGATCTGCCGCAGGGTGCGCATGGCCTCGACCAGATGCAGCTCGCGCGCGTCGAAATCGCAGAAATCCTCGTAGCCGGCCAAAAGGTCGGCCAGTTGCGATATGCGCTCGTGACGCTCGCCCGACAGCAGCATCCACAGATCCTGCACCGCCGGGCCGCTGCGCGCGTCGTCGAAATCGACGAAGTGCGGGCCGCCGTCGGTCCACAGCACGTTACCGAGGTGGCAGTCGCCATGCAGCCGGATCGCCTTGACGTTGCCGGCACGCTCGAACGCTTGCGCCACACCGGCGAGCGCGTCGGCGATCACCTGCTGGTAGGCGGTTTTCAGTTCAAGCGGAATAAAGCCGGTGTCGATCAGCCAGCGGCTCGGCGTTTCGCCGAACGACGCCAGCGTCAGCGCCGGCCGGTGTTCGAACGGCCGCGTGCTGCCAACCGCGTGGATGCGGCCGAGAAAGCGCCCCAGCCATTCGAGCGTGCCCTCGCGATCCAGCTCCGGCGCGCGGCCGCCCTGACGCGGGAAGACGGCGAAGCGGAAACCGTCTATGCCGGTATTCAGCGTACTGCCGTTGATCTCCAGTGGCGGCACGGCGGGGATTTCCAGCGCCGCCAGCTCGGCGGTGAACGCGTGTTCCTCGAAAATCTGCGCATCGCTCCAGCGCCCGGGGCGATAGAACTTGGCGATCAGCGGCGCGCCATCGTCGATGCCGACCTGGAAGACGCGGTTCTCGAAGCTGTTCAGCGTCAGCAGGTGGCCGGAGGTGGCAAGGCCGACGGCGTCGAGCGAATCGAGCACGGTATCGGGCGTGAGCGTGGCGTACGGGGTGGTGTTCATCAAGCGATTGTAAGCGATGCACCGTGCAAGCACGCGATCTTGCCGCACAAGGCCGGCAACGCAATTCAGCCCTTC
The DNA here is from genome assembly GCF_050916355.1 of Jeongeupia wiesaeckerbachi. Classification (GTDB taxonomy): domain Bacteria; phylum Pseudomonadota; class Gammaproteobacteria; order Burkholderiales; family Chitinibacteraceae; genus Jeongeupia; species Jeongeupia wiesaeckerbachi. The sequence goes on from NZ_CP136946.1 coordinate 3,586,053, forward strand.
GCCACCGTTCGCAACCATCGTTGCAGTTACGTTAAGCGCAAGCTCGGCTAAGGCAAAGGCCGGCGGAATGCACCACCATGACCGCGGCATTATGCAGATGGCCTGCAGTGGTGCGCCGTTCGGTATCGGCCAGCCCGATGCACCGGCTCGCACCTCGCTCGACGTCGGCGTACTGCCACCCGGAAATCGGCAATTCAACCAAGGAGCGTTTCATGAAAGTAGGTGTTCTCGGATCGGGCGATGTGGCAAAGGCATTGGCCAGCGGTTTTCTCCAGCATGGCCATGAAACGATGGTCGGCACGCGCGACAGCCAGAAGCTGGCTCAGTGGGCCAGCGACCACCCGCAAGGTCAGGTCGGCAGCTTTGCCGAGACCGCGGCCTTTGGCGACGTCATCGTCCTGGCCGTCAAGGGAAGCGCAGCGGCAGACGTGCTGGATGCCGCGGGCATCGCGAATCTGGCCGGCAAGCCGGTCATCGACACCACCAACCCGATCGCCGATGCGCCACCGAGCAACGGCGTGCTCAAGTTCTTCACCAATCTTGACGATTCGCTGATGGAGCAGCACCAGCGGCAGTTTGCCGGCGTGCATTTCGTCAAGGCATTCAATTCGGTGGGGAACAACCGCATGGTCAACCCGCAGTTCCCGGGCGGAAAGCCGACGATGTTCATCTGTGGCAACGATGCCGCCGCCAAGCAGACGGTCAGCGGCCTGCTCGACCAGTTCGGCTGGGAAGTCGCCGACATGGGCAAGGCCGAGGCCGCGCGCGCCATCGAGCCCTTGTGCATGCTGTGGTGCATTCCGGGCTTTCTGCGCGACGAGTGGACGCACGCGTTCAAGCTGCTGCGCGCCGACGCCTGAACCCGGGCGCCCGCCGCAGGACACAAGCCACGCCTTGCGTGGCTTTTTTGATTCCGGCACGAACCAGAGGACGCGATGCCCGCAGCCGGGCAACCGGCACGGCTGCGTCAGTATCTGGCCGGCGCCTGCGACGACGGGCACCGCTTGCCAATCAGATCGCCCGCTCACTCAAGGACAAGGCGCGCCGCCACGCCGGCTTCACCCGATAGAGCTGCGCCGGTCGGTGTGCATTGCCGCTGGAGAACGCGCCGGGTATGGCTTCCAGCACGTCGAGCTCGTCCATCTTGCGGCGAAAGCTCACCTTGTTCAGCGGCTCACCCAACACCGCCTCGTACACCAGCTGCAGCTGCGGCAGGGTGAACGGCTCCTGGCACAGGTGCACCGGCAACGACGAATAGCTGCTCTTGTTGCGGACCCGCTCCACGGCACTGGCGATGATCTGCGCATGATCGAAAGGCAGGCCGCGCAAGTCGTCCACGAGGCAGAGCACGGCGTCTGCCGCTTCGGTAACCAGCGTATCGGGCACCAGCGCGTAATAGGCGACGCTGATCGACCAAGCGCGCGGATCACGCGCCGGTCCGCTGAAGGTGCCCAACTGCTCCAGATAAGGGCTGTGCACGCCGGGCTTGTCGCGCAGCACGCGCAAGGCGGCATCACACGTATCGCGATCGCTATCGGCATGGATATAGCCGCCGGGCAACGCCAGCGTGCCGGCAAAGGGCTCGCGCTCGCGCCGATGCAGCAGCACCCTCAGCGCGCCGTCGCGCAGCGTCAGCAGTACCACGTCCACAGTGCAGATCACTTCGCCCCCTCGTCCGGTTTCCATTAGATACAAGTATAAACTAACAGACCACTACTTCATCCACTGATTGACCACCAAATATTGCGACATAATCGAGAAGAACAACAGATCAACAATCAATTAGTTGCAACATTGTACTAAGTATTCTACAGTGCAATCACACCCCCACCGACAGAGGACCACCGTGCGCACCCACCTGTTGATCATCGATCCGCAAAACGATTTCTGCGACTTGCCGCCCGCTTTCCGCCCGGCCAATCCGCTTGCCGAGGGCGAAGCATTGGCGCCCACCCTGCCGGTCACCGGTGCGCACGCCGACATGCTGCGGCTGGCCACGCTGATCGACACCCTGGGCAGCCGGCTCGATGCCATCACCATCACGCTCGATTCGCACCAGCGACTGGACATCGGCCACCCGACGTTCTGGCAGCAAGGTGATGGCGGCAGGGTGGCACCGTTCACCCCGGTCAGCGCCGACGATGTCGCTGCCGGCCGCTACCGGCCGCGCGATGCGGCGGCCACGACACGGGTGCTGGCCTACCTGCGCGAGCTAGAAGCCAAGGGCCGCTACACCCATATGGTGTGGCCGGTGCACTGCGAGATCGGCAGCTGGGGCCACGCCGTGCACGACAGCCTGCGCGCCGCCTACAACCGCTGGGAAGAACGCGAGCTGAAGATCGTCGCCAAGGTGGTCAAGGGCACCAATCCGTGGACCGAGCACTACAGCGCGGTCGAGGCCGAAGTACCGCTGGCGGACGACGCGAGCACCGGCACCAACGCCGCCCTGGTCGCCGCGCTCGATGGCGCCGACAGCATCCTGATCGGCGGCGAGGCCGGCAGCCACTGCGTCAAGGCGACCACCGAGCATCTGCTGGCGCGGCTGCCGGACGGCGCCGCGCGGCTGACGCTGCTGACCGACTGCATGAGCGCGGTCGGCGGCTTCGAGGCGCAGTACCGCGATTTCCTCGCCGACATGCAAGCGCGCGGTGCGCGGCTCGCCAGCAGCGAACAGATCGCGGCAGAATACGCACTGTAAGCGTCATGAAACCAAGAACGGCATAACGACAGTTCGCCCCTACTCCAAGACCAAGGAAGCAAGATGACCACCCCCGTCGTGCGCAGCCTGCTGGAAAACGATCTCTACAAGTTCACCATGTGGCAGGCGCTGCTGCACAGCCACCCCGGCGCCATGGCCGAATATGCCTTCGTCTGCCGCAATACCCCGGCCTTCCCGCTGAGCGAACTGAAGGCCGAGGTCGAAACCGAGCTTGATCATCTGTGCACGATGCAATTCGCCCAGGACGAGCTCGACTATCTGCGCGGGCTGCGATTCATCAAGGGCGATTTCGTCGATTTCCTCACCGTGTTCCGCTTCCAGCGTCGCTTCGTTTCGGTGGAAACCGACGGCGAGCAACTGCGCATCGTCGCGCGCGGCCCGCTGGTACACGTGATGGGCTTCGAGATCTTCGTCCTCTACATCGTGAACCAGTTGTACTTCCGCCGTTTGGGCGACACCGAGGCCACGCTCGGCGAAGCACGGCAGCGACTGGCGGCCAAGATCGCCACGCTGAAGGCCGCCGCGCCGGCGCTTGCCGACAGCGGTGATTTCCCCTTCATCGCCTTCGATTTCGGCCTGCGCCGCCGCTACTCGGCCGAATGGCACGACGAGGTGCTGGCAACACTGGCGCGCGAAGTACCGCAGTTCGTGCGCGGCACGTCCAACGTCTACCTCGCCAAGCGCTATGGCATCACGCCGATCGGCACCATGGCGCACGAATACCTGCAGGCTTACCAGGCCTTCGGCTCGCGGCTGCGCGATTTCCAGACCGCTGCGCTGGAAGACTGGGTGCAGGAATACCGCGGCGATCTGGGGATCGCGCTGACCGACGTGGTCGGCATGGATGCCTTCCTGTCCGACTTCGATCTCTACTTCGCCAAGCTGTTCGACGGCCTGCGCCACGACTCCGGCGACGCTGTGGTCTGGGGCGAGAAGGCCATCGCCCACTACGACAAGCTGCGCATCGATCCGCGCGTGAAGCGGCTGGTGTTCTCCGACGGCCTCACCGTGGAGAAGGCGCTGGATCTCTACCGCCACTTCCGCGGCCGCATCCAGACCAGCTTCGGCATCGGCACCCACCTGACCAACGACACCCCGATCAAGGCGCTGAACATCGTGATGAAGCTCACGCGCTGCAACGGCCAGCCGGTGGCCAAGCTCTCCGACGCGCCGGGCAAGACGCTGTGCGAGGACCAGACTTTTCTGGCGTATTTGCGGCAGGTGTTCAACCACACCGCCAGCTGAGCCATTCGCCGCTTCCTTGTCCGCGCCCCAAGGCGCTGGCCGACCCCGTTTTCCCCGAGGACCACCATGCTGCGCATCACCGTAGCCCAGATCAATCCCACCGTCGGCGACTTCGCCGGCAATCTCGCGCTGATGCGCGCCGCGGCCGAAGCGGCGCAGCGCGACGGCGCCGAGCTGGTGGTGTTTCCCGAACTCTCGCTCACCGGCTATTACCCCGGCGATCTGCTCGACGAGCCGGCCTTCCTCGCCGCCGTCGACGCGGCGCTGGCCGAGCTGCTCGCCGCCAGCCGCGCCACGCCCGGCCTTAACTGGGTGATCGGCGCGCCGACCCGGCGCGACGGGCCGGGCAAGCCGCTGTTCAACAGCCTGCTGGTGATCGCCGACGGCGCGGTGCGTTTGCAATACGCCAAGCAACTGCTGCCGACCTACAACATCTTCGACGAACGCCGCCACTTCGAGCCGGGGCCGGATGCCAACCGCGTGCTGCGCATCGGCCCGTGGCGCATCGGCTTCCTGATCTGCGAGGACGGCTGGAACGACGATGGCCGCGACTACGTGGTGAACCCGTTCCAGCGGCTGGCCGAAGCCGCGCCGGATCTGATCGTGTCGATCAACGCCAGCCCGTCCAATATCGGCAAGCGCGAACAGCGCCATCGGCTGTTCGCCGCCGCCAGCCGGCGCCACGATCTGCCGCTGCTCTATGTGAATCAGGTCGGCGGTCAGGACCAGTTGGTGTTCGACGGCGCCTCTTTCGCCGTTACCCCGCAGGACGGCGTGGTGTTCGAGGCGCGGCGCTTCGCCGACGACATCCGCACGTTGGGCTTCGACGGTGCGCGCTTCGCCGCCGCCGATGGCGACGCGCTGCCGACGGTCGATCCGGCCGGCCTGCCGGTGATGGCGTTCTACCGCCAGCAGATTGTGTTGGGACTCAAAGACTACGCGCGCCGCTGCGGCTTTTCCCGTGCCGTGGTCGGCTGCTCCGGCGGCATCGACAGCGCGCTGACGCTGGCGCTGGCGGCCGAGGCACTGGGCGCCGACAACGTCACCGCCATCACCATGCCGTCGCGCTTTTCCAGCGCCGGCAGCGTCGACGATTCGGTGACGCTGTGCCGCAACCTCGGCGTGCAGCTGATCACCCACCCGATCCGCGACATGGTCGATGCCTACGCTGGCGGTTTTGCCACGGCCTTCGGCGCACCGCTGGCCGGCCTGCCGCTGGAAAACCTGCAGGCGCGGGTGCGCGGCACGGTGCTGATGGAATACTCAAACAACTATGGCCATCTGCTGCTCACCACCGGCAACAAGAGCGAGATCTCGGTCGGCTACTGCACGCTGTACGGCGACACCAATGGTGGGCTGGGGCTGATCGGCGACCTGTACAAGACCGAGGTATTCGCGCTGAGCCGCCACCTGAACGAGGCGGCCGGCCGCGAGATTATCCCGGCGGCGATCATCGACAAGGAACCGTCGGCCGAGCTGGCGCCCGACCAGCGCGATACCGACAGCCTGCCGCCTTACCCAGTGCTCGATGCGCTGCTCAAGGTGCTGGTCGAAGGGCCACGGCTGGGGCAGGACGAGCGCGCGGCGGTCGAAGCCGAGTACGAGCGCCTCACCGCCAGCGCCGAAGGTGCGGCGCTGGTCGCGCGCATACGCGGCCTGATCGCGCGCAACGAATACAAACGCCGCCAGGCGCCGCCCATCCTGCGGCTGCGCGCCCGCGCCTTCGGCAGCGGCCGGCAGATGCCGATCGCCGCCCGCCACCTGTTCTGACCGGATAAAGCCATGAATCAAGATTTCGATTGCGCGGTGCTGATCGGCCGCTTCCAGCCCTTCCACCTCGGCCATGCCGCGCTGCTGACCGAGGCGCTGCGCCGCGCACCCCAGGTGGTGGTGGTGCTCGGCTCCGCCCTGCGCGCGCGCGATGCCAAGAATCCGTTCAGCTGGCAGGAGCGCGCCGCGATGATCTCGGCAACCTTGAGCGAAGCCGACGCGGCGCGCGTGCGCTTCGTGCCGGTGCGCGATTACTACGACGATGGCCGCTGGACCGCCGCGGTGCGCGCCGGCGTCGATGGCCATGCGCCGCCACGCCGCGTCGCGCTGATCGGTCACGCCAAGGATGCATCGAGCTACTATCTGCAGCGCTTTCCCGGCTGGACGCTGCTGCCGCTGCCGGCGCAGGGCGAGCTCGATGCAACCAGCCTGCGCCAGATCTATTTCGGCGTGGACGACGAGATCGCCGCCGACGCCTTGCTGACCACGCTGCTGCCGCCCGCCGTCGCCGGCTACCTCAAGGGCTGGCGCGCACTGCCGGCCTTTGCCCCACTGTGCGCCGAGCACGCCGCGCTGATCGAGAACCGCAAACGCTGGGGCAGCGGCCCCTTCGTCACCGTCGATGCCGTGGTCGAGATCGCAGGCCACGTCCTGCTGGTCGAGCGCAAGCACGCGCCGGGACGCGGACTATGGGCGCTGCCCGGCGGTTTTCTCGACGGCCGCGAACGGCTGCTGCAGGGCGCGATCCGCGAGCTGCGCGAAGAAACCGGCCTGGCGCTGCTCGACAGCACGCTGGACGCCGCGCTGCGCGGCGTGACGGTGTTCGACCATCCGGATCGCAGCCTGCGCGGGCGCACCGTCACCCACGCCCACCACTTCGTCATCGCGATGGAGCGCCTGCCCGAAGTGGCCGGCAGCGACGATGCCGCCGCCGCGCGCTGGGTAGCGGTGGCCGATCTCGCCGCGCTGGAAGACCGCTTTTTCGAAGACCACTTCCACATCCTTGATCACTTTCTCGACCTGACCTGATGTCCCTCCTCCCTCCCCTGATCGAGCCCGTCGCCACCGTGCTCGGCATGCCACTCTCCATCGGCGATATCGCCGGTTTCATCACCGGCCTTGTCTGCGTCTGGCTGACCACGCGCTCGCACATCGCCAACTTCCCGGTCGGCATCATCAACTGCGTGATCCTGGGGCTGGTGTTCCTGGAACTTCGCTTGTTTTCCGACGCCGGTTTGCAGATCGTGTTCATCACCATGGGCCTGATCGGCTGGCGCGCCTGGCTGCGTCACGGCGGCGATGCCGCCAGCCTGCCCGTGTTCCGTTCCAGCCTCCGTGAATGGCTGCTGCTGGCGCTCGCCGCCACGCTCGTCACGCTGCTGTTGTGGCAGCTGATGCTGTGGGCCAAGGGCAGCGCACCATTGCTGGATGCGCTGATCACCGCGATGAGCCTGTGCGCGCAATGGCTGCTGAACCAGCGCCGTCGTGACAGCTGGCTGTGGTGGATTGCGATCGACGTCGTGTCGATCCCGCTCTATTTCAGCCGCGGCCTGCCGCTGATCGCCGTCCTCTATATGTTGTTCCTGCTGCTGTGCATCCGCGGCTGGTTTGCCTGGCGCGCGCCGCAGATGGCTGGGGAGACAACCGGGGCGATGGCATGAACCGTGTCGACTTTCGTCATGGTCTCGTGATCGGCAAGTTCTATCCGCCGCACCTGGGCCATCTCTACCTGATGCGCACCGCCGCCCGCCATTGCCAGCAGATCACGGTGGCAGTGCTCGGCGCGTCGGTCGAATCGATTTCGATCGCCGATCGCGTCGCCTGGCTGCGGGCCAGTCTGGCCGACCTGGCCAACGTCTGCGTGGTCGGCGCGCTCGACGATGTACCCGTCGACTACCACGATCCGGCGATCTGGGAGGCCCACGTCGCCATCATGCGCGAAGCCGTGTCCCAAGCCGCCGCGGCCGATGTTGCGGTCGACGCGGTGTTCACCTCGGAAGGCTATGGCGGCGAGCTGGCGCGGCGCCTCAATGCGGCATCGGTCTGCCTCGATTCGCAACGGGCGCTGCATCCGGTATCCGGCACCATGGTGCGCGCCGATCTCGCCACGCACTGGTGGCAGCTACCGGCACCGGCGCGCGCGGGCCTTGCCATGCGGGTGGTGGTGGTCGGCGCCGAATCGACCGGCACCACCACGCTGGCCCGCGATCTGGCTGCCGCGCTGCAGGCACGTGGTCACGCCTGGGCAGCAACGCAGTGGGTCGCCGAGTACGGCCGCGAGTACAGCCAGAACCTGCTGGCGCTGGCCCGTGCCCGCAATCCGGCGGCACAGCCGCAGGACGTGCGCTGGCAGGCGGAGGATTTCACGCTGATCGCGGCCGAGCAGACGCGGCGCGAGCACGCGGCGACGCTGGCAGGCGGGCCGGTGCTGGTATGCGACACCGATGCGCTCGCGACCTGCATCTGGCACGAGCGCTATCGTGGCCAGCCCCATCCCGGCGTCGAGGCGATCGCCGCGGGCATGCCGCCGCGCCGGCTCTATCTGCTGACCGATCATGTCGACGTGCCGTTCGAGGACGACGGTCTGCGCGATGGCGAAACACTGCGGCCATGGATGACGCAGCGCTTTGTCGAGACGCTCTCCAACCGGGCAGTGCCATGGCTGCGGCTGACCGGCAGCCGCGAAGCCCGGCTGGCCAAGGCCCTGGCCGCCGTCGATGTCGCATGGCGGAAGCACGCCTGTTTCGCGCTGCCGCTGGAACAAAGGGCCACGACATGAACAGCCCAAGCCAGCACTCCTGCTGATTCAGCCCGAACTTGGTCAATCCACCACCGGCTCGGTTACTGTGCCGGTGTGCAACAACCAAGGATGGCGGCGACCCGTTTACAACCGCCGCCAGCGTGAAAAGCACGGAAACAGGCTTTAAAGTAGCGGCTGTGCCGCACCGGCGCCGACGATGAGGATGACATGCACGCTTCCGAGCGACTGGCGCGATGGCGCCCCGGTCTGGCCGGCCGGCTCGACCCGCAGTTGCTGCGCGTCCTTGCAGCCATTGGCGCCGGCGTTATCGGCGCGCTGGTGGTCTGGCTGTTCCATCAGGCGCTCGAGTACGCCGAAGTCCTGCTTTACGATCAGAGCGATGGCCTGGTCGCCGCCGCGCGCGGGCTGCCGGCGTGGCAGCGCATCATCACGCCGGTGCTCGGCGGTCTGGCCGCCGGCACGCTGCTGTGGTTGTGGAACCGCTCGCGTTCGGGGCCGGTCCGCCACGCCGACGATTACATCGAAGCGGTAACGATCGGCGACGGCCGGCTTGATCTGCGCGCCGGGCTGGGCAAAGTACTGGCGTGCTTTCTGGTCGTCATCGCCGGTGGTGCGGTCGGCCGAGAAGGTGCGATGGTGCTGCTGGCCGCGCTGGCCTGCTCCTTGGTCGGTGCGCGCTGGCGCCATCTGATCGACCTGCGGCTGACGGTCGCCTGCGGTGTCGCCGCCGGCTTTGCCGCCGCATACCATGCGCCACTGGCAAGCTCCCTGTTCATCGCCGAAGTACTGCTCGGCTCGCTGGCTTTGGCGGCGATCGGACCGGTCATCCTCGCCGCGGTGACTTCGGCACTGATCACTTATGCACTGTCGGGCGATGCCAAGCTGTATCAGGTCGCCGCCAGCGCACCGCTGGATGCCAGCGGGCTGGCCCTGGTGGCGCTGATCGGCGTTGTCGCCGGTGTACTCGGCCCGTTGTTCCTCGCCTGGCTGGACGCGAGCCGCAAGGGCTTTGCCTGGCTGAGCTGGCCACTGCCGCTGCAACTGGCCGCCGGTGGCTTGCTGGTCGGGCTGGTGTCGGTGTTGCGGCCCGAAGCCTGGGGCAACGGCTACAGCGCGGTGCAAGCCTTGCTGCTGGCGCCGATGGCGTGGCAAGTCGTCACGCTGATCCTGCTGTGCAAGCTGATCGCCGTGGCCGGCAGCATCGGCTCCGGCGCGCCCGGCGGCGTGTTCACCCCCACCCTGCTGGTCGGCGCCGCCTTCGGCCAACTGGTCTCGCAGCTGATTGCCGTGTTCCTCCCCGGCATCGGCCATCCACTGCTGTTCACGATCTCGGGCATGGGCGTGTTTCTCGCCGCCACCACGCACGCGCCGGTGATGTCGACACTGATGGTGCTGGAGATGACCGGGCAGGTCCAACTGCTGCTCGCCTTGCTGCCAGCCTGCGTCATCGCGGCCGGCATTTCGCGGCGCTTGAGAAGCGCCTCCATCTACGCCGGCCACCGGGAACGGGACTGAGCTAGGCAAGCCGGGCGCAAACGCGGAAAATTGCGTTTTTGCATCCGGCCTCACCCATGCTCAGCTACCGCCACGCCTTCCACGCCGGCAATCACGCCGACGTCCTCAAGCACTTCATCCTCGTCGAGCTGCTGAGCTATCTGAACCAGAAGGACAAGGCCTACTGGTACATCGATACCCACGCCGGTGCCGGCCTGTACCAGCTGACCGAGGGTTATGCGGCGAAGAACGCCGAGTTCGAAGGCGGCATCGCCCGGCTGTGGCAGCGCAAGGACCTGCCCGAAGCGCTCGCCCGTTATGTCGAGGTGATCCGCGGCTTCAACCCCGACGGCAAGCTGGCGTTCTATCCGGGCTCACCGCTGGTCGCACAGGCGGTAATGCGCCGCGACGACAAGCTGCGGCTGTTCGAACTGCACCCGAGCGACAGCAAGCTGCTCGAAGCCAATTGCGAGTCGCTGGGCCGGCAGGCGCAGGTCTCCGTCGGCGACGGCTTCAACGGGCTGAAATCGGTGCTGCCACCGCCGCCGCGCCGCGGGCTGACGCTGATCGATCCGCCGTACGAAGACAAGGGCGACTACCGCACCGTGGTCAAGGCGATGGAAGAAGGCCTGCGCCGCTTCGCTACCGGCACCTTCGCAATCTGGTATCCGACGCTGCAGCGCGCCGAATCGCGCGAGCTGCCCGAGGCACTGAAAAAGCTGCCGTCCAAGGGCTGGCTCGACGTGCGGCTGCAGGTGCAGTCGCCGTCGCTGGACGGCTTCGGCATGCACGGCAGCGGCATGTTCATCATCAATCCGCCGTACACGCTGGCCGAAACGCTGCAATCGGTGATGCCGGTGATGAGCGACGCGCTGGCGCTCGATGCCGGCGCCAGATTCACGCTGGCACATCAGTCGAACTGATACACCATTTGACCTATCGCGCCGGCCGAGCCGCTGTCGATATACTGAACCGGACGTCATACAAGGAAAGGCCCCATGCGCATGCTTCGTCTTCTCGCCGTCGGTTTGGCCTTCGCCGCCACCGCCCCCGCCTGGGCCGCGCCGATCAACGTCGCCGTAGCCGCCAACCTGCAGTACACCTTTGACGATCTGGCCAAGGCGTACAAGGCCGAAACCGGGCTGGAGGTGAACCCGAGCTACGGCGCATCGGGCAAGTTCTTTGCGCAGATCCGCAATGGCGCGCCTTTCCATGTTTTCCTGTCGGCCGACGCCGATTACCCGAAAAAGCTCGACGCCGACCAGCAGACGCTGGAGCCGAGCCGCGTCTACGCCCATGGCGCACTGGTACTGTGGACGCTGAAGGACCTTGACCTGAAGCAGTGGGAAAAGCTGGTACGCGAGCCGGGCATCGAACGCATCGCCATCGCCAATCCGGAAACCGCGCCGTACGGCCGCGCTGCGGTGCAGGCGCTGACCCATTACAAGCTCGCCGAAGCGACGCATGCCAAGCTCGTGTTCGGCGAAAGCATCGGCCAGACCAACCAGTTCATCGCCACCCGCGCCGCCGACCTCGGCTTCACCGCCAAGTCAGTGGTGATCTCGAATGAAATGCAGGGCAAGGGCCGCTGGCTGGAAATCCCGCCGACCGCGTACGAACCGATCGCCCAGCGCGCCGCGTTGCTCAAGTATTCAAACGACCACGACACCGCCGACGCCAAGCGCTTCTATCAGTTCCTGTTCTCGCCGAAGGCGCAGGAGATCTTCAAGCAAGCCGGCTACAAACTGCCATGAACCGCATCCCAGCCACACTGAGCCGCATCGAACACGGCGCCGGCATGACGCTGATCGAGGCAGAAGCCGGCAGCGCGGCTGTGGTCACGACGCTGGTCGCCACCATCGTCGGCGAAGTTGCGCTGACGGTCGGCACGGCCGTCGTACTCGCCTGCAAGGAAACCGAAGTCGCGCTGGCCAAAAACCTCAGCGGCGAAATCAGTCTGCGCAACCGCCATGCGGCCACCGTCGTCGGCATCGATGCCGGCGCGGTGCTGACACGCGTCGTGCTCGACTGGCACGGCCAGCGCATTGCCTCGGTGATCACCAGCGGCTCGGCGCAGCGGCTGGGCATTGCCGTTGGCGACACCGTCGAATGGTTGGTCAAGGCCAACGAAATGGCCGTGGAAACCGCGTGATTGCTGGTTTCGACGTCCAGCCGTTCTGGCTGACGCTCAAGCTGGCAACGATCACCACCGTGGTGCTGATCGTGCTGGCGATTCCACTGGCGCGCTGGCTGGCGTTCGGCCGCTCGCCGCTACGGCCGGTGGTCGAAACGCTGTGCAACCTGCCGCTGGTGCTGCCGCCGACGGTGCTCGGCTTCTACCTGCTGGTGTCGTTCAGCCCGGTCTCGTTTACCGGCCGCTGGCTGCAGGACATGCTCGGGCTCAAGCTGGTGTTCACCTTCAGTGGCCTCGTCATCGGTTCGGTGATCTTCAGCCTGCCCTTCATGCTGCAACCGCTGGTTGCGGCATTCCGCCAGCTGCCGGGCAATCTGATCGACGCCGCACGCACGCTCGGCAAGTCCGAAACGACGATCCTGACCCGGGTGATCCTGCCCAACGCCCGCGCCGGCCTGCTCTCCGGCACCGTGCTCGCGTTCGCGCACACCGTCGGCGAATTCGGCGTCGTGCTGATGCTCGGCGGCGGCGTCACCGGCGACACCCAGGTCGCGTCGATCGCGCTGTACCGCAAGGTCGAGGCACTCGACTACGCCGGCGCGCACGCCTACGCCCTGGTGCTGGTGTCGTTCGCCTTTGTCGTACTGCTGCTATTGCGGCTGATCCAGTCGCGCAGCGAGGTCAGGCCTTGCTGAACCTCGAACTGACGCACGCCATTCCAGGCCCGGACGGCCTGCTGCCGCTCTCGGTGGCGCTGACGCTGGCCCCCGGTGAGCGACTGGCGCTGTACGGCCCGTCCGGCGTCGGCAAGACCACGCTGTTGCGGCTGATCGCCGGCCTCGCCCGCCCCGACCACGGCCGTATTGCCTTTGGCGATGCCGTCTGGTGCGATACCGCGCGGCGCATCCATACATCGGCGCGCGGTCGCCGCGTCGGCTATGTGTTCCAGGATTACGCGCTGTTCCCGAACATGCGCGTGCGCGAAAATCTCGCCTTCGCCCAGCCGGTGCCGAACCGCCAGCGGCTTGATGAGCTGCTCGAACTGACCCGGCTCGCGCCACTCGCCGACCGCTATCCGCAGCAGCTCTCCGGCGGCCAGCGCCAGCGCGTCGCACTCGCCCGCGCCCTGGCACAGGAGCCGCAATTGCTGTTGATGGACGAACCGCTGTCGGCGCTCGACCCCAAGCTGCGCGTCGCGCTGCGCGAGGACATCGACGAGATCCTGCGCCAGGTCGCGCTGACGACGATCATCGTCAGCCACGATCTCGGCGACGTGTTCCGGCTGGCGCAACGCGTCGCCGTGCTCGAACCGGGCCAGCTCGCCGCCATTGGCACCCCGCGCGACGTGCTGCTGCCGCCGACCCCGAGCGGTCGCCACGCACTGTCCGGCGTCGTACTGGCGATCGAACCCGCCGACGTGCTCTGGCGCGTCACCGTCGCCATCGGCAACGACACGCTGGCGACGCTGAGCGCCGACGTCGAACAACTGCGCGTCGGCGCACCGGTAGCGGTGCAATTGAACGGCAGTAGCGCGGTGTTGGTCGCCGGCTGATCGCATTTTTTCTTGGGGGGCCGCATGGACAATCACGAAAAGCAACTGCTCATACAGCGCATTGAAAATGCGTGGCGGGGTGTTCAGCGTCCGGAGAAAAGCAAAATTTCCGTACAAACCCGCGATGACGGGGTCGCGGACTATTTTGCTGGGACAAGCTGGAAAGGCCATGCCGTCGAAAAGCTGAGGGCGCAAGAATCGGCCATCAGCATTTTTTTTACGCCGGAGGCCTACCACTATTGGCTTCCTGCCTATTTGGTCGCGGCCATCGAAGATCCGGCGAATCTCGATATAGTCACGGATCACTTGATCGGATCGCTCTCGCCACACCCGCTAAAAAACAGGCTTGGCCCTGAGAAAAAGGCACGGCTGGCCTTGCTCACCAAGGAGCAAATCGCACTCATCATTTGCGTCTTCGAACATATCGGATTGGTATTTTCGGACCCGGACTGGCCTGAAATCACCATGACCGAGCAGATCGCTATTGAGCACCTCCGCGCAATTCACGACGCGATGTAACAGCATGACCCAAACAGCCTAACTTTGATCGAGGCACAAGCCCGCTAATGAATGCGTCTCCGTTACTCATGAACATCGATGAATTACAAACGCGACTGCGCACCTTCAGCACTGAGCGCGACTGGGATCAGTTCCACACGCCGAAAAACCTCGCCAGCGCCTTGTCGGTCGAGGCGGCCGAGCTGCTTGAACTGTTCCAGTGGCTGACGCCCGAGCAGTCGCAAGCGCTGTGCGTTGAACCCGAATTCGCCACCCGGCTCGGTGAGGAAGTCGCCGATGTGCTGCTCTATCTGCTGCGGCTCGCCGACGTCGCCGGGCTCGATTTGAATGCAGTGGTCGAACGCAAACTGAAGCTCAACGCCGAGAAATACCCGGCCGATCTCGCCCGCGGCCACGCCCGCAAGCTCGACGCGCGCAAGGACTCGCAATGATCCAACGCCTGACCACGCGGCGTCGAACCAGCGACCTGCGCAAGGATCGACCATGAAAACGTTCTTCGTCACCGGCACCGATACCGACGTCGGCAAGACGGTTGCCACCTGCCAGCTATTGCGGGGCTTTGCCGCGCAGGGGCTGCGCGTGGCGGCGATGAAGCCGGTCGCATCGGGCTGTACGCTCGTCGATGGTGAACTCGTCAACGCCGACGTTGTCGCGCACCGCGCCGCCAGCAATGTCGCCGTGCCGGCCGGGCTCGCCAACCCTTATCGCTTTGCGCCGCCGATTTCACCGCATCTGGCCGCGCGCGAGGCCGGCGTGGCGATCTCGCTCGACCATCTGGTCGATTGCACAGCGCAACTGCAGGCGCTGGCCGACGTGCTGCTGATCGAAGGCGCCGGTGGCTGGCATGCACCGCTGACGGACGAGGCCGACATGCAGACGCTGGCGCAACGCATCGGGGCGCCGGTGATCCTTGTCGTCGGCATGCGGCTGGGCTGCCTCAACCATGCCTTGCTGTCGGCCAATGCCATCGTTGCCGCCGGTCTGCCGCTGGCCGGCTGGATCGCCAATCGCGTCGACCCGGCGATGGATCGCTACGACGACAACCTGGCCTGGCTGCGGCAGCACCTGCCAGCGCCGCTGCTGGCCGACATTGCCCACACCCCGGATGCCGCCGACGGTGCCATTGCGGCGACGCAACTGGTACAGCTTGCGATGTAAGTTTCGTCAGCACTTGCCGCCAACGTCGGCGCATTGCACACTTGGCGGTTTGATTGCACCCGGCTCATCATGCGCGCCTTCCAACTGCTCCTGACCCTTGCTTTTGCCCTGCTGCTGGCCGCATGCGGCAAGCCGACCGCGTTTCAGGGCAGCGATATTTCCGGTGTGAGTTTCGGCGGCGATTTCACGCTGACCGCGCAAGATGGCAAGCCGCGTAAGCTCTCGGATTTCCAGGGCAAGGCCGTGGCGCTGTTCTTCGGCTACACCCAGTGCCCGGACGTCTGCCCGACGACGATGGTCGAGCTGAAGGACGTGATGAAGCAGCTCGGCACCGACGCCGACAAGGTGCAGGTCCTGTTCGTCAGTGTCGACCCGGCCCGCGATACCACCGCCGTGCTGGCGCAGTATGTACCGGCGTTCGACCCGCGCTTCATCGGCCTGACCGGCAGCCAGGCCGACGTCGCCAAGGTCGCCGAACAATACAAGGTCATCGTCCAGCAACAGGGCGACGGCGCCAATTACACCGTCGACCACAGTGCCGGCACGTATCTGATCGACAAGCAGGGCAAGCTGCGCGTGCTGGTCAACTACGGCGCGGGCAGCGCGGTGCTGACCCACGATCTGCGCGCGCTCGTTCAGGAATAATCCCCGTCCATGCAAGACCCCAAAGACCCGAACATCCATCCGCTGGCCGAGAGCGACGATCTCGCGCCGTATACGCTGAGCAATCCGCTCGAAGTCGCCGCCGTGTTGCGCAACCTGATGAACCGCGGCGATTTCGTGACCATCTATTTCGACCACGGCAAATCGATGCTGACCACGCGCATCCTCGACGTCGACGCCAAGGCACGGCGCTTTCGCTTTGACTGGGCCGGGCAGGAGGCAATCAATCGCGCGCTGCAGGCTTCGCCGCGCAATGTCTTCGTCGCGCTGCCCGATGGCGTCAAGGTGCAGTTTGTCTGCTCGGCGCCGAGCATCGTCCAGCACGAAAACGCGCCAGCGTTCGAAGCCGCGCTGCCGGATCAGCTCGTCAAGCTGCAACGGCGCGAGTTCTTCCGCTTGCAGACGCCGATCGTCAATCCATACCGCTGCCACACCCGCCTGCCCGACGGCAGCGCCGTCGGCTTCAATCTGCACGATATCTCGCTGGGCGGCGTCGGCCTGTGGGCCGGCGCGATCAATGTCGGCCTACTGACGCGTGGCGAGATCCTGCGCGATGCCACGCTTGAACTCGGTGCCGGCATTGCCTTCCAGACCGATCTGTCGGTGCGCGGCGTCCGCACCGTGCTGTTGCCGCAGGGCGAGCAGCAACTGCTTGGCTGCCAGTTCGTGTCGCTGCCGCGCGGCGCCGAGGCGGCGTTGCAACGGCAGATCGCCCAGCTTGAACGCGAGCGCCGCGCGCTGACCGGCTAGACGGCCGGCGCTTCCCGGCCGCAATCCCCGGATCAATGTCATAAGCTGTGTTGACGCTTTGCTCGAAGCAGTCATCCGACCACTTATCCGAGGCATGCATCATGGGTATCTTCAGCAACATTCTGTCCAAGCTCGGTTTCGGCGACGATAAGCAGGACGTCGCCGCCGCCGCACCAGCCCCCGCTGCGACAGCGCCAGCCGCCGCTGCGCCGGCCGCGCCGCAGGTCCAGGCGATCAGCCCGGTCGACGTCGTCGCCAAGCTGGAGGCGCTGGCGAGTGCAAACGCCGAGACGCTGAACTGGAAAACATCGATCGTCGACCTGCTGAAGCTGCTCGGCCTCGACAGCAGCCTGGCCGCGCGCAAGGAACTGGCGGGCGAGCTGCACTGCCCGGCGGACAAACTGGCCGATTCGGCGCAGATGAATATCTGGCTGCACAAGACGGTGCTGCAAAAGCTCGCGGCCAATGGCGGCAACATCCCGGCCGACCTGCTCTGAACTCCATCAGGCGGCTGCGCCTGCGCATTTTGTCGTCGTCCGGTGCTCCGTAACCCCGCAAGGGGGCTACCTTCGGGGCGCACCCCAAGGGTACTTCCTTCGGAGCGTCCGCATGGACCGCATGTCCACTTCGGCTCCTGCGCTTCGGGCGACGCCAAACTGCTTTGGCTCGCTCGCCGACTGGGATAGTTCCAGGCGCAGCCTTTGAGCCTCAAAAGCCCAACCCATCCGGTTGGGCTTTTTACCTGGCGCGGGCCTTGTCCGACTGGTCCGCCAGCCAATCCGCCACGCAGGGCCAGCGCAGCGTCAAACGCAGTTCACGCTTGATCCGCGCATTGGCCAGCCGTCGCGATTCGTTCAGATAACTCAACAAACCCGGTGATAGCTGAAGCTGCGCGTCGGCACGGCTAACCCGCGGCACGCGCGGCAAGCCGAGGTGATCGGCAACCTGATCGAACCAGTCGCCCATCTTGCCCGGTGCATCGTCGCTGGCGTTGTAGCTGCGCAGCGGCGCGGCCCGGAACAGTGCCAGACACACGGCGTGCGCCAGATCGTCGGCGTGGATATGGTTCGAATAGCTGTCTTCGCCAGCGACAATCGCCGGCTCGCCACGGCGGACACGCGCCTCGGGTAGCCGATCCTCGGCGTAAATACCCGGCGCGCGCAGCAGCCCAAGCCTCATTCGATGACGCCGGGCAAAGGCGCGCAAGGTGGATTCGGCATCGGCACGGCGCTGCGCACGGGGCGAATCCGGCGCGGCCGGCCGGGTTTCATCGACCCACGCACCACCGGCGTTGCCGTACACACCGCTGGTGCCGATATAGGCCAGCCGGCGCGGCGCAACATGGCGCTGTGATAAACTCGCCCCGATCGAATGTCGCGCTGGCCGGGCCAGTGCGGCCAGCAGTCGGCGGGTGCGCCCATCGCGCGGCCCCGACGTCGCCGGCGGCGCACTGTGGATCACCCAGCGCGCAATGCCCGCCAGCCGTAGCGGAATTCCCGCATCGAGATCGGCCGGCACCGGCACCACGCCAAGCGCACGCAGCCGCGCCGCCGATTCGGGTGAACGCGCGCTGGCGTAGATGCGAAAGCGTCGCGCCAGCCACGGCAGGGCGCGCGCCATCACGTCGCCGCAACCGACGATCAGCAACCGCGGCTTGGCAAGGTTCGGGGTTCGTTTACGCAAGCTCATCCAATTTACGAAGACGCAGAAATGTCGAAGCAACTTACCATTCTGCCCTCGGGCCAGCAAATCAGCCTCGAAGGCGACGAAACCCTTCTCGACGCCGCGATGCGCAGCGGCTTCAACATGCCCTATGGCTGCAAGAACGGCGCCTGCGGCGCCTGCAAAGGACTGGTTGTCGAGGGTCGGGTCGAGCACGGCCCGCACGCCGACTCGGCGCTGTCGCATACCGAAATGGAGCGCGGCCTGGCGCTGTTCTGTTGCGCCACCGCCGTCACCGATACGATCACGATCGAATGCCGCGAAGTCGCTGCGACCAAGGACATCCAGATCAAGACCCTGCCGTGCCGGGTGCAGAAGATCGACAAGGTCTCGCACGACGTCGCGGTGCTGTCTCTGAAGTTGCCGGCCACCGAGCGAATGCAGTTCCTCGCCGGCCAGTACATCGACATCCACACCAAGACCGGCAAGAAGCGCAGCTTCTCGATCGCCAACGCCCCGCACGACGGTGAATATCTGCAGCTGCACATCCGCCACGTCGCCGGCGGCGATTTCTCCGAATACGTGTGGAACGAGCTGAAAGAGCGCGAGATCTTCCGCTTCACCGGCCCGCTGGGTTCGTTCTTCCTGCGCGAAGACTCGGACAAGCCGATCATCTTCCTCGCCACCGGCACCGGCTTCGCGCCGATCAAGGGCATCCTCGAGCACGCCTTCAACAAGGGCATCCAGCGCGAAATGATCCTCTACTGGGGCGCGCGCACGCTTGACGACTATTACATGACCGAGCTGACCGACCAGTGGCAGCGCGAACATCCGAACTTCACCTTCATCCCGGTGCTGTCCGAGCCCAAGGGCGAATGGGCCGGGCGGACCGGTTTCCTGCACGATGCGATCACCGACGATTTCGGCAACCTCGCCGGCTGGCAGGTCTACGCCTGCGGCGCGCCGGTGATGGTCGAAGCGGCCTACCAGCACTGCGTCGCCCGCGGCCTGCCCGAGGACGAGTTCTTTTCGGATGCGTTCTTTTCGTCGAAAGACACCGCCAAGAAGTAAGTACCAAGGCACGCAAAAAAACCCGGCCAAGCCGGGTTTTTTGTTTTGGATCGGACAGCCGGCCGACCCGGTGTCACGCGCTCAGCCGTGCTGCAGGATATTGACCAGCCTGCCGAACGGGTCGCGGACAAAGAAGCGCCGAACGCCCCAGGCTTCGGTTGTCGGCCCATATTCGATCGCAACGCCCGCCTTGCGCACGCGCGCCAGCGCCTCGTCCAGATCATCGACCTCGATCGACAGATCGGGCACCGGCGTCCCGGCGCCGCCTTCGCTGGCCACGCTGATCTGCACGGCCATGGTCTGCTGCGCCGCGTAGGTGCGGATCCAGCCGTGATCCATGACCAGCGTCAAGCCGAGAAGATCGCGATAAAACGCATCGGCCCCGGCCGGGTCGGCCGCGGCGAGATTGGCGACGATACGCCTCACTTGCATGGCAATCTCCTCGTCAAACCGCTTTGATGCTAGCGGTTGGCCTTCATCCCGGCGGTCAGCGTGGTGATGTTGTGGCGATACATAGCCAGATAGCTATTAGCCTCGGGCTTGGCTGACAGCGCATCCGAATACAGCTCGCCCTCGAGCGACGCGCCGGTTTCGCGGCCGATCTGTTCGATCAGCTTGCGGTTGCTGATATTCTCGACGAACACCGCCTTGATGCCGCTCTGCTTGATTTGCCGGATCAGGTTGCCGACGTCCTTGGCACTGGCTTCGGCCTCGGTCGACAGCCCCTGTGGCGACAGCAGCGTGATCTGGTAGCGCGCGCCCAGATAACCAAAGGCATCGTGACTGGTGATCACCTTGCGGCGGGCCTGAGGAATCGCCGCGACCTGCGCGTCGGCCCATTTCGACAGCTCGGCCAGTTGCCCGTCGTACCGCTTGGCATTCGCCTGATAGACGCTAGCGCCGGCCGGGTCGATTTTCGCCAGCGCGGCGGCGATGTTCTTCACCATCAGCCGTGCATTGCCAATGTCCTGCCAGGCGTGCGGATCGGCGCCGTGATCATGACCATGATCGTCATGGTCAGCGTGGGCCATCGCACGCGGCTTGATGCCGTCCGACACGGTCACCACGGTGCCCTTGTACTTGCTCGACGCCGTCAGCCGCTTCATCCAGCCTTCGAAACCCAGGCCGTTGACGAAGAAGGCCCTGCTCTTGCTCAGCGTGCCGACGTCGGCCGGCGTCGGCTGATACACATGGGCGTCGCCATCGGCGCCGACCAGCGTCGTCACCTTGACGCGATCACCGCCGACATTGCGCACCAGATCGCCAAGAATGCTGAAGCTGGCCACCACCGGCAGCGGCTCTGCCGCGCGTGCGATACCGCTCAAACCGATGGCCAGCGCCATGCCCAGAATGCAACGACGAATCATGCGCAACTCCCCTGAAATAAAGATATGACTAGCGCGCGTCGCCTTGCGAACCGCGCTGGCCACGCCAGCCGTGCGGCGCCAGCGTCAGCGAGACGAGGTAAAACAGACTGGCGACCAGCACGATCGCCGGGCCCGACGGCAGGCCGGCGTGGTAGGACACCAGCAAGCCGCCGATCGTCGACACCAGCCCGACCCCCCATGCGACGCCCATCAACCCCGGCAGCGTATCGGCCCACAACCGCGCCACGGTGGCCGGCAGCATCATCAGTCCGATCGCCATCAGCGTGCCCATCGCCTGAAAACCGGCGACGAGATTCAGTACCGTCAGCACGATCAGCCCCAGGTGATACGGGCTGCCGCCACGGCCGGCCGCCGACAGGAAGCCCGGGTCGACACATTCGAGCACCACGCCGCGATAACACAGCGCCAGCCAGGCAATGCTGATCGTCGCCACCGCGGCAACCACGTAAAGCGCGGCATCATCGATCGCCAGCACCGAGCCGAACAGCAGGTGAATCAGATCGACCTGGCTACCCCAGCGCGAAATCAGCACCACGCCGAGCGCCAGCGCCATCAGGTAGAAACCGGCAAAACTCGCGTCCTCGTTCAGCACCGTATAGCGGCCGGCTATGCCGGCCAGCACCGCCACCAGCAGCGCGGCGACGATGCCGCCACCCGCCAGCCACGGCAGCGCGAAACCCCCGATCAGATAACCGACCGCCGCGCCCGGCAGCACCGCATGCGACAGCGCATCGCCCATCAGGCTCATCCGCCGCAGCACCAGCAAGACACCGACCGGCGCGCAGCTCAGCGCCAGCACCACGCAGCCGACCAGTGCGCGGCGCATGAAATCGAACTCGGCAAACGGTGCAATCAACAACTCGTGCAGGCTCACGATCCCGCCTCCTCGATCAGCGGGTTCACCCACAGCGAATGGCCGGTAAAGCCGATTTCGGCACGCGCGGCGGCCAGCACCGCCGCTGTCGCGCCCCAGGCCTGCACCGTGCCGGACAACAGCAGCGTTTCGTCGAAATGCCGCGACACCAGATCAAGGTCGTGCATCACCGCGATCACCGTGCGGCCTTCGATCTGCCAATCGGTCAGCTGCTTGAGCAGCACGTCACGGCTGGCCGGATCGAGATTGTTCAGCGGCTCGTCGAGCAGCAACACCGGCGCATCCTGCACCATCAGCCGCGCAAACCGCGCCCGCTGCAACTGCCCCCCTGACAGCGTGCCGATCGGCCGGTTCGCCAGCTCGGCCAGCCCAAGATGGCCCAGCGCATGCACCGCCCGCTCCTGCTCGCTGCGATCCAGCCGTCGCCATGCGCCGCTGCGGCGCCAGCTGCCCGACAACGCCAGCTCGGCCACCGTCATCGGAAACTGCCGGTCCAGCTCGGTACGTTGCGGCAGATAAGCCACGCGCTCCGGCGTGTGGATCTGCCCGGACGACGCCGGCAACAGGCCCGCCATCGCCTTGAGCAAGGTCGTCTTGCCCGCGCCATTGGGGCCAACGATCGCGGTCGAACGCCCGGTGGTAAACGTGCCGCAGACCTCGGCCACCGCCAAACGCTGACGGTATTTCACCGACACATGATCGAGCGTGATCATTGCAGCGACCACGCAACCAGCGCCCAGATCAGCGCGATCAAGGGCGAAACCAGCAACAGACGCTGGCCGGCGCTGAGCGCGAACAACCAGCTGGCCAGCCGCCGCGGCACGCTGGGAAGGAGATTCGAAACGTTATGGGTCATCACATGACGCCCGCTACGGTGGGCGGCGGGCAAGGCTAGTTGCAACTGAATTGCATTTTAGCCGTGAAACCATTCTCTGTGAATCATGTTTGCCGCA
Organism: Jeongeupia wiesaeckerbachi; assembly: GCF_050916355.1. Taxonomy (GTDB): domain Bacteria; phylum Pseudomonadota; class Gammaproteobacteria; order Burkholderiales; family Chitinibacteraceae; genus Jeongeupia; species Jeongeupia wiesaeckerbachi. The sequence continues at coordinate 3,608,766 of NZ_CP136946.1, forward strand.
TCACACCACGCAAAAGAGTTCCCAAGCACGCCCCAAGCCGCTAGAATGCCGTTCTTCGCCGGTGTAGCTCAGTTGGTAGAGCACCTGACTTGTAATCAGGGGGTCGCGAGTTCGAATCCTGCCGCCGGCACCAGTAAATACAAGGGCTTACAGATGATGAATCTGTAAGCCCTTGTTGCATTTCGGGCAAATGGGCAAATTGCCCCCACTTTTGCCCCCACAAAGCACGGCAATGGGTTTCGCACCTTGTCCGCCACCACACGGAGGGCCTGGCTTCGCAAGCACGCCAGTCCGCTGCTACGCTTGGCAGATCGCGGCGCCCCACCGCAGTGAGTGCGACATATCGGCATATGACCGATGCCCCATCTTTCCTTGTGCTTGGCGCTACACCGCCAGATCAGCATGCCAGCGAGCAGGCCCGACGAACTGAACGCCTGCAACGGATCATCGAAGCGCAGGTCGAAAACGTGGCTGCCGCGCCTGACGAGCCAGCTTGGGTCAAAGGCGAATCGGCATTACATCGACTCTTGTTGATTGCTCACGGCAAGCGCACAAACACCGCCAAGGTGGTCGCGCGCTTTCTGCTCAATCCGTATCACGGCCAGCGATTTCCGATTGACCTCATTCTGTTTCGCCAAATTGCTGACGACGCCGTGTTCGCTGATTGCGTGGCCGTACTGACTCAGGACCGCCTGAACAACCTGCCCTTTCACGGTCTGGTCCCCGACGGCCAAGCGGTTTATGAGGGCTTGGCGATCGATTGGGCCTTCGAAGGTCAACAGTCGGTGTTGCCGCCGGTGTTCTGAACATCGGACAGCGATGCATCGGCGACCTCGTTTTTCGCCTGCTTCAGTGCCATGGCCTTTAGCTTTTTGCGAACGGCCAATATCACCCGGACTCGCTCCGACCTGTGCTTCGCCAGCAGCCTCTGTACCGTTAACGGGAGCGGCTAGATCGCTTTCTTGCCCATGTTGAGGTCTATCGGTCGCTTTTTTAGGATGATACTGCCCTGCTCTGAAGCAGACGCACTGATCAACACACCAAGACACGGAAGAAGCGCGACCTCAACGGATGCTGTCGCATTTTTCCCCTTCGGGATTGGGATAGTCCCTCTCAAGCCGCAATCAGCATCGTGGACATTATTGACTGACTTGAAGCCCGAGGATGAGCCAAACAGGCGCCTACCTCGCTGTGCAGGCTTAGTGCCGCACTTGGCCAGATAAGCCATATGGTGCCGATAGTTTTCGGCCATTTTCGGATCGCGAAGGTCATGCACCATATAGCGGGTATCGCCTTCAAATCGACTGATGTGCGAGCCCTCTACCAGCCAACCCCGCCTTTCTAGCCGCACCAACCCGGCTTTCACGGTCCGGGGTCCGACAACGGCCCGGTCAAACAGCAGCGCCAGGTGGAAATGTTCATACGTACCAGCAAACCCATTCTCGTCGCGCTCCGCGACTTCACGTACCCAAAGATACAACGGCCGTGTGCCGCCTTTCCGTGCAACATATTCAATCAGTTGCTGCGCGGCTGCACTGGGTGAATGGGAGTGGTTCAACGTGAACCGGATCATTACTGCCGCCGGACGACGCATGTGCATCAACGCAGCCACCGTTATCCGATCAATGCGATCCAAAATTGGGGTGTAAACCAGTCGTTGGCCCCCATTTCGCTTGGGCACGTGCACCACCTCCCCTCGTCTTGCCATTCGAGTTTCAACACAAACAGGATGACTAGACTCTTGCCGAGCCGGCCTGCCTCGATTCGTCCCGCATGATTGCTGGCGTTGCACGCCGATGGCCGACGCTTTTTTGCGTGAGTTATGGCACGGCCAAACAAAAAGGGCGACCCAATTGGATCGCCCTCGTCGCTCGCCGCGCCGATCATCGCCGCCACGATATTCCCACCCCACTCAGCCTGAAAAACGCAGCGCCATGCACGCGCGACCATTCAGCAAACAAACGGCAGTACATGGCTACGGCCCAGCCTAGCTGGAGTGCCACGTGAATCACCGTCAGGCATGTAAACCCAACACCGGCATCGCACCACAGCTCAAACTGCACGTTGCCGCTCCGCATAACCATCCAGCTCGTCCCGGCGCAGTAACGTCGCGCCGCCAAGCTTGCAGGGTCGAGGAAATGCAGGGTCAGCAGCCATCAGGCGATAAAGCGTGCTCCGACCAATGCGCAAATACTGCGCAGCCTGGCTGGGGCGCAAGTACGTCAGATAAGCGTCAATCGGCACTGCGTGGTTTTTTGTGGACATACAAACTCCATAAAAAAACCCCGCCGAATTGCTTCGAGCGGGGTTATTGGGTCGTACAAATAAAAATCCCCGCCGAAGCGGGGATTGACTTGCCTGCAATCAAGCTAAGCGATGGCGAACAGGCTAAAGGGTTACATCAACAAACGTGATCTCCAGGCGCACAACAATCAACCCTCCCGGCGCATTCGAAGCACATAGGCATCCAGCTCCTCACGACGCAGCAAGGTAGAACGCCCGAGCTTGATCGGTCTTGGAAAGGCAGGATCAGTCGACATCAAGCGATACAGCGTGCTGCGGCCAATATCGAGATATGCCGCGGCATGGTTCGGGCGAAAGTACGTCTGCAGCGCCGCTGTGACCGTTTCAGGGGATTGGGCCGGCATGTTTGCTCCAATGAAAAACCCCGCCGACTTACGTCGAGCGGGGTTTGGGAATGATCGGGACTACAGATACGTGGACGGCAGGAAGGACCAGATGATTGGAAGTCAGACGCGACAAAGCGCCAGCAGGTTTCTCAGGGTCGCGCGTGCGCGCGTAGTGCTGACAAAATGCGTTCGAAATCACCAACGGCCATCGGCGCTAGAAACGAAAAAAGCCCCGTCCAAATGGACGCAGGGCTTTCTGTCATTGTCTCTGGTCGCTCGATTCGCCAGTTTGGCAAAACTTTAACAACGCTGGTGCAAGTGAGTCAAGCGTGACGAGAGCGCATCCCACGACTCCACAATATCTGCTGACGACGCGCAACAGAAAGCGCCGCCACACGCTGTATGCACCAATATGGCACTAGCCGCTGGTCCGCTCAGCCCGGATAATCGGCTGATCAAATGCTTACAGCACCTCATGATCGCCGACATCAAGAAAACCCTCTGGGCCGCCGCCGACAAGCTGCGCGCCAATGTGGACGCCGCCGAATACAAGCACCTCGTGCTCGGGCTGATTTTCCTCAAGTTCGTTTCCGACACCTTTCAGGCACGCCGCGATGAACTCACCCGCCGCTTTGCCGACGAGGGCGACGACTACTTCCTGCATGACAGCGACGATGACCTGCTCTTTGATGAACTGGAAGACCGCGATTACTACCTTGAAGTCAATGTGTTCTGGGTGCCCGAAGGCGCGCGCTGGGAAGGCTTGCGCAACAACGCCAAGCAGGCCGACATCGGCAAGCGCATCGATGACGCGCTGGCCGTCATCGAGGTTGAAAACCCGCGCCTGAAAGGCATTCTGGATAAGCGCTACGCCCGCGCGCCGCTGCCCGACGGCAAGCTCGGCGAGCTCGTCGATCTGGTTTCGACCATCGGCTTTGGCCAGGATCAGCGCCAGGCGCGCGATATTCTCGGCCAGGTGTACGAATACTTCCTCGGCCAGTTCGCCAGCGCCGAAGGCAAAAAGGGTGGGCAGTTCTACACGCCGCAATCCATCGTGAAAACGCTGGTCGCCGTGCTCGACCCGCATCAGGGCAAGGTCTACGACCCGTGCTGCGGCTCGGGCGGTATGTTTGTGCAATCGGAAAAATTCATCGAAGCCCACGGCGGCAAGCTGGGCGATGTGTCGATTTACGGGCAGGAATCCAACCCGACGACGTGGCGCTTGGCGGCAATGAACCTCGCCATTCGCGGCATCGACTTCAATCTCGGCCGCGAGCCGGGCGACACCTTCACCAAAAACCAGCACCCCGACCTGCGCGCCGACTACATCCTCGCCAACCCGCCGTTCAATATCAGCGACTGGTGGCATGGCAGCCTAGAAGGCGATTCGCGCTGGGTGTACGGCACGCCGCCGCAAGGCAACGCCAACTACGCGTGGCTGCAACACATGCTTTACCACCTGAAATCCGATGGTCGCGCTGGCATTGTGCTGGCCAACGGCTCGATGTCGTCCAGCCAGAACAGCGAGGGCGACATCCGCCGCGCCATGGTCGACGCCGACGTAGTCGAAGTGATGATTGCGCTGCCCGGCCAGCTGTTCTTCAACACCCAAATCCCCGCCTGCCTGTGGTTCTTGGCCAAAACCAAAACCACCCGCCAAGGCGAAGTTCTGTTCATCGACGCGCGCAAGCTCGGAAAAATGATTTCGCGCGTGCAATGCGAGTTGGACGACGATGGTATTGCCCGCATTGCCAATCTGGTTAGTGCTTGGCGCGGCATAGATGGCGAGAGTATTTATGAAGACATCCCCGGCTTCTGCCGCAGCGTGCCGCTGGCGGAAATCGCCGAGCACGGTCACGTACTCACTCCCGGCCGCTATGTTGGCGCGGAAGACGTCGAAGACAACGACGAAGATTTCGCCACCAAAATGACCTCGCTCACCGAAAAACTTGGCGAGCAGATGGCCAAGGGCGCAGAGCTCGATCAGTTGATTCGCCAGAAACTGGGAGGGCTGGGGTATGAGTTCTGAACTAAATTTTGGTAAGGAGCATTTGCCGCACATTGGAAATACGCCGGATGAGGGTATTGCCATGAACCAATCTATAAACAAGGCTGCTGGAACGATACCTTTGGTTGTTGAGTCCAATGGTGCTGCAATGAATGAGATTTCATTGAAAGATGCGGTTGAGTTTATCGTTGATAATCGCGGAAAAACAGCACCAACCGAATCATCAGGCATCGCGCTAATTGCGACCAATTGCGTAAATAATAAAGATCTATACCCACAAAAACTGAATCTTCGTTTTGTCTCACAGCATACATATGACACATGGTTTAGAGCGCACCCAAAACCATTCGACATTCTTTTGACAAACAAAGGGAGTCAAAATGGCGCTGTTTGCTTAGTCCCTGACCCTGTTGATTTTTGCATTGCGCAGGATATGGTTGCGCTGCGTGCAGATTCAAAAAAAATTAGTCCTTTGTATTTGTTTGCGGCATTACGTTCGGAGTTGGTTCAAAAGCGGATTAAGGCGCTAAATGTTGATGCTGTAATTCCGCATTTGAAGAAAACAGATTTCGATAAACTAATGATTCCAAGGCCTGCTGACCGTAAGACACAGGATTGGATTGGTCAATTCCATTTTGAACTCGCCAGCAGGATTGAACAGCTCCGCGAGACCAATGCGACGCTGGAGGCGATGGCGCAGGCGCTGTTCAAGTCGTGGTTTGTCGATTTCGACCCCGTCCACGCCAACGCCGGCACCCAAGCCCCGACGCTGCCGCCCGAGGTGCAAGCGCTGTTCCCGTCCACTTTCACCGACACCCCGCAAGGGCTAGTGCCAGAGGGGTGGTGGATTGGGCAGATCGCCGATCTTGCTGACCTCAACCCTGAGTCGTGGACAGCAAAAAGACATCCAGAAAGCGTCGCATATATCGATTTGGCAAATGCTAAAAACAACGTAATCGCGGATATTGCTGAGTTTGAATTTGACGATGCGCCGAGTCGGGCAAGACGTGTTTTGCGTGATGGCGACACTATTGTCGGCACGGTTCGTCCCGGCAATCGCTCTTTCGCTTTTATTTACGATGCTGCGAGCAATTTTACGGGCAGCACGGGCTTTGCAGTACTGAGGCCAAAGCATCAGAGAAACACGGCATTTGTTTATTTGGCAGCCACAAACGACAACAGTATTGAACACTTAACCCACGTCGCCGACGGCGGCGCATATCCAGCTGTGCGACCAGAAGTGGTCGCCAATCTGACATGCGTGTGCCCGTCTGACGAAGTGTTTGACTCCTTCAACGCCGTTGCAGCCGAGTTGCTGATCAAAATCACAAAGAATCATCAGCAAGCCCAAACCCTCGCCACCCTGCGCGACACGCTGCTGCCCCGGCTGATCTCCGGCCAACTGCGCCTGCCGGAGGCGGCCGCCGAAGTGCAATCTGCCGTAGAAGGAAACGCCGGATGAACGCGCCAATCAAAATGACGCTGAAAGCCCGCGTAGTAGCGACATTGAGCGCGGCCACGGGCCAAGCGTTTACGTCGGCCGAAATGGCGCGGGCCTTGATGGCGGCATATCCCGAGTTTTGCCAGCAAAAGCTTGGCGCCAGCAAAACGCTGCAAACGGATGCAGACCTGTTCTGGCAGCTGCAGGCGGAAATCGGCGGTTCGCTCACCGATTGGGCGTCGCAGTTGCCGGCCTTGCGCATTCTGGAAGGCCGCCCGCGCAAGATGTGCTGGGCCGGCGAGGATGTGGCCGATCCGTCGGTGGCAGTAACGGCGCCGGCCAGCGCCCGGCCGGGCCTGCTGGAAAAGGATCTTTACCCGGTGTTGCAACAGTGGCTGTGGAGCGAGCACAAGCTGCTGTCGATGCGTATCAATGAATCGACATCGAGCAAGGCCGCGTTGGCGGGCAGCAATATCTGGCTGCACCCGGATCTGGTGGCGCTGGAAGACCTGACGCGCCAATGGCAGCCCGAGTTGCGCGCTTGCGTGCGGGAGCGCGGCGATACGCAATCGCGGCTGTGGTCGTTCGAGGTGAAGCTGGCGCTGGGCCGGAGCAATGTGCGGCAGGATTTTTTCCAGACGGTGTCGAACTCCAGCTGGGCGAGCTTTGCCTATCTGGTCGCCAAGGACATCGACAGCGATGCGCTGCGCGAGCTGCGCCTGTTGTGCGCGGCGCACGGCGTGGGCGTGATCCAGCTCGACCCCGACGATGTCAGCAACAGCCAGATCGTGATCCCCGCCCGCGAACGCGCGGCCGTGGATTGGGATATGTGCAACCGGCTAGCTACGATCAACCCGGATTTCGTCGGCTATATCAAGCGGGTGCGCAAGTTCTATCAAACCGGTGAAGCCACGCCGCATGAATGGCAGATGCCGGTGCTGACCGCATCGGACATTCAGAACTAGACCCGTAACCTGATCTGGACAGCCTTTCCCTGCTCGCCGAGGAATGAAGCATGCGTGACCGCGACCTACCCTATAACGATTTGCCTTTGCTGCCGCCCGCCGTTGAACTGGAAACCAAGGCCGTGCTCAAGCAGGCGATTGCTGCCAACCGGGTTCTGGCGAACTTGCGCGGGCTGGCGGCGAAGATTCCCAACCAGGGGCTGCTGATCAACAGCATTGTGCTGCAGGAAGCGCGGCTGTCGTCCGAGATCGAGAGCATCGTCACCACCAACGACGAGTTGTACCGAGCAGCGGCCGACCCCGATGGCAAAACCGATCCGCATACCAAAGAAGTGCTGCGTTACCGCGAGGCGCTGTACTTTGGTTTCCGCGCGCTACGCGACCGGCCACTGACGACCAATCTGTTTATCGAGTTGGTGCAGTTCATCAAGCAAGCCGGCATCGGCATCCGCGCGATTCCCGGTACAGCGCTGAAAAACGATCTGGGCGAGGTGATCTACACCCCGCCAGCGGGCGAGGCGGTCATTCGCGACAAGCTGGCCAACCTAGAGCAGTTCATCCACGCCGATGATGGGCTGGATCCGCTCGTGAAGATGGCGGTGATGCATTATCAGTTCGAGGCGATTCATCCGTTTCCCGATGGGAATGGCCGCACCGGGCGGATTCTGAACCTGCTGTATCTGGTCGAGCAGCAGCTACTGGATATTCCGGTGCTGTTCCTGTCGCGCTACATCATTGCCAACCGCGCCGATTACTACGCCGGCCTACGCCGAGTGACCGAGGAACAGGACTGGGAAAACTGGGTGCTATTCATGTTGCGGGCCGTAGAAGCCACCGCCAAACAGACCCATGACCAAGTCGAGCGCATTCTTGACCTGATGGAAGCCACACGCGAGCGCGTGCAGCGCGAGGCCGGAAACATCTACAGCAAGGATCTGATCGAGCTGATTTTCCACCAGCCGTACACCAAGATCGCCTTTGTGGTGGAAGCCGGCATCGCAAAGCGGCAAACCGCCTCGCGCTACCTGCAAACGCTGGTCGAAATGGGCGTCTTGCGGGAGCAACAAATCGGGCGAGAAAAGTACTACATCAATGGCGCCTTGTTTGCCGAACTGACGCGCTGACATGTCGACGCGTACGACATTTCATCTGGACGTGTCGATTTTGAGTGCGCTTTTAAACGTATCGTTGTGACGTGTCGATTCCATCGACACTTCATCTTAACGTGTCGATTTTAAGTGCGTTTTTAAACATATTGTTGTGATGTGTCGATTTCATCGACCCTTGGCAAAGTGATGATGACCGAAGATCAACTCGAACAAGAAGCCCTGAGCTGGCTGGTGGAAACCGGCTATCGCCACGTCTGCGGTTACGACATCGCACCGGACGGCGACGCGCCCGAGCGTGCGGATTACCGCCAGCCACTGCTGATCGAGCGCTTGCGCGGGGCGATCAATCGGCTCAATCCGCAGGTGCCGTTGGTGGCACGCGACGATGCGCTCAAGCAGCTATTAGACTTGGGCATCCCGGCGCTATTGAGTGCCAACCGCCATTTCCACGGCCTGTCGGTGAACGGCGTGCCGGTTGAGTACCAGAAAGACGGCGAAACGCGCGGCGATTTTGTCCGGCTCATCGATTGGGAGAACGCGCCCGGTGCCAACGAGTTTCTGGCGGTCAATCAATACACGCTCAAGGGCGCCAAGCACACGCGCCGGCCGGACATCATCCTGTTCGTCAACGGCCTGCCGCTGGTGCTGCTGGAACTGAAGAACCCGGCCGACGAGAATGCCGACATCTGGAAAGCGTTCGAGCAGATCCAGACGTACAAGGAACAGATCCCCGACGTGTTCCAGTACAACGAACTGCTGGTGATTTCGGACGGCAGCGAGGCGCGGCTGGGTTCTTTGTCGAGCAACGCCGAGCGCTTTATGCAGTGGCGCACCATCGACGGCGTGACGCTCGATCCGCTCGGCCAGTTCAACGAGTTGGAAACACTGATTCGCGGCGTGCTGGCGCCGGCAATGCTGCTCGATTATCTGCGCTTTTTCGTGCTGTTCGAAGACGATGGCGGACCGATCAAGAAAATTGCCGGCTACCACCAATTCCACGCGGTGCGCGCGGCGATTGAGCAGGTCGTGCAAGCCTCGCGCCCCGGCGGCAGCCGCAAGGGCGGTGTGGTCTGGCATACGCAGGGCAGCGGCAAGAGCATTACGATGACGTGCTTTGCGGCACGGGTGATGCGCGAGGCGGCGATGGAAAACCCGACCATCGTGGTGATCACCGACCGCAACGATCTGGATGGCCAGCTGTTTGGCGTATTTTCGCTGGCGCAAGACCTGCTGCGCGAACAAGCGGTACAGGCAGAAACGCGTGGCGATCTGCGCGCCAAACTCGGCAACCGCCCTTCCGGCGGCATCGTGTTCGCCACGATTCAGAAATTCATGCCCGGCGAGGATGAGGACGTTTTCCCGGTGTTGAGCGAGCGTCACAATATCGTGGTCATCGCCGACGAGGCGCATCGCACCCAGTACGGCTTTGAAGCCAAACTCAAGACGGTGAAACGTGCAGCGGCAAACGACGCCACGGCACTCAAGGTCGCCGAGCCGGCGGCGGCGTACACCGTGCAAACCCAGTTCCAGGTTGGCTACGCCCAGCATCTGCGCGATGCCTTGCCCAATGCCACCTTCGTGGCATTTACCGGTACGCCGGTCTCGTCGGAAGACCGGGATACGCGTGCGGTGTTCGGCGACTACATCCATGTGTACGACATGCAGCAGGCCAAGGACGATGGCGCGACCGTGGCGATTTACTACGAATCGCGTCTGGCCAAGCTGGGGCTGAAACAGGATGAGCTCGCCGACCTTGATGATGAGGTCGACGAACTGGCCGAGGACGAGGAGGACGACGAGCAGTCCAAGCTCAAATCCAAATGGGCGGCGCTGGAGAAAGTCGTCGGCGCCGAGCCGCGCATCCGGCAGATCGCGGCCGATCTGGTTGCGCATTATGAGGAGCGCAGCAAAGCGCAATCGGGCAAGGCCATGGTCGTGGCGATGAGCCGCGAGATTTGCGTTCATCTTTACAACGAGATCATCGCACTACGGCCGGACTGGCACGATGAAGACCCAAGGCTGGGCGCGATCAAGATCGTCATGACCGGCTCGGCCAGCGACAAGGCCCTGCTGCGGCCGCACATCTACCCCAAGCAGGTCAAAAAAGACTTGGAAAAGCGCTTCAAAGATCCGGCCGACCCGCTGCGGCTGGTGATCGTTCGCGACATGTGGCTGACCGGCTTTGATGCGCCATGCGTGCACACGCTGTACGTCGACAAACCGATGAAGGGCCACAACCTGATGCAGGCCATCGCCCGCGTCAATCGGGTCTTCAAGGACAAGCAGGGCGGGCTGGTCGTCGACTACATCGGCATCGCCAACGACCTGAAAAAGGCGCTGAAGGAATACACCGCCAGCAACGGCCGAGGCCGGCCCACCGTGGATGCGCACGAAGCCTATGCGGTGCTGGAGGAAAAGCTCGACGTGCTGCGCGCCATTCTGTATGGCTTTGATTACAGCGATTTCCTCACCGGCGGGCACAAGCTGCTGGCCGGCGCCGCCAACCATGTGCTGGCCGAGAAAGATGGCAAGCAGCGCTGGGCCGACCATGCGCTGGCAATGAGCAAGGCATTCACCTTGTGTTGCACCTTGGACGAGGCCAAGGCCGTACGCGAGGAGGTCGCTTTTTTCCAAGCGGTGAAGGTGATACTGACCAAGCGCGACATCAGCGCCAAGAAGAAATCCGACGAGGAACGTGAGCTAGCCATTCGCCAGATCATCGGCTCGGCCGTGGTTTCCGAGCAGGTCGTGGACATTTTCGATGCGGTGGGGCTGGATAAACCGAACATCGGCTTGCTGGACGACGAGTTCCTCACCGAAGTACGCAACCTGCCCGAGCGCAATCTGGCGGTGGAACTGCTGGAGCGGCTGCTGGAAGGCGAAATCAAATCCAGATTCGCCAGCAATGTGGTGCAGAACAAGAAGTTCTCCGAACTGCTGGCCGATGTGATCAAGCGCTACCAGAACCGCTCGATCGAAACCGCTCAGGTCATTGAAGAACTGATCGAAATGGCCCGGAAGTTCAAGGAAGCGGCCAGCCGCGGCGACACGCTTGGGCTGAGCGAGGACGAACTGCGCTTCTACGATGCACTGGCCCACAACGAATCCGCGCTGCGCGAGCTGAGCGATGACATACTCAAAAAGATCGCCCTGGAGTTGACCGAGAGCCTGCGCAAGAACATCAGTGTCGATTGGTCACAGCGGGAAAGCGTCCGTGCCAGATTGCGGCTGATGGTGAAGCGCATCTTGCGCAAGTACAAGTATCCGCCGGATCAACAGGAAGAGGCGGTCACAACGGTGCTGCAGCAGGCCGAAGCGTTGAGTGCAGCCTGGGCCTAAGCGGCTTGCCCGGCCATTGCCTAGGCAATCTGCTGCAAGCCCGCAAGCCCCCTACTTTGAATCGCCAACTATCTACACGTGCGACTTGCCGATTGCGACGGTGCGCCAGCTATTGCTGGCGCTACCCTCCATCGTCAGCTACCGCTACAGGTCGAAAGCTATCGTGCCTGTATCGCGCGGTGGCCATGCAAAACCAAAGCGATCGACTCCGCATCTCGCTAGCGCTGCTTCGCCCCAATCCGTTCAGTCGGCCTGCTTGCGAAGCCAGGCCGGAATCTTGTCCGATGCCTTCTTCGATGAGGTAGTACTGGGGCCAACCTCCTTCCACATGGTCAGAAAGTGGGAAGCCGGAACGCCCTCGCGCACGACAACGTAGCCAGCTCTGACTTCATTGCGTCCCCAGGACGTCTGCCAGCACGCTGTAAATGACCAAAGGTCATCACCCGCTCCAATACCTTCAATGAAATTTTTCCAAGCCGCATTCAGGTGGCCGAACGGCAAGTTCGAAACGGCACCCAATGGGTCAGCGACTACTTCGCGGGCCTCAATCTGCAGGACAGTCAGCCGCTCCTGCAAGTGGCCGCGCTCCACGACAAATTTCGGCTCTTCATTAAACGCAAACGCGCTCTTCTTCCCGAAAACCTCCTTGGCCTTCAGATAGATCAAAACGGGCCAGACAACCACGCCCACCGCAGTAGTGAGCGACAGAGCAACGACATTGCTCAAGATTCGATACCAACGTTTCTTGCGGTGGGGATTCGCTGCACCAAGAAAATCACCAGGCGATCCCGACTCGTTTTCTTTGGTCTGCCCGCGCGTGCCAAAGACCAAGGCAAGAACCACCACACCTGTGCCAAGGTAGCAATACAGGTAGATCACGTTGCCCCCTCATTACCCCTGTTGCCATGGGGAAACAAGGCGTCTCCAAGGGCGCTCCCGGACTCCGCCGTCCCGTTATGACGTGCTCGGGTGTTCTTCACGACACCACGCTCCACGTCCAGAAACAGGTCTTGCTCGAAGGTGCTGTCATAACCCATGTGAACGTAATCGAGCCGCTTGCCCCGCGGGATGTGAATCGTGCCTGAATACCAATGCGCAAAGACTCTGTCGGGAAAGTCGGGGAAGAGGGTCGCCACCGACGTTTCGGTTCCATCCCTCAGGGTGCCATGCAGCTCAAGCAGATAGAGCCGGCTGTCGACGATCTCCCATCGCCCAATGTAGCCGCGCCATAGGGCCGTGCAGCTCAAATCGAAACTCGGACTGAATCCGCCCATGGCGAAATAGTCGCTGAGGGGGGGCGTGTGCATCGCCACATCCCTCCCCTGATAATGCAGCTGTTCAGCAAACTGGGCTGTCATCTCGTTCTGTCCTTTTTGTCGATCACATCATCAGCACCAAGACCGCAAGCGTAGAACTGCGTCCGAATTCGCCAGCATAGCGACTTCCGCAGTTCGACCAAAATTGCCGCCAAGGAGCAACGCAAGATGCCCACACCCGGCCAAGACCTGCTGCTGGATCAGCCCAACTAGGCTGCACTTGGCTCTAGAACCGGGGGATGGTTAGCTGCAGCAAGCCGAAGCATTGAATGCGGCCTTGGGCCTAAGCGGCTTGCCCGGCCATCGCTTGGGCGATCTGCTGCAAGCCCGCCAAACCACCCAGCGGGAGTGAGATCGTTCCGGCTGGGCCGTTGGGTTCAGCCGGGTTGATGCGAATCAGCGTTGCGCCGTCGCCACGGTGCTTTGCCACGATACGCTCGCCGAACATGCGCACTGTCGGAATCGCGACGCCCGCCCCCAGCTCGATGACCACCAGCCGCCCTACCTGCTCAAGCCAACGATTCAATCGTTCGCGCTGCGCCTCGGCCCGTTGCTCCAGCCAACTCAAATCACTGAACATCAGGATATTCGGGCGCATGATGGCACCGCAGTTGGCGCAGAACGGCAATGGACTAGTCAAACGGCACTCGGCCTCATCGACCACCGGATCAAAGCCGGCGACAACACGCACTTCGCCATCGCAACGGTCTTGGCATTGCCAATGATGAATCGAGCCATGGCATTCAAAAATCTGCTCAGGATCAAAGCCGGCGCGTTGAAACTGCCCGTCTACATTGCTGGTGAGAACAAAGGCACCGTTGGGGCGCTGATCCCCCCATTCTCGGAGCAGCGCAAAGCCGGCATGTGGTTGCGTTGCGCGATAGAGCCGAAGTCGATGCCCGTAGAAGCCCCAAGCCCTCCGAGCATCGGCATAAAACGTCATTGGGGTGGAAATTTCGTCGAACGGGATTCGCGCCTTTCCCAGTGCCGGATACGCCTGCCAGAACCCTTCGTTGCCGCGAAAGTCCGGCAGCCCAGAATCGACGCCCATGCCAGCACCGGCAGTAATCAGTAAGGCATCTGCTTGGGCTATCTCGGCCGCGGCACGCTTCACTTGTTCATCAAGTCGATTTGCCGTCATGCAATTTCTCGTTCAGCTTGTGTTGAAACTCAGGCTCGGCGCAGTGCAACAACGTTGTTGGCCTCTGGGTCAGCGAGCAGCGCCAGCCGCTTGCCCAGAAGCTCGAATGCAGCTTGTCGCTCCGCCAGTAATTCTTGACGCTGGTAAGTTCGCGTTACTCGGTTTTTCTCGACGTGATTCTGGCATTTGTCGATCACATATGGCGCAACGCCGAGCTCTCCCATCAAGGTCGCACCAGTTCGACGCAAATCGTGACTCGTCCAGCGACCACCCGGCAGAATGAGCGAAGACGTATCCTGACTGCGCGCGGACAAGGTTTCAACGTCCCCTCGTTGCCGGTCGCCAATCTGCTTGGTCAGCGTTTTGTCGCACACATGCGTCTCGCCGCTTCGCCCGGGGAAAATCCATTTGCTGCTAATCGCCAAACTTTGAAGCTCGAGGAAAGCCGCCGAGGCGAAGGCGCTGAGATGAATCACATGCGCCTCCCCATTCTTGGCATTTTCAGCCGGTACAGTCCACAGGCCCGCGGCCAGATCGAGATGGCGCCATTGCGCGCGCATTAACTCGCCAACCCGGCACAAGGTCGCGAGCATGACTTTGATCGCTGCCTGTGCCGATGGAGAGAGGTTGCTGGCTGGGAGTCTCGCTTGTAGCAACTCGCGCAGCTCTGCTTCCGATAACACCCGTTCACGCAACTTGGACGCGTCACCGATCCGAGTCTTCTTGATCGTCGCAGCCGGATTCTGCCCCTCATCCAGCAAGGCGGTTTCGATCGCCCACTTGAAGCACGCTGAGATGTCACCAAGGGTCAAATGGGCCGCACGGCGGGCTCCGCGATCGGCGATCGTTTGGCCAACGCCAGCCACCATCTGCCGCGTCACTTCATCAACATACACACCGCCAATGCGCGGCAGCACGTCCTTGTGGTGGCGGCGAATAATCTCGTCCTTGCCACGCAGCTGATTGACGTGCCCGGCGCAATACTTCGTGAACAGCTCGCCGTACGTCATCCGTGCCAGGCGCCGGGCGGCCTCGGCTTCCTCCTGCAAGCGCTGAGCAATAGCAAGTCGATTGGCGCGCTCGTCTGCCTCACGCGCCCGACGCTCCAACTCGATCGGATCGTTCCCCTTGGCAACCTCACCCGCCAAAGTACGGTAATCAGCAAAAATCTGAGCCAGCTTCAATTTCGGCCAAGATCCAAGCCGCTTGTCCCGGGGCCTGCCGTCCTCACCCCGAAAACGCGCCTGAAAATCGACAGAGACCCCTTTGGAAGAGACTCGCACTTTGCCGGACAAACCGCCTGGCAAGCCGAGGCGTAACCCAGCGTCGGCCTCGGTTAGCGCCTTGAGCGTCAGCTCTTTCAAGCCGCCGATTGAATCAAACCGGAGCGTGTTGCCCCCAGAGGTTTTTGCCCCCACTTTTGCCCCCACAAAACGCCGAGTTATAGAGAGTCATTGTGGGACATGCCGAGACAAGCATCAACACAATATCGTTGTTTTTATTGATTTTTGTTTTCCACCCAAACACCGTGGAACGCCATGACACAGGCAATAACCTGACTTGTAATCAGGGGGTAGCGAGTTCGAATCCTGCCGCCTGCACCAGTAAAATCAAGGACTTAGCTAACATCAAGTCCTTGCAAAGTTAGAAGGATATTAGAAGTTCTTCTAGTATCGACCGCAAAAAGCCCGCCTCGAGCGGGCTTTTTGTCGTTCAGCGAACACCGCCATCGCCCCTTCGGTGGGGGCTTTTTACTTTCCAGACTCTACTTTTCACCTCGGTACATAGCCATCTGCCTGATGCGATTCGGACTGTATGAATCTGCAAGAATTCGCGTGAAAAGCTAGGGGCAGCGATTCTGCGCCATGTGCGCATACCTCAACGGCTTGGCAGCCAGTGCGTGAGCGCATGGGAACCGCTCCATTTAGCGGGTAGGCGTGGCGGGGAGACGACTGCGCGCGCCGACGTGGACCGGGTTGGTTCAAGTGGCGATCGGCACATCCGCCCACACCGTCATCCAGTGCGGCGAAACCTTCCCCTATTTCATCTTCCAACCTGTCCAGCGCCTGCAGCTCTAGATCTGTGCGCTGCACTCTGCGCAGCTCGAGCGCTGACCGCAATTCTCAAATTAATCGTATATACCTATTGGGTCGCACTTGATGCGATGCGACTTCGGCCTTCAATTTTTCACGATAAGGAACTAGCGCTATGCCTTCTGAACGAGGAAAAGAATCTGGCGGGAAAGAGTCTGGTGGCAAGGAAGTAACAGGGAGAGAAGGGGTCGATCGTGGTGGCCATACCCCAGCGAGTGACAATCGAGGGGGACACAACGACAGCGGTGGACTGGGTGGAGATCGTAAAGGCGATGGTCACGCCGATGGCAGAACCGATGGACCACGTAAACCATAGTTCATCTGGTTGATCGTCCCGAGGCGCTTGTCGATTCAAGCGCCTCATATGCGAGAAAATCGTGTGCCAGTTGCCTAGCTGGCCAGAAGCGCGAATGTACAAGCCGATAGACGAAAAGCGATCGCTGGTGTTGCTCGACCAAACCGGCTATTGAAGAGTGGCTCGCCCCGCCACCAGAAGGTCAGGCGCGTACGCTACCCTCTCGCGTTAATTGTGAATAAACCAGGAACTGTTTAGGACACAACAATACGCAATTATAAATCAAACCATTAAAACAAAGCCAACAACTGAAGCGAGCCACCAAGATGCCACAAGTCAAATTCGAAGCATGGATCAATGAAAACGACCAAAACGATCCGGGACACATGACGATGCTGGACATGCAAACCGGTCACCATATCGAATTCACAATGGGCGCCACACCAAACGGGTTTTCAGTGACCGTGACCAACGTTATGACGAACTTGCCTTACACAGCCAACAGTAGGAATCTGATCCTGTCGCAGCGAAGCGTAGATCAGAATTGGGACTCGCAAGTTTCGAAGCAGAGAGGCGGGATGATGCGTTTCACTGGGGTCTGCAGCTATGTCGTCGATGTCACAGATCAGGAATACGGCTATCTTCGTGCTCAAGCCGCAATTCGGCTTGCTGTTGGCGAATATAATTTCTTGCGTGAAGCACAAGTTGCCCGGCCACTTGCAAGTCGATGCTTGTCGCTGCTAGAGGAATTGGCCAAGTCGAGAGGACAAAGGCTAGTCACCGGAAAAGCCATTGAAGCACTGGAGGATTTTGAAAGGCAAAACGTCGTAACTGGTAAACAAATGGTCGATTGGAGTTAGAAAAAACGACCGCACCTCACGGAACTCCAGAAAAAAGGCGAGCATGTGCTCGCCATTCTGATTTCAGGCTATGCCCATGCGGCCGACTCTCCTTCTGTCAGCGCATACGGTTCGAACGCAATCACTTCTTCGTCAAGCCACTCATTCAGCGCCATGAACCGTGCCTGCAGCGGCTCAATTTCGTGTCGTGCGAACACTGAGGCCGCCTGTACCCGCGAACCGAACCCGTCGGTGTTCGGCGGGATGATGCCGATCAGTTGCGGCGGTACGCGGTGCGCAGCGAGCTGATTGTCACGCGTCAGTTTCAATAGATGTTCAGGAATTAATCCTTGGCGGCGACTTCGCTGATCGGCAACAGCTGAATGCCGTCCTTCTTTCCGCCCGGGGCATACACCATCAGATTGCGGAAATTGCCCGGCCCCTTGCTGTTCTTCAGCGCCGTGCGCATCGCGCTGATGTCGTCCTCGTTCTGCACGGTGTCGGTCATGCCCACCAAGCTTGAGTAGCAAGCCACTCAATGGTGCCGACACCAAGACGCCTTTTTCTCGAGCATTGATGTTGTCGCGGACCTTCTGGCAAGCAAGCCCTTCCACTTGCCGCCTCGACCCTTTCTGCAACGGGTCTGTAAAAAAAACGACCGTTCGTCGCAACAATTCCATCGCTTTTTGACAGCTTAGTGCGTGGTTCTATATTGCAAACTCAGTTTCACCAGATATGTTTTGTAAGCATTTTGTATTAAATACCTCAATACAATCAGGTGTTTCTGATTTTCACCCTCGCCACCATACTTTCCACCAAAGAAAGAATGCAAGGCGTTGTCGCGCCAGGCCGAAGCCGGGCGTTCACTCGGAAAAAGGAGCTTCATTTATGTCTCGCGTTACCGATGTGCTTGTTTCGATCGACACTGAAACCATCCTGAAAAACTATCCGAACATCAGCAAAAACCCTGCTGCGCCGACATTTATCGACTTCAAACATGTGTACATGGTCACCAACCAGAACAATGTGGTCAGCGGTCAGGCCGGCGGCGAGCTCGACTTGAAGGCCCAGGTCGGCGACTTGATTCGCTGGCGCGAAACCAGCCTGTCTCTGGGCTTCGAAAATGCGGTGATTTTCTACAAGTTCGTGGGCAATCAGGGCAACGAGCTGATTTCTACACCGACCCCGCGCAAGGCAGTAGCCAGTATTGCCGTGCCCAACACCAGCAACCCCTCGGTGCCCAGCTGTCAGAAGGTCGAAAATTTCTACTGGTCATCGGAAACGCTGGCCTGCGGCCGCGTCACTTACCACTTCCAGTTCCTGATCGTCGACCGCAATTGCAACATCGTCGGTTGCTGCTCGTGGGATCCGTTCATTTCCATCCACAACTGATCCATGCAGCCCCTTGGCAACGAGGGGCTTTTGCTTGGGCGAATTCCGGCTGGAACAAGGTGTCTGCGCCAGCCGGAACGCGGCACACAACGCATCGAAAGAGGAAGGCGTGATGTCCACTGATAACCCCACCACAGCAGCAGACATCACTGAGCAAGCCAGCAATGTGTTGCTCATTGTCGATGCCGAAACCCTGCTGGCTCGCTATCCAGCGCCGAATGGCGATCCTGACACCCCGTTCGTGATCGACGATGGCTTCATCTTCGGTTTTGGCGTGATACCGAGCGCAGAGCCCGGCGGCACGAATGGCAGTCTGGCGCTGCCCGCGAGCGCCGCCCCGGTCTTCCACCTGCGCGGGCGTACCGTTGGCCTGTATGCCGAGCACAGCGTGGTGATCTACGATCTGCGCATCGGCGAAGCCGGTGTACTTGCACCGCCGCAGCTGGTCGCGCACAGCCAAAGGCCGCTGTTCAGCCCCAACCCGCAAGCCCCAACCGAACCGCTGATGACACAAGCCGACGATCACTACTGGCGCTGCCAGCCACTCAGCGCGGGAGTCGAGCCCTGCGAACTGAGCTTCATGCTGGTCGACAGCAACTGTGAGGCGTTGGGCTATTTCAAATGGCTGGTTGAATTGCAGGTGCCGGGTGAAGGCTCGGCAGCCTAGAAACCCCGAGCCTAGGCGCTGATCTATATATGCAGTAAAACCTCGCTGCATATCGAGCCCCCGTCTGACCCCGTGACATCATTGGTTCCGACGCGCTGCCGGTCCCGAAACGGACAGTGGAAATGCCAGCCCATACTCGGCAAGAAAAAGCCCGCTCAAAGCGGGCTTTTTTTCAGCGCCACGGCGCAATCAGATCGCGCCGCTGATCGCTACCACGCGGCCGATGATTTCAAGCTCGCCCAGATATTCGGCCGGAATCGTCCGGGGTGCGTATTTGGCTTCGTTATCCGAGTGCAGGATCACCGCGCCGCCCGGCGCCTTGTACAGACGTTTGACGAAAAACTCGCCTTGCCAGCACAGCGCATAAACCTTGCCGTCCTGGATCAAGCGCTGCGTGTAGTCGACGACCAGACTGTCGCCTTCGTAGATGCGCTCTTCCATGCTGTCGCCTTCGGCGAGGATGGTCGCGGCATTGTTGGCCGTTACGCCCAGCCGCTCCGCCCACGCGCGACGGAAGGCGTTGCGCTGGCCTTTTTCGTCGATCTCCCAGACGACCTTGCCGTTGCCGCAGGACGCCTGCACATCCAGCCGCGGCAGGAAGACATAGCCATCCGGATCCAGTTCGTCTTCGTTGTCCCATACCGTCACTGGCCGCGGCGGAACGACCGGCGCGGGCGATCTGGCCTGCGTGGCGGCCCGGCCGTCGCCGACCAGCCACATCGGGTCGACGCCGAGCGCATCGGCAAGCTGCGGCAGAAAGGTGGCGCTTTTGTTGCGCCCCGACTCGATATTGCCGATGGCGGATTGCCCCACTCCGGCGCGTTTGGCGAGTTCTTTCTGTGACAAACCCAGTTCTGTGCGGCGTTGGCGCACACGATCAGCAAGTGTGTTCATAACACAAATGTAACACCTAAATTAAACACGTCGATGTTGACACTATAAACACAATCGTGTTTAATGGCAATTACGGCGCAACGATGACCCATCGCCACCCTCTTCCTCCGCCGACCGCAACTCCTGAGGCCGGCTTTGCCAGGGACGGCGTCCTTGGTTTTTTCTTCCCATCCGGGTGCCTTGAAGCGGCCCTCGCCGATCCGGCGCATCAGCCAGCACGCGCCAGCCCTGTCAAACACAAAGGTGTTTGATTTTACAACACACCGCAAGCGCTACCGGCGGGCGGTTTATAGAGGAGTCCAATCATGAGTGAATATCAAATGCACCGCGATCCCGTGTTCGACGCCGTCGCCCGCCGCGAAGCCAACGAGCGGCGCCGGCAGGACTGGCTGGCAAAACAGGCAGCCAACGATGCGATCTGGCGCGCCAGCCCGGAATACCGGCAAATGCGTCGCCGCAAGGTGCAGCAGGCCATGCGCAAGGTCAGCGTACTGTAAACGCGGCCAGCCCTGCAGATGCCTTGCGCTCGCGGGTGCCATCCCGCTTCGCGCATTTTGCCCCCTGTTTCGCCGGGGATTTCTCCCCCTAACCGCCCCCGCAAGGCATCAGCGGCATCAGGCCCGGCGCCTGTGCCGATCTGCGCCACCGGACCAGCGCCCTGCACTGCCCGGCCCCCTTCCATACCCCACGGAGAATGAATGGCAAGCAGCCTCGCAAGCGTCATTCAGCAATTTGCCGCCGCCGACATGCCGGCGATCAGCGCGCACGAGTTGCAGATCGACACCGATCGCTGGCATCGCTACGGCCCGCAACAGCGCGCGTATTACAAAGTACTGTCGCTGCACACCCGTTCCGGCAAAACGGTTTATGTCGGCACCTTCGGCCAGGGCAGCGCGCAGTACAAGATCGAACCCGACGACGATCAATGCCTGAGTGCCGACGACTTGCTCGAACTGCAGCGCAAGCGCGAGGCGATCGATCGTGCCGAACACGCCCGGCGCGAGCAAGACGCCCTTGAGGCCGCCAGCCGGGCACAGGCGCAATGGGCAGAGGCCAGCCCGTCGGGCTACAGCGCCTACGCAGAACACAAACGCATCGCCCCGGAAAGCCATCGCATCACCGCGGATGGTGTGCTGTACGTGCCGCTGTGGCGCTACGACCAGACGCCGGCCACCTTGATCGGACTGCAATCGATCACGCCATGGGAAAACGAGTTCGGCGGCAACAAACGCTTCACCCGCGGCATGCGCAAGCAAGGCGCGGCTTGCCGGCTGGGCGACGAACCGGCGCTGGGTGCGTCCATCATCCTGGTAGAAGGTTATGCCACCGGCTGCAGCATCCGCATGGCGCTCGAACGCACGCTGCCGGTCTATGTCGGCTTCGACGCCGGCAATCTGATCCACGTCGCACGCCTCCTCCGGGCGCGGTTTCCGGCCAGCACCATCGTCATCGCCGCCGACGATGATTACCTGCCGACGCGCGACGGCGCGGACAACCACGAAGGCGAGCGCCAGGCGCGCCAGATCGTCGGCAGCGTCGCCAACTGCCGCTTGGTACTGCCACAGTTCACCGCGGCACGACGCCTGCAGCGCGATGATGAAACACGGCCCAAGCTCACCGACTTCAACGACTTGCACGTCGCCGAAGGCCTGCACGTCGTCGCGGCCCAACTGCGCGCCGCGCTGGCCGGGCCGACCGAGACCGTGGCCAGCCCCGCCGCGCCGACGCTGCCGCAGGCACTGGCCCGTTTCGCGCTGATTTTCGGCACCACCCACGTCTGGGACGATGTCGAGCAATGCCTGCTGAAAAAAGCCGCGTTCACCGCGCTGGTCGGCGCCGAAATCAGCAAGGCGTGGTACGGCGATCTGGCCAAGCGCCAGAAGCGCATGTCGGACCTGCCCAAGGCCAAGCGGCCGGGCGATGCCGATGCGGCCGATGCCTCGCGCGCGCTGCTCGATCGCTACACGCTGTTGTACGGCACCGAAACGGTGTGGGATGCGCAGGCGCGGATCATCCTCAGCCTGTCGGCGCTGCGCGCGGCATTCGGCAGCGATGCGGTGCGCTACTGGCAGGAAAACCCGCTGCGCCGAATGGTCGATGCCGACAAGCTGGTGTTCGACCCGACCGAGCGCATCGACCCGACGACCCACGTCAACCTGTTTGGCGGCATGCCGCTGAAGCCGGCATACGACGACCGTCTGGCCGATCCGATCGTCGGCCTGGTCATGCATCTGTGCAATCACGACCCGGCGGTCTACCACTGGCTGATGCAATGGATTGCGCTGCCCTTGCAGCGGCCCGGCACCAAGATGGATACCTCGGTGCTGATGTTCGGCGAGAAACAGGGCACCGGCAAATCGCTGTTCTGGGAAGGCGTCATCAAGGCGATCTATGGCGAATATGGCACCACCATCGGCCAGCACCAGCTCGACAGCCAGTTCACCGCCTGGCAATCGCGCCGGCTGTTCATCCTTGCCGAGGAAGTCGTCGGCCGCGCCGAGAAATACAGCCATATCGGCACGATCAAGCACATGGTCACCGGGCGGACGATGCGCATCAACGAAAAGAACATGCCCGAGCGCGAGGAAACCAACCACGCCAACATCGTCTTCCTGTCGAACGAAGTGCAACCGTTGCACCTCGAGCTCGACGACCGGCGCTTTCTGGCGATCGAACCGCGCACGCTGCTGAACGAACGCGATCAGCAAACCATCCGCGACGCCTTCGCCGCCGGCGCAATCACTGCTTTTTACGGCTATTTGCTGCGTTATCCGATCGATGCGCAGTTCGATCAGCGCAGCAAACCGATCGTGACCGAGGCCAAGGCCCGGCTGATCGAATACGGCCTGCCGCCGTGGCAGGTGTTCTACCGCGCATGGAAAGGCAAGCAGCTCGACCTGCCCTACCAGTCCTGCTGCTCGCAAGACCTGTTCCGCGCCTACCGCCGCTGGGCCAGCGACCATGGCGGCGGCGAGAAACTGACCGAGACCAAGTTCTGCAGCATGATCGCCGCGCGCGAAACCAAGCGCACCGAATGGCTTATCGATGCCAGCGGCAAACGCCGCCAGCGCATGGTTTTCATCATCGACGAAGCCCCGGCCGGCAGCACCAAGGAAGCCTGGTTCTCGATCCAGTGCCGTCGCTTTGCCGACGCGCTGCAAAACGCCTGAGCCCCGATTTCATCCAGCCATGACGCCCGCCCCGCGACAATTCTATGCCCGGGATACACCCGACGAACCAGCCTCGCGCCGCGCCAATACCGGGCGGCCGCGCGTCGCCCTGCGAAACCGAACCAAGGTCGACGGTAAAGCGGCGTGGTTGAGGGGACGCGCCAACCCTCAACCATGCTCAAACCCAATCAGGGCGAGCCTTCCGGGGCTTTGCTCTTGGTGGTCGACGGTGTCGTCGCCACTTTCCGCCTGCAGCTACGTACTCAAACATTACAAAGGAAAAAACCCGCTACCCCACTACTACCTCAAACCCAACCCTCCACCTCTCCACCCAATCAGTCAAAACGCAGCAAACAAGCGGCATTCATCGGGTTAAGGGTTGGGCCCCAGCCGAAATCCAACCCCAACAACCCGCCACCCGATCGTGCATTCCGAGCAGCAAAACATTAAAATAATCAGCAAATACAAAGCCTTGCAAATGACAAGGCTAGGAGGCTTCCAGGAGCATTTCATGGAGGCAATGTGAATCAAGTCATCGATCTCTATCTATTGGCGTGGGCCGCAGCGGTACGGGTCAACAATCTGCAACTGAAGCGGGTCCATGTCGCGCAAAGCCGTTACGGCGACTATTCGGCCGGTGGCGCCATGGGCGGCATCGACGTACACGAAGTCAGCGTCCTGGGCCACCCCTGCCGGGTGACCGCCGACGCGGTCTATGTCATCGATCCGCGCACCCAGCGCGAAACCAGTGTCGAACAGAACAAGCTGCAGGCCGTGTTTGCCGTTATCGGCAGCATGGACCGGGAGACGGCCGAGCTGCTGCGGATTCACTTCACCGTGCCGGCGTCGGTCGACGACAAGGCCAGCCGCGCCGGCGTCAGCGGCCGGACCTGGAACCGCTGGATCCGCGACGCCAAGGTCGTCTTCGGCGGCCAGTTCTGGCTGCATGCGCAACGTGTGCATCAGCGTGGCGTCGGCATCCTCGTCGAAGGGCTTGACACCGTGACAGGGTGACACTATAATTTGTGTAACGCTGTTGTTATTGCGTCGACAAACCCCGGAGCGAAAGCCTCGGGGTTTTTGCATTTCTGGCGCGCCAGTTCCTCCCTCCGGCGCCACAGCACTCCCTCTCGCTTCTTCCCCGTCGCCCACGGCGACCATCCGCCTCTTTCCGAGGACGCCATGCATACACTCACCACGATCCGCCACGCGCTGGTCGACCTGCTCGTCAATCGGACGGCCGCGGGCGCCAGCGTCTGGGCCAGCCAGGCCAAGGCCTATGGCGACGGCAGCCTGCCGGCCCTGCATATCCGGCTGAATGGCCGCGACACGCAAACGAACAGCGACATCCCCAGCCTTGTCCACCGTGGCGATCTCACGATCGCGATCGTCGTCGCCAGCAATGCCGACGACCTCGCCGAAACGCTGCTTGAACAGGTCGAAGGCATCCTCGCCGTCAACCCGACGCTGAACGGCGTGCTCGCGCAGCCGCTGCAACCGACGCAGTTGCTGGCCACGCTCGATCTCACCGGCACCGCACCGCTGACCGTTTACACCCAGCGCTATCTCGCCAACTGGCATGAAGAGCCGTTCGACGCGGTGACCGTCACCGAAGCCGCGACCGCGCCGGCCTTCGGCGATCTCAAGCGGCTGCATGCCGACATCGACGCCTCGCCGTTCGAGAGCAGCGCCGAGCACAATCGCTGGCTGGCCGGCGATTACGCCGGCAGCCGACCCGAGGCGCAAGCCGACATCCTTCTCACAGGACCGAGCCCATGAAAACGTATCTCCAGCCCGTCTCCCCGGCGCTGGTCGTCTGGCTGCCCGACGGCAGCGCGACCTTGCCGGCCGAAGGCGCCCCCGTTTACCTCGACGCCTACTGGCACCGACGTATTGCCGACGGCGATGTGCGCATCGCCCCACCGGCTACTTCCCCATCCCTTCCCCCCCACAGCCCCGCCCCGAGCGGGGCTTAATTCTTTCTGGAGCCCGCAATGCCGGAAAACATCAGCTTCAACAGCATCCCGGTGGACATCCGTACCCCGGGTCAATACATCGAAATCGACAACACCAAGGCCGTCCGCGGCCTGCCGTCGCAAGACCGCCGGCTGCTGCTGATCGGCCAGCGTCTGGCCAGCGGCAGCGTGGTCGCCAATGTGCCGACGCAGATCAACAACCCGGATCAGGCCGCCGGCTACTTCGGTCGCGGCTCGATGCTGCACCGGATGGTGCTCGCCGCCAAAGCCGCCAACAACAGCACCGCGCTATGGGCGATCGCGCTCGATGACCTCGGTGCCGGCGTCGCCGCTACCGGCACGCTGACCCTGACCGGCACCGCGACCGGCGCCGGCATTCTGGCGCTCTACGTCGCCGGCCAGCGCGTGCAGGTCGGCGTCTCGCTCGGCGATACCGCCGCTGCCGTCGCCACCAAGGTCGTCACCGCAGTCACCGCGCTGACCGATCTGCCCGTCACTGCCTCGGCCGCCGCCGGCGTGGTGACGCTGACCGCGCGCCACAAGGGTCTGGCCGGCAATGGCATCGACCTGCGCCTCAACTACTACAGCGACGACGTCACACCGTCGGGCGTAACCGCCGTCATCGCCGGCATGGCCAGCGGCGCCGGCAACCCGGACGTGACCACCGCCATCGCCGCCATCGGCGACGACCAGTACTACAGTATCGCCGTGCCGTATACCGACACCGCCAACCTGACCGTGCTCGAAGCGATGCTCGACGCCAAATGGGGCCCGATGCAGCAGCGCACCGGCCATGTCTTCACCGGCATGATCGCGACGCAAGCCGCGCTGACGACCTTCGGTGCCGGCCGCAACAGCCCGCACGTGTCGGTGCTCGGCGTCAACGATACGCCGACGCCGGTGTGGGAATTCGCCGCCGCCTGGGCCGGTGTCTGCGAGTACTACGGCGCCATCGACCCGGCCCGTCCGCTGCAGACGCTGTCGATCCCGGCACTGCTGTCGCCGCCGCTGAAGAGCCGCTTCACCCGCACCGAACGCGATCTGCTGCTGCGCTCGGGCATCAGCACCGTCATCTACGGCAGCGATGGCGCGCCGATGATCGAACGCGTCGTCACCACCTACCAGAAGAACCCGTTCGGCGTCGCCGACATCAGCCTGCTCGATCTCGAATCGAAATGGACCGTCGACTACATCCGCTACGCGATCCGCGCCCGCATCGCGCTGCGCTTCCCGCGCCACAAGCTCGCCAACGACGGCAGCAACTACGCGCCGGGCCAGGCCATCGTGACGCCGAGCATCCTGCGCGCCGAATTGCTGACGCTGTTCCGCGAGCTGGAATCCGCCGGCCTGGTCGAGAACTTCGACCAGTTCAAACGCGACCTGATCGTCGTGCGCAGCAGCGGTGATCCGAACCGCGTCAACGCGGTCATCCCGCCGGACATCGTCAACCAGTTCCGCGTCTTCGCCGCCGCGGTCCAGTACCTGCTCTGATCCATTCAACGCGGCTAACCCTGCTGGCTGTGCTCGCCGGCCGTACTACTTCGTACTGCTGCGACCACAGGGCGTCCCCGTGGGACGTTCGGCCCCTAAAGGGACCCTTGCCAGCACCACTGCACCGGGCAGCCGCTCTACCCCTACCCCAGCCCACCGAAACGGTGGGTTTTTTTGATTCCGGAGATTCACCATGGCAGGAAATACCCAATTCGCCGGCCGCGTCTTTGTCAGCCTCAACGGCTCACGTCTGCGCAGCAAATCGGGCGCCAAGCTCAACGTCGGCGGCGTCGAACGCACCGCGGTCGAAACCGACCAGGGCACGCTCGGCTACACCGAGAAAACCAAGACCGCGACCGTTGAATGCACGGTCATCATGGCCCGCGACACCGACCTCGTTGCACTCGGCAACACCGTCGACGCAACGCTGGTATTCGAAACCGACATCGGCGTCGCCTATGTGCTCAAGGACGCCTTCGTCACCGAGCCGCCGGAGTTCACCGGCGGCGAAGGCGAAGTCAGCCTCAAGTTTTCCGGCACCCGCTGCGAGAGGGTCTAAGCCATGAGCGCCACCTACCCGATCGTGATCACCCTGAGCCGTCCGGTCCGCTTCGGCGATGACGACATCACCGAACTCAAGCTTCGCGAACCGCTGGCTGGCGACTTCCGCGCGCTGAACGAGCCGTCCGACGTGTTCGCCAGCTCGCTCAATCTGGCCGCCGAACTCGCCGGATTGCCGGCATCGGTGATCGACCGGCTCGGCCTGGACGACACGCAAGCGGTGATCAAGGCGGTCAACCCTTTTTTGTTCTGGTTCCGCTGAACTGGCAGGAGATGGCCGGCGACCTCGTCGTCGCCGGCGGCATCGCCCCGTCGGAGGTCTGGACCATGCGCTGGAGCGAATTTGGCTTCTGGCATGGCCAGGTCCTCCGGCTCAAGGGCGCAGCCGCGTCGTGATGCCGCGCGGGGCCCTTTTCTCAGGATCAACACATGGCAATCACACGCGATCTCTTCGAATCCCTGGGCGGCGGAGAACTCCTTGCCGACGCAGCCAAAGGCAGTCTCGGTGCCGCTGGCAAACATCTCGCCGACACTGCTCAGCAGTCAATCACCATTGAGCACGACCTAAAAATCGCCGCCAACGTCGCCGGCCTCGACCCTCGCGAGGCCGATGCCAAGATCAGCGAATGGAAGGCCAAGCTCATCACGCTGAGCAAAAAAACCAACCAGACTCAGGATGAACTGCGCGGCGCTTTTCTCGCGTTGGTCAAGGACGGCGTCACCCCCGATGCTGCGCTCAATGGGCTGGAATCAGCCGGCAACGCGGCAAAGGCATCCGGCGCTGACCTCATCAAGCTCAGCAGCTCGCTGCAAGGCACCAACGATGCGCTGAAGATCACGCCGGCGCTGGCCAGCAAAGCCACCGACTCGTTGATGGCCATCAGCAAGGGCGGCGGCATCAAGTTCGAGAAGCTGACCGAAATCCTGCCGGAAGCCGCCGAGTCCGGCGCGAAATTGGGTATCACCGGCACTGCCGGCCTGGCTTCGCTCGGCGCGGCGGCACAGATTGCCAACCAGGCCGGCGCCAGCCCTGAAGAAGCCGGCAAGCTGATGGACGACTTCTTCAGCAAGCTCTCGGACCCGGCCTTCGCCAAGCAACACAATATCGACCTCGACAAGGAAAAAGCCGCCGCCCAGAAAAGCGGCGACCCCTTGTTGTACATGGCCCAACTGGCCCAGCGGCTGGCGAAAAACGACCCAGCCAAATTGAGCGGGATGTTCGGCAGCGAAATCGCCCAGAAGGTGATCATGCCGCTGAACGATGCCACAGCGCTCAAGCAGTATCAGGAAACCCGCGCCGCGGGCATGGCCGCCAACGGCGTGACCGCCAGAGACAAAGAAGCCGTACTCAACAGCACGGCAGAGCTGGCAAAAGGCCGCCAGATCGAGACGGAAGCCAATGCCCAATCCTCCTGGGCTGGCGGACTGCATGGCGCATTCGATACGGCGCTCAAGGGCCTCAACAAGGTCGGAATCGACGACACGGTTGTGCTCGGTATCGGCGCGGCGCTCACCACTGGCTTCGCGCTCTGGAACCACAAGCGGAACAAGTCGGGCGCTGGTTCCGGCGGCTCTCCGTCTTTGCCCGGCAGCTCGGGCGGCAGCGGCATCAGGGTCTTCGTGACCAACTGGCCGGGGCAAGGTCGCGGTGGTGGCATCGATCTACCTGATCGGAGACGCCGCCCCGGAAGTGGCCCAAGTCGCCCAGGCTCGAACAGGACCGGCCGGCTATCTCGCATGACGCGGCTTGCCGAACGCGGCAAGAGCTGGCTGGGTCGACAAGGAACGGGACTAAGGGGCATCGCTACACGCGGCAGCCAAGTGCTCCGCAACGGCATGCAACTTGGTAAAGGCTTGCTGGGAACTGGAGCCCAAGCGCTTAGGGCCGCGCCCAATCTGGCAATGAGTGCCCTCCGTGCGCTACCCGGTTTGAGTCTGCGCGCGCTACCCGCGCTTGGGGGCGGCGCCATGGCCGCGGCTGCGGCCGGCATTGCCACGGCCGGCATGGCTGGCTACGCCGTAGGCGGCTTGATCAACAAGCATTTGATCGAGGGTACCAAGGCCGGCGATGCCATCGGCGAAGGTATTGCCCACGTCCTCGCCTTCTTCGGCAATGACGATGCGCGCGAAGCCCTGCGACTAAACGGCGATCAAGCCCCCCAGCCTCCCGCCTCGCAACGCCCGTTGACCGAGACGGAAAAACGAACGATCGCGGCGCTGCCCGCCGGCTCGCAATCGCCGCAAAAAGTGTCCGGCCAGATTGAGGTCAAGATCCATCTGCCGGCGTCCCTAACCGGCACAACCACCACCGTTACCCAACCGGCCGGTCAGGGCGTGACCGTGCAACCGAAAGTTGGCACATATCTGACAGGACCTGGCTGATGAATTGGCGAAACCAACTGCAAACCGCGCAATTTCGCGGTGTTGAGTTCCACACCCAAAAATCCAGCGGCGAAATCGGCCGGCGTGTCCAGCTGACCGAGTACCCGCTGCGCGATACGCCGTACGCCGAGGATCTGGGCCGCAAGGCGCGGACGTTCTCGCTGGACGCCTTCGTCATCGGTGCCGACTACATGGCCCGGCGCGACAAGCTGATCGCCGCGTTCGAAACCCCGGGCCCGGGCGAATTGATCCACCCCTACCAAGGCGCGATCAACGTCGTCGTAACGCGGGTATCGATCGAGGAATCCAGCGATCAGGGCGGCATGGCGCGCTTCAACGTCGAGTTCACCGAGGCCGGCGAAAATGCCTTCCCGAACACCAAGGTCGATACCAGCGCCGCCTTGGACAGCAGCGCCGATCGGGCCTTGGCCGACGCCAGCGCCGATTTCGCCCGACGCTGGAACCGGATCAGCGAATCCATCCTGCTCTCCGACGCGCGGCCGGCCAGCCTGGACGATCTGGCCGGGCTGGCCGGCGCCGGGCTGGCCTTTGTCGACATGGTCGCCGGCGCGGCGCGCAAGGCTGAAAACCTGCTCGACGCGGTGCTCTACCCGGTGTCGACGCTGGTCAAGCTGCCGGGAGAACTGTTCTCGCGGCTGAACGATTCGGTGGCGCGAATCGAATCCCGGCTGTCGACGACGGCGAATGCGCTGCAGATGTCGGCCAGTATCGCGCCGCTGATCTACCAGACGGCACCGAACCGGCCCTTCCTGTTCCCGACCCTGCCGGTGACGCCGTTGCCGCCATGGGTCGTACCGGTGCCGGTGCCGACACAGGCAAACCGCCCGGTGATCCGGCCGACGACGCCGGCCAATATCACGCTGATCAACAGCGCGCAGGCGCTGGATACGGCGATCAAGACCATCGCGGCGGTGCAGTTGGCCAAGGCCATCATCTCGACACCGGCCAGCTCGACGCAGCCCGCCCCTCGGCCGGGCTCGTCGACACAGACCGCGCCGGCGCCGATCGCCGCCGCCGACCTGATCGCGCTGCGAGACGACGCGCTGGACGCGATCGACTCGCTGATCGAAACCGCGTCGGACCAGAGCTACCGCAGCCTGCTGGCGCTGAAGCGCGCAACGATGGCGGCGGCGGCGAACCGTCTCGCCAGCGCCACGGCCTTGATCACGATCACGCCACGCTTGCGGACACCGGCACTGGTACTGGCCTGGCGCCAGACCGCCGACCTCGCCGCCGAAGCCGATCTGATCGCCCGCAACCGCGTCCGCCATCCCGGCTTCGTGCCTGGCGGCCGGCCGATTCAGCTGCTCAAGGAGTGAACCGTGTCCGTTCTGGAACTGCAGGTTGATGAACAGATTTACGCCGGCTGGACCGATCTGGCCGTCGAAGCCGGACTGGAGCAGCTGTCGGGCAGCTTCACGCTGCAGCTGACCGAGCACTGGCCCGGCGCCGGCGAGCCTCGGCCGGTCAAGCCCGGCCAGCGCTGCGTGGTGAAAATCGATGGCCAGCCGGTCGTCACCGGTTTCATTGATAGCGTCGCGGTGTCGTTCAACGCCACCTCGCGCTCGCTGTCGGTCTCCGGCCGCGACGCCACCGCCGATCTGGTCGACTGCAGCGCCATCCACGGCGCCGGTCAGTGGAAGAAAGCCAGCCTGGCGCGGATTGCCCGCGACCTGTGCGACCCGTTCAAGATCAAGGTCGCGGTCGACCCGGGCGTGCAGGCGCTCGCCGATCAGCCCTTCGACAGCTGGAACATCGAGGAAGGCGAAAGCTGCTTCGACTGCCTTGAACGCGCGGCGCGACTGCGGACGGTGATGCTGACGACGCTCGGCGACGGCGGCATGTACATCACTCGCCCCGGTGCCGAGCAAGCCAAGGCGGCCCTGGTCGAAGGCGGCAATATCGTCAGCGCCAACGGGGATTTCAGCTGGAGCGAGCGCTTCAGCGAGTACCGCGTCAAGGGCCAGAGCCGCCGAACCCATGCCGGCGTGGGCATCAGCAAGGATGCGGAGATCGCCGCCGGGCGTTACCGGCCGAAGATCCTGCTCGCCGAAGACCAAACCAACGGCGCAACCGCGCAGCAACGCGCCGACTGGGAACGCACCGTCCGCACCGCCCGCGCCAGCCGCGCCACGATCACGGTCTGCGGCTGGCGCCAGGGACCGGAGCACCCCTTGTGGCGGCCCAATCTGCGCGTACAGCTCAGCTCTGCGCTGCTGCGTGCCGATGAGGAAAAGCTGATCACCAAGGTCAACTACACGCTGAACGCCGAGGGCGAGCGCTGCCAGCTCGAGCTGGCCGACCCGCGCACCTTCGACCAACTGACCGGCAGCAGCAAGTCCAAAGCCGGCAAGACCACCAAACCCAAGGGATAAATCATGATCGAACGCCTTGCCCGACGCGTGCGGCTGATGGTTGCGCGCGCCGTCCTCAACCTGGTCAACGACGCCGGTGGCCTGCAATTGCTGCAGGTCTCGGCCTTGGCCGACGAAACCCGCGACGACGTCGAGCGTGCGCAGAACTACGGCCTGACCAGCGTGCCGCTGCCCGGTGCGACCGTGGTGATGGTTGCCGTCGCCGGCAGCCGCGACCACCTCGTCGCGACCGCCGTCGACGACCCGCGCTATCGACCCACCGGCCTCAACGCCGGCGAGGTCTGCATCTATACGCACGAAGGCGACCGGGTGCACCTGAAGAACGGCCGGCTGATCGAGCTGACGACGCAGACACTGCGCGTCAACGCCGACACGCTGATCGAATTCAACACCGAAAAAGTGCAGATCAACGCCCCGCTGGTCAATACCAGCGGCCAACTCAAAACCGCAGGCGACATCACCGACACCGCCGGCAGCAACGGCCGCACCGTCGCCGGCATGCGCGCGCAGTACAACAGCCACACGCACGGCGGCGTGCAAACGGGCCCGGGCAGCAGCGGCACACCGAACAAGGGGATGTAATGACCGATTTATTGACCCGTTATCTGGGCTGGAATCGGGGCTGCGACTGGCAGCTTTCGACCGTCGGCCTGGACATCGACAACGGCCTCGACTCCGCCATCACGCTCAGCCTGTTGACCGACCGGCGTGCCGAACCCGGCGACGCGGTCTCCGGCGATCAGCGCGGCTGGTGGGGCGATGCCCTTGAAAACGCCGTGCCGCTCGGCTCGCGCCTGTGGTTGCTGGCGCGCGAGAAACAGCTGCCGTCCACCCTGCGCCGCGCCGAGGCCTACGCGACCGAGGCGCTGCAATGGCTGATCGACGATGGCATCGCCACGTCCATCGCCGTGCAGGCCAGCGCCCCACGCACCGACATGCTGCTGCTCTCGATCCAGATCGACGCGCGTGCCTATCAATTCGAGGTATCTCCATGAGTTTCGACCGCCCTACGCTTGCCGAACTCGTCGACGCCCAGCTCGGCGAAATCGAAACGCGCCTGCCCGGCGCCGACGCACGCTTGCGTCAATCCAATCTCAACGTGCTCGGCCGGGTACAGGCCGGCGGGCTGCACCAGATGTACGGCTATCTGTCGTGGCTGGCACAGCAGCTGTTTCCCGACTCCGCCGAGACCGAATTTCTCGACCGCTGGGCCAGCATCTGGCTGCCCCAGGGCCGCAAGCCGGCGGCGCTGGCGCAAGGCAGCGTGCGGCTCACCGGCACGCCCGGCACGCTCGTCCCGGCCGGCACCGCGCTCACCCGCGCCGACAGCTTCGAATACCTGACGACCGCCGAAGTCGTCATCGCCGCCAACGGCAGCGCCGACGTCGCCCTCGCATCGCGCGAAGCCGGCGCCACGGCCAATGCCGACGCCGGCACCGCGCTGACGGTGACCACACCGATCGCCGGCCTGCAAAGCAGCGCCAGCGTGATCGCGCCGGGGCTGACCCAAGGCGCCGACGAAGAGGACGACGCCGCGCTGCGCCAGCGGCTGATCGCGCGGATCCAGAACCCGCCGCAGGGCGGCTCGGCCGCCGACTACGTCTCGTGGGCGCTGGAAGTCCCCGGCGTGACCCGCGCCTGGCACCTGCCGGCGCTGAACGGCCTTGGCAGCAACGCCGTCGTCTTCGTCCGCGACAACGACGCCAGCCCGATCCCCGACGCCAACGAAGTCGCCGCGGTGCAGGCACATATCGACGCGGTGCGGCCGGTGACCGCCGACTTCACCGCGCTGGCGCCGGCGCCGCTGGCGGTCAACTACAGCGTCCGCGTCACGCCCAACACCAGCGCCGTGCGCGCCGCCGTCGTCACCGCCTTGCAAAACCTGCACGAGCGTGAAGCCGAGCCGGGCACCCCGCTGTACCTGAGCCGGATCAACGAGGCGATCAGCCAGGCCGACGGCGAATTCGATCACATCCTGTTCGCACCGACCGCCGACATCGTCCCCGCCACGCTGCAAATGCCCTTGTGCGGAGACGTCACATGGCAATGAGCGCAGACGACTACCGCGAACAACTGTCCGCGCTGCTGCCGCAAGGCCTCGCCTGGCCGCGCGACCCCGACACGATCTTGCAACGCACGCTCGGCAGCTTCGGCGCCGGGCTGGCGAAGCTCGACACCTATGGCGACGCGCTGCTGGACGAAGCCTGGCCGCGCAGCAGCTACGGCTTGCTGGCCGACTGGGAACGCGTCGCCGGCCTGCCCGACGAATGCTCAGTGCTCGGCCAGACGCTCGAATCGCGCCGCAACGCCGTCGCCGCCAAGCTCGCCGCCCGCGGCGGGCAAAGCCCGGCCTACTTCATCGGCATCGCCGCGCAGTATGGCCACGTCGACGCAACGATCACCGAATTCCGCGCCCGCCGCTACGGCCGCGCCCGCAACGGCCAGCGCTTTGGCGGCTGGGGCTGGCAATACGTCTGGCAACTCAACCTGCCGGCGCAAACGGTCGAACAACGCAATAGCGGCGACCCGTTCGGCGAGTACTACCAGGTCTGGGGCGACAGCCAGCTGGAATGCGTCATCAATAAACTCAAACCCGCACACACGCGGGTTTTCTTTACTTATGGAGGGGTGTAATGGATTACCCGAAATCCGTACCCGGCGTGGGCCTGAAAAACGGCAAGTTCACCGACGGCAATCCGTTGACCGGCGAAGTGGCCAGTCTTGATCCGGCAAGTTGGGCGAATGGGGTGACTGATGAGTTGCTCGCGGTGATTAGTGATAGCGGATTAACGCCAAGTGAAAGCATTCAAACGCAATTGCGCGATGCGTTGCGGAACAAGTATGCCGATCTGACACGTACCGGCACAGCTGGTGCAATTAATTTTCGCAACAAGCTCATCAACGGTAATTTCGATTTTTGGCAACGCGGCACGACTTACAACTACACATCTGGAATTTCTACCCACTGCGCGGATCGCTGGTATCTCGCTAACATCGGTACGTTTGGCGCTAGTACTGGCCTATCTCGCATGGCACTGACTCCTGACGAGATTCCGGGGGCGAGCTATGCGCTCTACTGGAAGCGGGTCGCACCCGTTGCCGATACAATTTCGTATGAAATTGGCCAACGTATCGAGGGGGTGCGAACACTGGCGGGAAAGACAATAACCTTGTCGTTCTGGTACAAAAACGACGTCGGTTCAGCTCCCCCATTTGTCAGCTTTTCGCAAATATTCGGCACTGGCGGCAGCCCATCAACCATTGTTTCCACGTCATCTCAGGTGATCCCTGCCTCGTCAACATGGACGAAGGTAGTAATGCAGTTCGCGTTGCCGAGCATTGCAGGAAAAACACTTGGGACTAATGGTGACGACTTTTTGGTGTTGAAAATCGTAGGCCCAAAGGATGTTGCTGGCGGGTATTACCTTTCACAGGTGCAACTGGAGGAGGGATTGGTAGCAACGCCATTCGAGCAACGTCCGATGCAAATCGAGCTGACTCTGTGTCAACGCTATTACCGAACTTCATATGAGCTTGGAGTGCGACCCGGGAGCATATCAGTCAATCGCGGCAGCCCCAATTCGCTGGTTTCGTCGGGAAACCCGGTATGGGTGCCGACTTGCATTTCGTTTTCACCTCTTATGCGGGCCGCGCCTGCGGTCACAATCTATCAGCCCAGCACAGGCGCCGCTGGCGTCATCGAAGAGACCGGGGAGCAAAATGCTCGTGCCGTTCAAAGCGTTGAATCAAGTGCAAGCGGAATCGGGCTACTCATTCTCTCTAGCGCAGCTGCGAGCCCAAGCCTGTCGATGCAATGGCATTACGTCGCCGACGCCGAACTTTAAGGAACCCACACCTTGTATAGATTGACGGAAAACCCAGACCTTGTTGTCCGCCTTAACGACAGCGCAAACATCCCGCGTAGCCATCGTTGGTGGGATGAATACGAGGCTTGGCTCGCCAAAGGCAACACGGCGATGCCGGCCGTATCAATTGGCGACCTGCAGACTATCGCGCTGGCGACACTGCCGGGCTGGGAACAAGCCGAGCGCGCGGCCGGCATTGATCACGCCAACCATCGCTGGCTGACGACACCCGCAGCACTGCAAGACATCCGCGACGCGCTGCTGGCCGGCATCGTCCCCAGCGGCGTTTGGATCACCGCCGAGCGCGAGCCGGTGCCGCTGACGCTGACCGAGCTGCAAGTGCTGTGGGCCGAATGCGTGGCACGCGGCGCGGCTATTTACCAGCGCCGGCTGGCCATGGAAGCCGAAATTACCACGCTGGACCGCGCCGCGCTGGAAGCGTTCAAACCGGCTTGGCCGATCACCGGCGCAAACCAATAAGCCCAACGCAGCCACCCACCTATTCAAATCAAACCCGCCCATCAGGCGGGTTTTCGCATGGAGACACGCGATGGATTATCCCAAATCCCTGCCGGGCGTAAATTTGCGAAACGGCAAATTCACCGACGGCAATGCCCAAACCGGCGAATTGCCCAGCCGCGACACGGCCATATGGGCCAATTCGGTGACTGATGAATTGCTCAATGTCATCAACTCGGCCGGCTTGACCCCGACCGAAGGTGTCAACGATCAGCTCAAACAGGCTTTGTTGGCGAAATATGCACAACTCGCCGGCGCAAATTTCACCGGCCCCGTTTCCGGCCCAACACCACAGACCGGCGACAATTCCACACAACTGGCCACGACCGCCTTTGTTTCCGCTCGAACAGGTACGGCTGGTGATCTGTCGTTCCGCAACAAGATCATCAACGGCGAGATGACCATCAGCCAGCGCGGCACCTCGTTCGTCAACCCAGCTAACTACACACTGGATCGTTGGCAGGTTTTCTACGACGGTACGGCCGGCTCGTTCACGGTGTCCCAGCAAGTGCTTTCCGCAGGACTGATCCCCGGAGACCCTGTGAATTTCCTGCGTTGGGATCAGACCGTCGCCGGCTCTGGCTCAACGTCACGCTGGATTTCGCAGCGTGTCGAGGGGGTACGAGCGCTTGCCGGCGGCAAGGTGACTGTCAGCTTCTATGCCAAGCTCTCCGCAGCCACAAGCATCAACGTCAAGCTAGAGCAGATTTTCGGTTCCGGCGGTAGTTCATCGGTCCCCACGGCATCGCAAACCGTTGCAATCGGAACGGGCTGGGCCAAGTACGCCCTGACGTTCGATCTTCCTAGTGTGGCCGGGAAGACCATCGGCGCAAATGATTGCGTGATACTGGCATTCCAGCTTTCGCCGACTTCTGTATTCACCTTTGACCTGACCAGTGTGCAGCTCGAAGCTGGTAGCTGCGCTACGCCGTTCGAGCAACGGCCGATGCAGATCGAATTGGCGCTTTGCCAGCGGTACTTCGAAACGGGCATAGTCAGTTTCCGATGGGATGCACCGCTTGCATCTAATGCAACGGTCGGCACAACGTGCGCATTTAGCGCCAGAAAGCGCATTGCACCAGCCGTTGTCATGACAAATACAAACACAGCGCAATTCACGATTTTGAGTGCTGAATCTGTTTCAGCGGGTGGTATGTGCCCGTCTTTCGGATTTGTGAACTGGAACGTGAGTGTGACAAGAATCGCCGCATTCCCATACGCTGCCGATGCCGAGCTGTGAGATTAACGAGGAAATCATGAGCAACCCGACCTACAAGCTGACTCAAAACTCTGATCTCGTGATCCGCCTCGAAGATGGCGCCAGCATTCCGCGCGGCCACCGCTGGTGGAACGACTACGAAGCCTGGCTGGCCGAGGGCAACACGCCCGAACCGGCCGTATTGCTCGATGACCTGCGCGCCCAAGCGCTGGCGACGCTGCCCGCCTGGGAGCAAACCGAGCGCGCCGCCGGCCTCGACCATGCCGGCCACCACTGGTTGACCACCCCCACCGCGCAGCAGGACATCCGCGATGCCTTGCTCGCCGGCGTGGTGCCGGGGGATGCGTGGATCACCGCCGATCGTGAATCGGTGCCGATGACGCTGGCCGGGCTGCAGGCGCTGTGGGCGGCTTGCGTGGCACGCACGGCGGCGATCAACCAGCGCCGGCTGGCGCTGGAAGCCGAGATCGCGACGCTGGATCGCACTGCGCTCGAAGCCTTTGCACCGGGCTGGCCGGACGCTCTCTAACCACAGGCCTGAGACCGACAACACCCCGCCACGCGCGGGGTGTTTTTGCATCCGGTTTTGACGCTCCTTTTTCAATACGCCGCTTTTCCATTCCGAAGGAGACGCATGTCCGATCACCAAACCATCATTGTCAACGCCGACAACTGGCGCTGGGTGGCGCCGGTTGCCGGGGCGATCTTCGGGTCGATTTCGTTTGTCGTCCGCGCCGGCAGCATGCCGTGGTGGCAACGCATCACGCTGCTGGTCTGTTCCAGCGCTGGCGCGGCGCTGGCCGGCGCGGCGGGTGCCGAATACCTGCATCTGGCCCCGGGGCTGTCGGGCGTGCTCGCCTACCTGACCGGCGTACTGGTGCTGCCGCTGACGCAATCGCTGATTGCGCTGCTCGGCGATCTGCCCTGGCTGCGCCGTTTGATCGAACGCCGGCTTGGCGTCGATCTCGACAAACCGCAGTAACACCGCGCCCGAACCCTGCTGGCGGCTGTACCCGCTTGCCGTCGCGACGCTGCGACCGAAGGCAGTCCCGGTGGGACGCTTCGTGGGCTTTGGCAACACCGCCATGCCGGCTTTGCGCCCGCAGGAATGCCCTTGGGGTACCAGCCGCCCTCCCCGCTAAATTTTTTCAATGCCCCGCTTCGGCGGGGCTTTTTTTGTTTATGGAGCTTCACCATGGCGCGAATTTCCGCGATCGAGGCCGGCGGCCGGAACGTGCTGGCCTTTCTGGACATGCTGGCCACCAGCGAAGGCACGGCGACGATTGGCGACGACGGCTACAACGTCCTCGTCGGCAGCACGCCGTCCTCGCCCAGGCTGTTTGCCAGCTATGCCGATCACCCGCGCGTGCTGGTCGATCTGCCCCGGCTCGGCATCAAGTCGAGCGCGGCCGGCCGCTATCAAGTGCTTGCGCGTTATTACGACGCGTACAGCCAGCAATTGGGGCTGAGCAATTTCGGCCCGATCAATCAGGACCGGATTGCGCTGCAGCTGATCCGCGAATGCAAGGCGCTTGACGATATCCGCCGCGGCTATGTCGCGACGGCGATCCGCAAGTGCCGCAGCCGCTGGGCCTCGCTGCCCGGTGCCGGTTACGGCCAGCACGAGCACCAGCTCGATACCCTGCTGGCGGCCTACCACGCCGCCGACGGGATCTCGATATGAGCCGGGCCGAACTGATCCTCGGCACGCTGGTCTTGATGCTGCTGGCCATGCTGACGCTCTGCTGGGCGCTGTGGCCGACACCGCACCAGGCCTTGCCGGCCAGCGCTGCGGCGGTCCGCCAGCGTGATGACAGCCTCGTGGCCGAGCGCCGGGCACCGACCGCGGCCGAAGCCGCCAAGGCACCGCACCAGCTGCCGCGCGGAATGCGCGAGGAACGCCGGGTCAGCGCCACCATCAAGCCAAGGCCGGTAGCGTCCGGTACCGAGGCCGACTGCCCGCCGACGTCGGTCGATCTGTCGCTGGTCCGCGATGGCGACGCACGCCGGGTCGTCGTCAGCTCGCCGGATGGCGAGGTCACGTCGGCCACCGATCTGGTGCTGGAGGCCGAGCCGACGGCACGGCCATGGGCCGCCGGGCTCAGCTACGATCCGATCGCCCGGACCAGCGGCGCCTGGCTGGAGCGCGACGTGGCGCGCCTGCGCCTCGGCATCGAGGTCAACCAGACCGAAGACCACGCGGGACTGAGCGGCAGGCTCCGCGTCGGCTGGGTGTTCTGAGCGCGCACTGTTTCGCGCAACAAACGGCGGCCGGACGCGGGTCCGCCGATGATGGACAAGCCTTTTTCGCTTGTGTACATTGCGGCCTACTTAACTAATATCGGTTTGCTGGCCGCACGTTCCCGACTCTTGAACCGGAGTTGCAACGTCGACCCGGCCGCCGCACAGCAGAGAACCCCGATGACACGCTGCGCATCGGGGTTTTTCGTTTGATTTGCAGCAGTGCAACAGGAAGCGCCATGACCGAGCCCTTGAACCGCAAACAGAAACTGGCTGAAGAACGCAAAGTCGCGTTCGCCATGCTGGCAGAACATTGGCCGGCAGTGTTCGACCTCAAACAGACCAAGCCACTGGCGCTCGACACGCGCGATCGCCTGAAGGCCGAATGCGAAACCAAAGGCCTGGACGCCGACAAGATCGCCCGCGCGGTGTTCCTGTGGGTGCGCCGCCCGGCCTATCAGGCGGCCATGGCCGCCGGCGGCCAGCGTTATGCGCTGGATGGCACGCCGACCGGCGAGATGACCGCCGAGCAACAGGCACACGCTGCTGCAGCCTCGGCCGCCATCCAGGCGCGGATCAAGGCCGCCAACGAGGCACGCATCGCGGCGGTGCGCGAAGCCCGTCGCGCCGAGCAGGAAGCGCGCCGCGAAGAACGTGCCAAGCAGGCACCGAAGCCGCGCCCGGCCGGCGACAAACCGGCTGGCGCCAAGCCCGCCGGTGGCAAGCCGTTCGGCAGAGCGGCCAAGCCGGCGCAAGCGCGCAACGCCAAGCCGCAAGCACCGAAGCAGGACAAGCCGGCACCCGATAGCGCCATGGCAAACGCCCTGGCCGCGGCACTCGGCCGCAAGTAAGACGAAACCGGCCGGCTGATGCCGGCCGTTTCATTCCGCAGGTGTCGATTTGCGGACGCGCGTCCTGATCTTGACCACCGATGTGTCCAGTTCGAGATGGCGCAACATCTCGATCGCAACCTGATCGCGGTCGTTGTCGACGCAGATCATGTGATAGCTGTTCTCCAGAATCACCATCCGCGCCATGTCCCCCATTTCGCGCACCAGAAACTCGGCCGAACGCGGGCTGGTCAGGTCGTCCTCGCGCGCGTGGATGATCAGCGTCGGGCTGCGAATGGCGTCCAGCCCCTTGCCGATCCAGCTGCGCAAACGGTCGACCTGCTTGATGCACGCCAGCGGCACCCAGGGATAGTGGAAATCGTCGCCGCGTTCGAACTTGGCTTTGACGATGGCGCGAACCAGATCGTTCTTGACGCCGAACGGCTCTTCCTCGGCGATCTTCATGCTGCGCGCGAAGTACGGTATCCGGTAGACGATATGCCGGAAGATCCAGTACCACGGCGTTGCCCAGCCATCGAGAAAAACCGGCGGCGCCAGCAGCACCAGCTTGCCCGACGGTTGCTCGATGCGCTTGATCGCTTCGATCGAAATCAGCGAACCAAGGCACATCGCGACCACGTGCAGGGTTGGGTGTAGCGTCGCCAGTTCGCGATAGCGGGCCTCGACCACGGCCACCCAGTCTTCGGCGCGGACACTGAGCAGATCCTCGGGCTGGCCGCTGTGGCCGGGCAGGGTCACCGTGTGCGCTTCGACACCGGCGCGCTTGAGGATTTTGTGCAGCGAACCCAGGTCGTACTGCGTACCGCCGAGTCCGTGGACCAGCAGCACGCCAACCGGGTTGCAGGCGTCGGCGGTATCCATCCGCTCACCCCTGCTCGGTGCCGTGATCGTCGAGCCGCAACAAACCACCGACGCGGTAAACGGTATCGTCGAAGTCGATGACCGGTGCGCCGATGTCCTGCAATACGACGTAATCGTTGTCGCCGGTCAGAAAGCGGAAGCGCTGGGTCAGCGCGTGGGTATCGCCGTTGCCGCGCTGTTCGGCATAGGCGGTGACGCGCGCGCGGTCATCCGGATGCACCCGTTCCAGAAAGGCCGCCAGCGTCGGCAGCTCGGCCGGCGCAAGCCCGAGCAAGGCGTCGACCTGACCGGCCCAGATCGCCGAACCGTCGCGCGGGTCGACCTCGTACATCAGTTGGCCCGTGCCGAGCAGCATGCCTTCGGAGCGTACCTTCCACGCCAGCGCCTCGCGCAAGGCCTCGTCGCGGCTGGCGTTCATCGCCGCCATCAGCAGGCCGAGCAGCGCCGCGGCGCCGAGGTAAAGCTGGACTTCGAGCAGCGGGTTGTCCAGCAATCCAGCCGATGCGGCAAACGGGCCTTCGCCCTGATAGGTGTTGAGCCCGGCAATCCCGGCCAGCACCACCAGCGCCAGCGTCGTACCGCGGCGCTGCCACGCCATCGCAATCAGCACGACGAACAGCAGCGGCAGGTAGGAGAGCTCGTACTTGGTCGATTCGAGCACCATCGTCGCGGTCGGGCCGTCGAAGGCCAGTTCGGCCGAGACGATCAGTGCGACGAAGCCAAGCAGCCCCTGCCATGCAATCCGCCGCGGTGTCTTGTCTGAACGGGCCGGGTGAAAGCCCGCCCAGGCCACGACCAGCGGCGCACCGATCAGCGCGCCGACACCGTCCGAAATCGCAAACACCATCGGATTCAGCTTGGCCGAAACGAAACCGAAGCTGTGCAGCGCGGCAATCGACACATAGGCGCCGACGGTGCAGCCGATCAGCACCAGCAGTACGAACCAGAGCAGCCTGGTCGGCTGCGTCAGCGACACCTCCTCGCCAGCCTTGCGCCGCCAGGCCGCGGCAATGCCCAGCATGATCAGCAGGTTCAGCACTGACAGCAGCAAGGACACCGCGAACGGCCGCCCCTGAAACAGCGCGATGCCGGTATGCAGCACTACCGTCACCAGCCCCCACACCGGCCATTGCCGGTAAGGCGCCAGCATCAGCGTTCCCAGCAGGATGCCGGCGGCAGGCCAGACGATGGTCGAATGGGTCAGCGGATCGCGGGTACTCATGCTGAACATCGCGAGCAAGCCGTACACGACGATGAAGAGTACGAGGCGGGGCAAGGAAGGCAGGCGCATGCAAATCTCTACCAGAGTGGAAACGGCCCGGATGCATCCGCGGCAGGCGGGGCCCATGTCATTGAAGATGGCCAGTATCGCCACAAACAGCAACACCTTTCGCTTGTGGGACACAGCGTGTCAGCACGCCGGCATTGTGGCTGGCCGCCACCGGGCTGCCAAGCCGTATCCCGCAGGCACCCTTTGCCTTTCACCACCGGGCTGAGCGCAAGCACGTGACGCGCGCACGCTTCGTTACCTGTTGCTACCTAATTCATCGCCGCCGACGTCAGCGCCAACGCCGCTCGCGCGTTTTAGCGTTGGCAGCGGTACACGTCAGCATTGCCGACACTACCGCTGTGTGCGCCCGCATCAACGCAGGCCGGACTTACACCGCAATCAGCAGGACGCCCGAGATGAAACCGGAATTCAATCAGTTAGCACACGACGCATGGCACGCCCGTGGCCCACGGCAAGCCGCACTGCTGCGCGATGAAACCCTGCCGGACCTGCTAGAAGCCACCGCCGCCGCACAGCCCGAGCAGATCGCGCTGATCTCTGGCAATCGGCAACTGACTTACATTGAACTGGATCGGCTGAGCGCCCTCGCCGCCCACCACCTGCTTGAGGCCGGCATCGAGCCGGGCCGCATCGTCGGCCTGTGGCTGCCGCGCGGCGTCGAGCTGCTGGTGATGCAGGCGGCGATCACCAAGGCCGGCGCAGCCTGGCTGCCGTTCGACGCCGATACCCCGGTCGAGCGCATCCGGACCTGCCTGGAAGACGCCGATGCCGCCGGCCTCGTCAGCTGCGACGCGCTGATGCCTCAGCTGGCCGGCCTTGGCCTGCCGGTCTGGACCTTCGAGGCGCTGCAGCGGCGGGTCGATGGCGCACAACGCCGCCGCAACGGCCACACGCCCGAGCACACCGCCTACGTGATCTATACCTCGGGGTCGACCGGCAAGCCCAAGGGCATCGCGATCAGTCACCGCAGCATCTGCCATTTCCTGCGCAGCGAAAACGCCGTGCTTGGCGTGCGCGGCGACGACAAGGTCTATCAGGGCTTCTCGGTCGCCTTCGACATGTCGTTCGAGGAAATCTGGATTTCCTATCTGGTCGGCGCGACGCTGTGGCTGGCGCCGAAAGAAATCGTCGCCGATCCCGACGCACTGCCGGCGGCGCTCGGCAAGCACGGCATCACCGTGCTGCACTGCGTGCCGACGCTACTTTCGCTGTTCAGCCACGATGTTCCCGGCCTGCGCATCATCAACCTCGGCGGCGAGATGTGCCCCGATACGCTGGTCGAGCGTTTTGCCACGCCGGATCGGCAGCTCTTCAACACCTACGGGCCGACCGAGGCAACGGTGTCGGCCAGTCTGGCGCAACTGCAGCGCGGCCAGCCGGTGACCATCGGCAAGCCGCTGCCGAATTACGGCCTGCTGGTGATCAACGAAGCCGGCGAGATCGTGCCGCCCGGCGAAACCGGCGAG
Source organism: Jeongeupia wiesaeckerbachi (assembly GCF_050916355.1). GTDB lineage: Bacteria > Pseudomonadota > Gammaproteobacteria > Burkholderiales > Chitinibacteraceae > Jeongeupia > Jeongeupia wiesaeckerbachi. Next base: position 3,653,185 of record NZ_CP136946.1, read on the forward strand.
CTGTGCATCACCGGCCCCGGCGTCGCCGCCGGCTACCTCGGCCGCCCCGAGCTGACCGCCGAAAAGTTCGTCACTCCGGACTGGGGCGAGCGGATGTACCGCACCGGCGATCTGGCGCGCATCGACGAACACGGCCAGGTGCACTGCCTCGGCCGCGCCGACGATCAGGTCAAGGTGCGCGGCTTCCGGGTCGAGCTGGGCGAAATCGAAGCCGCGCTGGCCGAGCAAGCCCATGTCGGCACCGTTGCCGTGTCGCTCAAGCCGGTGGCCGGCATCGACCAACTGGTCGCCTATCTGGTCGCCGACGGCCCGCTCGGCCGGATCGACGCGGGCGCGCTGCGCCAGGCGCTGCGCGACCGGCTGCCGCCCTATATGCTGCCGGCGCTGTTCGTCACGCTGGCCACGATGCCGCGACTGCTGTCGGGCAAGATCGACCGCAAGGCGCTGAAAGCCTTGCCGGTAACGTTCGAGGCGCGCAGCAGCGAATCGGACGAGCCGAGCGGCGAAGTCGAAACCGCGCTGTTCGCGGCGCTCGCCACGCTGTTCCCCGGCCAGCCGCTGCGCTTTGCCGACGACTTCTTCGCCGACCTCGGCGGCCATTCGCTGCTGGCGGCGCGGCTGGTGTCGACGCTGCGTGCGATCCCCGCACTGGCCACGACCTCGGTGCAGGACGTCTACCAGCACCGTACGCTTGGCGCGATCGCCGCCGCGCTCTCGGCCAAGGGCGCCACCCAAGCCGGCCCGAGCCGCACAAAGCGCAGGCTCAGCACCCGACCGCTGGCGCGCATCGCCTGCGGCGCGGCGCAACTGGCCACGCTGCCGGCGCTGATCGGCCTGCGCATGCTGATGTGGCTGGTCCCCTTCCTTGTCTACCACGTGATGACCGGCAGCCCCGGCGACAGCCTGCCGCTGGCGGTGCTGAGCGCGATCGGCGCCTATATCGCCGCCAATGTGCTGAGCTTTGCGGTGCCGGTCGCCGCCAAATGGCTGCTGCTCGGCCGCGTCAGGCCCGGCCGCTATCCGCTGTGGGGCAGCTTTTATTTCCGCTGGTGGCTCACCGACCGGCTGACCGATCTGCCGCCGAAGCATCTGCTGTCGAACTCGCCCTTGCATCGCGCCTATCTGCGCCTGCTCGGCGCGAAGATCGGCTTCGATGCCCAGCTCGGCGCGATCAGCGTCCGCGCGCCGGATCTGCTGCATATCGGCACCGGCGCCAGCGTCGGCGCATCGGTCAACCTCGAGAACGTCCGCGTCGACGGCGAGGAACTCGTGGTCGGGTCCATCGTCATCGGCGAGCGCGGCTACATCGGCTCGTACTGCGCAATGCACGAGGACTGCATCGTCGGCGCCGGCGCGCGCCTCGACGGCCTGTCGGCGCTGCCACCCGGCGGCCACGTTCCGGCCGGCGAAGCGTGGGCCGGCTCGCCGGCGCGCCGCACCGGCGTGGTCGACGCCAAGCGCCTGCCGCCCCGCCCCGCACACAGCCGTGGCGCCGCCGCGTTCGAGCTGGTGCTGCATTTCGTTTGCGCGGCGCTGGTCTCGGCGGTGTTCTTCCTGCCGGTGTTCCCGAGCTTCATGCTGATCGACCTCGTCGACGCCAACTGGCTCGATCTGACGCAAAACCACGCACCGGCCGCGTTCACCTTCGTCACCTATCTGCTGCTGGCGCTGCCGGCGAGCGCGGTGCTGGTGGTGATGACGGTCTGCATCGGCGCGGCGCTGCGCTGGCTGGTGCTCGGCCGGCTCAAGCCGGGCCGGTGGTCGGTGCACAGCGCGCTGTATCACCGCAAGTGGATCGCCAATCTGGTGCAGGAATCGAGTCTGGCGGTACTGCACGGCCTGTACGCGACCGTCTATGCACCGTGGTGGTATCGGATGCTCGGCGCCAAGGTCGGCCGCAATGCCGAAATCTCGACCGCGATGGGCGTGGTGCCGGACATGCTGACGCTCGGCGACGAAACCTTCATCGCCGACGCGGTGATGCTGGGCGACGAGGAAATCGATCAGGGCTGGATGAGCATCAAGCCGACGGTGATCGGCCATCGTAGCTTCGTCGGCAATGGCGCCTATGTGCCCGATGGCACGACGCTGCCGCCGGGCGTGTTGGTCGGCGTGCAGTCGCGCGCACCGGCCGAGCCGAAAAGCGGCGACACCTGGATGGGCTCGCCGCCGATGCTGCTGCCGGCACGCGAACAGACCCAGAGCTTCCCCGAGTCGCTGACGTTCAAGCCGCCGGTGTGGCGCCGTATTGCCCGCGGCGCGATCGAGGCGCTGCGCATCGTGTTGCCGACGTCGGTCGTCATCGCCGCCGGCTATCTGATGGTGACCATCGTCGAACCGTACGCCGAACTCAACCACTGGGGCGCCGTCGCCGGCCTGCTCTGCCTGTTCGGCCTGATCTACGGCGTGGGCACCTTTGCGCTGGTCGCCGCGCTCAAGTGGCTGCTGATCGGCCGCTATCGACCGCGCGCGGTGTCGATGTGGACGCCCTTCGTCTGGACCAGCGAGGCGATCACCAATGTCTACGAATCGATCGCCGTGCCGAACTTCGTCAACTTCCTGCGCGGTACGCCGTGGCTGCCGTGGGCCTTCCGCGCGCTCGGCGCCCGGGTCGGCCGCAATGTGTGGCTGGACACCACCGACATGACCGAATTCGACTGCGTCGAGATCGGCGACGGCGCCGTGCTGGGCGCCGCTTGCGGGCCGCAGACGCATCTGTTCGAAGACCGGGTGATGAAAATCGGCCGGGTGAACATCGGCGCCGGCGTCCACGTCGGCACCCGCAGCACGGTGCTGTACAACGGCAGCGTCGGCGCGGATGCCGAGCTCGGCCCGCTGACACTGGTCAGCAAGGGCGAGGACATCCCGGCCGGAACCCGCTGGATGGGCTCGCCAGCCGGCGCCTGGCCGGGCACGCAGGCGCAGGCCGCGCCGATCGCCACGCCAGCCGCACCACAACGGCAAGCGGCATGCGCGTAGCGCTGTTCGACGAGGTGCTGGCCCAGCTGGCAACAGGCTGGCGCCCCGACTACGGCACGCCCCTGCTTGCATTGCGGCCGGTGCCCGGCGACCGGCGCGCTGCACGTTCTGCCACGCGGGCCGCCGCATGCGCGCTGGCGGCGTGTTGGGCCGGCAGCCCCAAGGCCGACTACCTGCGACCGGGCCGCCGCCCTCGCATTGCCGCCGGCCCGATGCACTTTCACGTCAGCCTCGCCTACGGCAACAACGGCAACAACGGCAGCAGCGAGCACACTGGCGGCGATCGCGAAGGCTGCGCCCTGATTGCACTCTGCCCGGCCGACGATCACGGCATCGCCGCGCTCGGTATCGACCTGTGCGCCATCGGCCTGCTGCCCGATTGGGATGCGGTTGCCGGTTTGTATCTGCCGCCAGCGGAAAGGCAGGCCTTGCACGAGGCCACGCCATCACGGCGCGCCGAGGCATTTGCACAGGCATGGTCCCGGCTTGAAGCGGGCAGCAAGGCCGCCGGCATCGATCTGGTCGAGTGGCACGACGGCATCGCGGCCAGCTTTGCCGGACTCAGGACATCTGGACTGGACATGCCGCCAGCGTTCGCCGATCACTGGGCGGCCATGCTGGCCTGCGCGCCCGGCTAGCCATCACGCACAGGCTCTTCTCCAACCAGCCGGCGGGCGCCTTTCTCCCCATTGCATTCGGCCATTCGGTGACTTGACCTGGTGCGACACGATATCGCGCCCCCTCCTTCGCCGACCAAGCCGGTTTCCAGCGTCGGATTACGGCGTCTTGCCACGCTCTTGAGGCTCAGCGCGCCCTGACCAGCCCGGCCAGCAGCTCGTACGAGCGCAGCCGGTGCTCGAAATCAAAGGTATCGGTGACGACGATCATTTCGTCGACCTGCGTCTGATCAAGCAGCTTCTGCAATTGCCGCGCCACGGTCTCCGGCGAGCCGATCGCCGACGCAGCCAGCCGCGCGTTGACCTGTGCGGCCTCAAGCTCGTTCCACAGCCCGTCCATGGTCTCGACCGGCGGATCGATCGGGCCGCGCTGGTCGCGGATCATCCGCAGCCAGCGCCGCTTCAACGATGTCGCCAGATAGTCCGCTTCTTCGTCGGTCGGCGCCGCCAGTACGTTGACGCCCATCATCACGTACGGCTCGGCCAGTTGGGCCGATGGCCGGAACGTCTGCCGGTACAGCTCGATGCCGCGCAGCAGGTAGTCCGGCGCGAAATGACTGGCGAAGGCGAACGGCAGGCCGAGCTGGCCGGCGAGCTGGGCACCGTACGAGCCCGATCCGAGCAGCCAGACCGGAATATCCAGCCCTTCGCCCGGGATCGCCCGCACGTGCTGGCCGGCGCGCGTCGGCGCCAGATAGCCGCGCAGCTCGGCGACTTCGTCGGCGAACTCCTGCTCTTGGCCGACCAGATGCCGGCGCAAAGCGCGGGCGGTCTGGCCATCGGTGCCCGGCGCACGCCCAAGGCCGAGGTCGATCCGGCCCGGGAACAGCGACGCCAGCGTGCCGAACTGTTCGGCGATGATCAGCGGCGCGTGGTTGGGCAGCATCACCCCGCCCGAGCCGACGCGGATCGTCTTGGTCTGCGCGGCGACATGGCCGATCAGCACGCTGGTCGCGGCGCTGGCGATGCCGTCGAGGTTGTGATGCTCGGCCAGCCAGAAGCGCGTATAGCCAAGCCGCTCGGCCGTTTGCGCCAGCTTGGCGCTGCGGGCGAAGGCATCGGCGGCGTTGCCGCCGCGCACGATTGTGGCCAGATCGAGAACGGAAAACCGGATGTCGGACAGGCGCTTCATGGTGTTTGCTCGTTGGTTGTTCGATGGGGCTGGGCGGGAGGGCGTCATCAGCAGGTGACGGCGATGATTGCATTTTCAAGCACCAAGCCTCCGGTATCATCGCGGCATCGCATAGTTCGAGACCGCCGTGCCTTATCTCGCCACGATTACCGTCATCTGGGCGCTGTCGTTCAATCTGATCGGCGCCGTGCTCGCCGGCCGCGTCGACGCTGATTTCGCCGTACTGACCCGCGTCGTGCTTGCCGGCGCGGTGTTCCTGCCCTTTCTGCGCTGGCGCGCCGTGGCGCCGCCGCTGCGGCTGGGGCTGATCGTCGTCGGCGCGATGCAGTTCGGCATCACCTATCTGTGCCTGTACCGGGCGTTCCGCTTCCTCACCGTGCCCGAAGTGCTGTTGTTCACGATTTTCACGCCGCTCTACATCACGCTGATCGACGATCTGCTGAGCCGCCGCTTCAATCCGCGCGCGCTGCTGGCGGCGCTGGTCGCGGTGATCGGCGCGGCCATCGTCCGCTACGATGCGCTGACCGGCGATTACCTCGCCGGCTTCCTGCTGCTGCAGCTGGCCAACCTGACCTTCGCCGCCGGCCAGATCGGCTACAAGCACCTGCTGCGCCGCTACCCGAGTCCGCTGCCGCAGCACGCCAGCTTCGGATATTTTTTCATCGGCGCGCTGGCGGTCGCCTTGCCATCCTGGCTGCTGTTCGGCAACCCGGCCAAGCTGCCGACGACCGAGCTGCAATGGGCGACGCTGGCCTTCCTCGGGCTGGTCTCGACCGCGCTCGGCTACTTCTGGTGGAACAAGGGCGCGTGCATGGTCGACGCCGGCCGGCTCGGCGCGATGAACAATATGCACATCCCGGTCGGCATCGCGATCAGCCTCGCCATCGGCCACCCGGAGGGCGACATCGGCCGGATGCTGCTCGGCGGCGCCGTCATTGCCTCCTCGCTATTGCTGGCACCGAAGAAAAACCCCGCCTGAGGCTGTTTTAGAACCTGAAGATTGCTGGCGCGACAGACAAAACCCAGCGAAGCGGCGCTGGCAAGGGGCCATTTAGGGTCCGAAGCGTCCCACAGGGATTCCCTTCGGTCACAACAGTACAAACGGCAAGCGCAGCCAGCAGGGTCTGTCGCGCTCAGTCGTCCAGCGCGCTGTGGTGCGCGATGGCGCCGTGCTTCCAGTAGCTGGCGGCACGGATGCGTTTCTTGTCGATGCCCTTCTCGTCGACCAGCACCTTGCGGATCGCGCCGATCACCGACAGCTCAGCCGCGGCCCAGACGTAGCCTTCGCCATCCGGCAAAGCCAGCGCGCGGACCGCGTCGACCAGACGCCCAGGCGTTCCGGCCGGCTCGCCGTTGCGGTGCAGCCAGGTCAGCGACACATGCGCTTCGCCCGGCATGGCGATCTGCTCGGCGGCGTCGGCCACTTCGGCAATGACGATGGCGCAGGCACCGACCGGCAGCTCGGCCAAACGCCGGCCGATGGCCGGGAGCGCCGCTTCGTCACCGATCAGCAAATACCAGTCGAAATCGTCCGGCACGACGAAGGAGCCTTTGGGTCCGCCAGCGCCGATCACCTGTCCGGGCTGCGCCTGCTCGGCCCAGCTCGCCGCCGGCCCATCGCCGTGCAAGGCGAAGTCGATGACCAGCTCGCCGCTGACCAGGTCGAAACTGCGTGGCGTGTAGTCGCGCGCAACCGGGCGGATTGCGCCTTCGGGATATTCGAGGCCGGTGTCGCCCAGCGTTGGCAATACCGGCGCCGTTTGCCCCGATGCCGGAAAAAACAGCTTCACATGGTCATCATGGGAAGCCGAGACGAAGTCCTGCAGCGACTCGCCGGCAAAGGTCACGCGCAGCATGTGGGGCGCGATACGCACGGTGTTTTGCACCGTGATCAAGCGCATTTTCAGGGTATGGCGGACACGGGTGATGCTGTGTTTCTGTTCCATATTCTGTCCTTGTTCATTCAGGGGAGGACGCGGCGCCTTGCAGCGGTACGGACCGCGTCAACAGGATTCAGCGCGGACCATCGACGATCTCCCTGGCTGCGGTTTCGATCGCGGCGGCAGCGGCGGCAATCGATGCATCGGTCCAGCCGTGCTCGCGCAGCAGCAAGGCCTGCTTCAGCGTCTGCATCGCCTGCATCACCCGCTCCGGCGGCATGTGGCCGGCCATGCGCCGTGCCATCAGCTCCATCCGCACCATCACCCCGTCGATGGTGTCGCGGCGGGCGGCGATATAAGCCTCGCCGTCCGGCGTGACCGTGTAACGGCGCTTGCCGTCGACGTCGACCTCGCCGCGCAGCAGGCCCTGCTCGTCGAGCAAGGTCAGCGTCGGGTAGATCGCCCCCGGGCTCGGCGCATAGTTGCCGCCGAATTTTTCCTCGATGGCCTTGATGATCTCGTAACCGTGGCGCGGGCTTTGCGCCGTCAGCGCCAGTACCACCAGACGCAGATCGCCGTGATCAAACACGCGGCCGCGGCGGCCACCGCCGCGTTGTCCCAACTCGCCTCGCATGATGAATACCTCCGATATATCTCAAGATACATCTAAAGATATATCTTAAAGAAGCCGGCTGTCCAGCATCCGGCGACGAAAAACGCCACCCGAAGGTGGCGTTACTAAACAGCGACAATGCAGCAGCGGCTGATAGGCCGCGGGCGATGCCCGGCAGGATGAGCCCCGATCACTGGCGCGCAGCAAGATCGTGGGCCGGTTCGAGGCCATCGACCATGATCTATGCCACGCGCGCGCGTCTCCTGCCGCAGCAGGTCCATCACCTGGAACTGATGGTTCAGATCGAGCGCCGACAGCGGCTCGTCGAGCAGCAGTACCGCCGGCGCGCGCACCAGCGCCTGGGCAAACTCGCTGTTTCCGACCCCGCGCCCGCTGGCGATCGCCAACGCCGTGCAGTACGACGTCAAGGCGAAGAGCAACGGCCTTGCCTACCGCATCTTTGTCGCCGCACCGCTCGCGCCACCGCCGCCCGGCGGTTACCGGGTGCTGTATGTCCTCGACGGCAACGCCCACTTCCCCATCGCCGCCGGCGCGGCGCGCATGCAGCGGCCACTGCAGGACGTCCTCGTCGTCGGCATCGGCTACCCGACCGACCAGGCTTTCGACAGTGCCCGGCGCTACTACGACCTGACGTCCGACGTGCCCGACGAGCGCATTCCGAAGAAGTTCGACCGACCGCCCCGAACCGGCGGGCGCGAGGCCTTTGCCGATTTCCTGCAGCAGCAAGTGATGCCGGCAATCGCCACGCGTTATCCGGTGGATGCCAGCCGGCAAGCCTTGTTCGGCCATTCGCTCGGCGGCCTGTTCACGCTGCACCTGCGCTTTTCGCGGCCAACGCTGTTCGCCAGCTATCTCGCCGCCAGCCCGTCGGTGTGGTGGGACGAGCACGCCATCGTCGCCGAGGCCAAGACCTACGCGGCCAGCAAGCCGAAGGATGCGGCCCGGGTGCTGATTACCGTCGGCGGCAAGGAAAATCAGTTCGACATGGCCAGCGAAGCAGGCGTACTGGCGCAACAGCTCGCCGCCGTGCCGGGCGCCGCCGACCGCGTCGGCTTCCAGCGCTTCGACGACGAAGACCACGGCTCGGTCGTCCCTGCCAGCATCGGTCGCGCGCTGCGTTTCGCCTTCTATCCGGGCACCCCGGCCAGCGAAACCACGGCAACCCGCTAGGCTGCGTTCGGGTGGCGACGCACGGAACAAGCGGCGAAACCCGCAAGTTCCCGGCGCAAAAGCCGCGCTGTAACCCAGCTCACAAGCGGCCTCGGCGCTGCCGGAGCCACCGGGCGCTGTGGTACACTTTGCGGCTTCGTCGATCGCGTCGCGCCTTGCGGTTTTTCCCGCTTCCGGCCTGCATTTCGTCACGTTTTCCTGCGTGGCATCCGGCCTGCCGCCGCCCTCGCCCCCTCTTGAATTCCAGGCGCCGCCCCGCTTGCGCCGCGGCAGCCTGTTTCGGGCCGTCCCGGCCCTGCGCACTGGAAACCATGTCTCAAGAATCGCTCCCACCAGACGCCGAACCGGATCTCGCCCCACACGGCGATACGCATCCGGGCCACGCCCGTTTCATCAAGACGCTGTCATGGATTTTCGCAACGCTGATCGTGCTGGTGATGGCCCTGCCAGGTGGCCCGCTCTTCGTGCTGTTTGGTCACGTCGGCTGGCTGCTGGCTCTGCCGATCGCGCGGCTGGCATGGCGCAGTCGCTGGCCCTTGCAGGGCGAGCCGCGCCCGGGCCGGTCGCTGCGGATCGGCGGCGCCGCACTGCTGTTCGTCACGCTGGTGCTCGCCGACTATCTGGCCGGCGACAACGGCTTGCCGCAATTGGGGCAATGGCTGCTCGGCAGCCTGGGCCTCGCGCCGGGTAGCTCCGTCGCCGCGATCGTGACGCTGCTGATCGGCTTCGGCGTGAGCATTCCGCTGGCGACGCAACATCACTGGCCGGCGCTATTTGGCGCCAGCGGCGAGGCGTTGCGCGAGGGCATTCCGGCTTTGCGGGATTTTCATCCCTTCGAGCGACTGGCGAACTGGTGGCGCGACCTGCGCGACACGCCGTACTACAGCACGCAGCAAGACGCCGAGCAGGCGCCCGAAGTCGATGACGACGAGCCCTTCGAAGCCGAAGACTACGCCGAGAACACACCGTCGATCGGCCTGCGGGAAACCACGTCGAAAATGCTTAGCAGCGCTGGCAATGCGGCATCGCAGCTGCTGCCAACCGAGCGTATCTCCGGCTGGTGGCGCACGACGCAGGAACGCCGGGCCGAAGCCAAGGCCCGTCAGGCGGAACAGGCTGCGCGCGAAGCCGAGGAGGCTGAGGAAGCCGAAGCCTACGTCGAGCCCGCGCCTGCTTTCGTACGCACCGAGACCCCGGCCCGCGAGGTCGCCGCACGGACCGAACCCGTCATGCAGCGGGCGCAGGCCGCTGTTCCGCCGCCGTTCACCGCAAACGACAACGTGGCCGTTCGCCCCGCGCCCATCGTGCAGCCGCAGACACCGCCAAGCCGCGAAGCGCCCATTCCCCGTACACCCGACATCGCCGTACAACGGCGTGCCGAGCCCGTTGCGCGCGCAGCCGCTTCGACGCCAGTCGCCCCGCCGCGTCCGCGCCGCGAACTGCCCGTCATCGGCCCGCAACAGGTGATGGACAATCTGCAGCGCGTTTACCGCAACCGCGCATCCCGTCCGGCATCTGCGGCCCCGGCCGTGATGCCGGTCCTCGGTGCCGACGAAGTCCGCGCGCGGCTGCGCGAAATCCATGGCGAGCGCGCACCGACGCCGTCGATGAACTCGGCGCGCCCGACCCAGCTGGCCGAGCTCAACACGCGCACATTGCGGATGCAGGCCGATCAGGCGCTGCGCGCCACCGGTCGCGTCGTACCGCAGCCGATCCAACGGCCGGCCGCCGCACCGGCCGCGGCGCAACCACGCGTCACCACCCGACCTTTTCCGAGCAAGCCCGCCGCGACCGCGCGCCTGACGCCCCCCGCAGCGGTCGCCCCTGACCCGGTTGTCGCCCCGGCGGCACCCGTCGTCCCCGCGACGACCGCTGAACCGCAAACCGTTACGCCGGCTCCGGTGGAGTTGCCGCCGATCGAGTGGACCGGCGAACCGGCTGCAGCTCAGCCGCCGTCACCGGTCATGCGGGTCGACGAAGCGATCGTCGAACCGGTCATCGTTCCGCAGCCCGCTGAACCGGTGATCACCGAGCCCGTCATCGAGCAGATCGCCCCGGTCATCGACGTGGCCGCGCCACCCTCGCCCGACGCCAGCGGCGACGTGCTCATCGCCGAAGCTACCCCACCCGACACCCAGTCCGCCGTGATCGCTGAACCGGCCATGGCGCCAATAGCAGCGCCCGTCAGCGAAACGGTGCCTGCGGCGACGCCGATACAGATGGCGGCTACGGCCGCACCGGCGCCCGTTGTAACTGCTGCGCCCGTTGCTGTTACACCTGCTGCGCTCGTCCATCCTGTCGCACCAGTAGCACCCGCCGCGCCTGCACAACCGGCAGCATGGCTGTCCGCAGCCACTACGCTGGAGTGGGACGACGAACCGGCCGAAGCGCCGGCGTCCACGGTGCAGCCCGAACCGGCCGCCGCAATCCCGCGCGCACCGGCGCCAATCCGTCACTACGACGACAGCGAGCTGCCGCCGGTATCGCTGCTGCAACCGGCAGGCAGCTTCGTCCAGACCGTCTCCGAGGAAGACCTGCTTGATCGCGGCATCCTGATCGAAGATAAGCTCGCCGAATTCAAGGTCAAGGCCAGCGTCGTCGACGCCTACGCCGGCCCGGTGATCACGCGTTTCGAGATCGAGCCGGCCGTCGGTGTGCGTGGCGCGCAGATCGTCAATCTGATGAAGGACCTGGCGCGCGCGCTCGGCCTGGCGTCGATCCGTGTGGTCGAAACAATTCCGGGCAAAACCTGCATGGGGCTCGAGCTGCCGAATCCGACCCGGCAGATGATCCGGCTCTCGGAAATTTTCAGCGACGCCGTGTTCACCGATTCCGGCTCGAAGCTGACGATGGCGCTCGGCAAGGACATCACCGGCCAGCCGGTGGTCACCGATCTGGCCAAGGCACCGCACATGCTGGTCGCCGGCACCACCGGCTCGGGCAAGTCGGTCGGCGTCAACGCGATGATCCTCTCGCTCTTGTACAAGGCGACGCCGGAAGAAGTGCGCTTCATCATGGTCGACCCGAAGATGCTCGAGCTGTCGGTCTACGACGGCATTCCGCACCTGCTGGCACCGGTGGTCACCGACATGAAGCTCGCCGCCAACGCGCTGAACTGGTGCGTGGCCGAGATGGAAAAACGCTACCGGTTGATGAGCCATTTCGGCGTGCGCAACCTCGCCGGCTTCAACCAGAAGGTGAAGGAAGCCGAAAAGGCCGGTCAGAAGCTGACCAATCCGTTCACGCTGACGCCGGACAACCCGGAACCGGTCGAGCACCTGCCCTTCATCGTCGTGGTGGTGGACGAGTTCGCCGACCTGATGATGGTCGCTGGCAAGAAGATCGAAGAACTGATCGCCCGGCTGGCGCAGAAGGCCCGTGCCGCCGGCATCCACCTGATCCTCGCCACCCAGCGGCCGTCGGTCGACGTGATCACCGGGCTGATCAAGGCCAATATCCCGACCCGGCTGGCGTTCCAGGTCTCGAGCAAGATCGACAGCCGTACCATCCTCGACCAGATGGGCGCCGAAGCGCTCCTGGGCCAGGGCGACATGCTGTTCCTGCCGCCGGGCACCGGCTACCCGCAGCGCGTCCACGGCGCCTTTGTTGCCGATGACGAAGTGCACAAGGTCGTCGAGCATCTGAAGGAAAAGTTCGGCGAACCCGACTACATCGACGGCGTGCTCAACGGCGGCTTCGACGCCGAGGCGGCAGGCAGCAACGGCGGCGGTAGCAGCGATGCCGAAGCCGATCCGCTGTACGACGAGGCGGTTGCCTTCGTATTGCAGTCGCGTCGCGCGTCGATCTCGGCCGTACAACGCCAGCTGCGCATCGGCTACAACCGCGCCGCGCGGCTGATCGAGAGCATGGAAGCCGCCGGCTTGGTCAGCAGCATGGAAACCAACGGCAACCGCACCGTGCTGGCGCCGGCGCGCGAATGAGCCGCGAAACGCTGCCCGAGCTGTACCGCGACGAACACCTGATCGCGGTCCACAAACCGTCGGGCCTGCTGGTGCACCGGTCGATGATCGACCGACACGAAACGCGTTTTGCGATGCAGATCGTCCGCGACCAGATCGGCCGGCGCGTCTACCCGGTGCACCGGCTCGACAAGGGGACATCGGGCGTACTGATGTTCGCGCTCGATCAGGACACCGCCAGGCTGCTGACCGCCGCGTTCGAAACGCGCGCCGTCGAGAAGGATTACCTCGCTGTGGTGCGCGGCTGGCTGCCCGACGCGGGTACCGTCGATCACCCGCTCACCCGCCTTGTCGATGCCTACGAATTCGCCGGCGATGCCGCGGCGACCGATGCGCAGGACGCGATCACCGACTACCGCCGGCTCGCGAGCGTCGAACTGCCGGTCGCCGTCGACCGCTATCCGAGCAGCCGCTATTCGCTGGCGGCACTGTCGCCGCTCACCGGTCGCCGCCATCAGCTGCGCCGGCACCTGAAGCACCTGAGCCACCCGATCATCGGCGACGCGACCTACGGCAAGGGCCGCCACAACCGGATGTTTGCCGAACGCTTCGGCGTGAGCCGGATGCTGCTGGCGTGCACCGGCTTGCGGCTTGCACATCCGCACACCGGCAGCCAGCTCGATCTGACCTGTCCGCCGGCGGCAGACATGCAAAGCGTGATTGATGCGCTGGGCTGGGCCGAAAGCGACTGGAACGGCGCAACGTTCGCGCCACAACGATAGTTCGCCGAAGAAACCGGCGTTAGAATAGGTCCGGCTGCGCACCGCCGGCCATTGCGCGGGCCCAACCGGCCCGACGCACGCGTCCTTTACCCCAAGGACCGACCACCGGCAGTCCCTACCCCCGACCCGTCGTCGCGCAGCCGTTTTCAACGACCACGGCGCTATTCACCATGACGACTTCCCCGGCGGCCCACCGCCCCCTCAATCGCGACGATATGCGCACGCTGTCGCTGTCCGCCCTCGGCGGCGCGCTCGAGTTCTACGATTTCGTCATCTACGTTTTCTTTGCCGCCGTCATCGGCAAGCTGTTCTTTCCGCCGGACATGCCGGACTGGCTGAGCCAGCTGCAAACCTTCGGCATCTTCGCCGCCGGCTATCTGGCGCGACCGCTCGGCGGCATCATCATTGCCCACTTCGGCGACAAGCTCGGCCGCAAGAAGATGTTCACGCTGTCGATCTTCCTGATGGCGGTGCCGACGCTGGCGATCGGCCTGATGCCGACGTACGCGAGCATCGGCATCGCCGCGCCGCTGCTGCTGTTGCTGTTCCGCGTGATGCAGGGCGCAGCGATCGGCGGCGAAGTCCCCGGTGCCTGGGTCTTTGTCACCGAACACGCGCCGGCCAACCGCACCGGCGTCGCCGTCGGCACGCTGACCGCCGGGCTCACCGCCGGCATTCTGCTCGGCTCGCTCGTGGCAACGGCCATCAACACCCGCTACAGCCCGGAGGACGTCGCCGGTTATGCATGGCGCATTCCGTTCATCCTCGGCGGCGTATTCGGCTTTTTCGCCGTCTACCTGCGCCGCTTCCTCGAGGAAACGCCGATTTTCAAGGAACTGCAGGCGCAGAAAGCCGTGGCCGACGAGCTGCCGCTCAAGGCCACATTGCGCAACCATATCGGCGCAGTGCTGGTGTCGATGCTGCTGACCTGGGTGTTGTCGGCGGCGATTGTCGTTGTCGTACTGTTCACGCCGACGTATCTGCAGAAAGTCCACGCCATCGCACCGGCGCTGGCGCTGCAAGCCAATAGCATCGCCACGCTGGCACTGACCGTCGGCTGCATCGTCTTCGGTTTTGCCGCCGACCGCTTCGGCGCACGCAATACCATGCTGGTCGGCTTTTCCGGCCTGCTGGCGAGCAGCTATCACTTCTACACCGCCCTGCCCGGCGACGGCGCCACGCTGATGTTCAACTACGGGCTGACCGGTTTCTTCGTCGGCGCGATCGCCACCGTTCCCTATGTGGCCGTACGCGCCTTCCCGGCGGCGGTGCGCTTCACCGGGCTTTCGTTCTCGTACAACGTCGCCTATGCGATCTTTGGCGGCATGACGCCGATGCTGCTGACCTACTGGGTGCGCAGCGATCCGCTGGCGCCGGGTCATTACGTCGCCGCGCTGGCGGTGCTGGGCATCCTGCTGGCCTTCGTGCCGCTGGCGGCCCGCCGCCACGGCGATCAGGCGGTACTGGCGCAGGCCTGACCGGCTGCTGCGCCACCACTGAGCCCGGCCACGCGCCGGGCTTTTTGTCGGCCGGCGCATGGCGGCGTTTGGTAGAATCGCGCCATTCCAACCAATTGGCGATTCAGCAATGGCCCAGTATGTGATGTCGATGCTCCGCGTGAGCAAGATCGTTCCGCCCAAACGTCAGATCATCAAGGACATCTCCCTCTCCTTTTTCCCCGGCGCCAAGATCGGCCTGCTGGGTCTGAACGGCGCGGGTAAATCCACGGTGCTGCGCATCATGGCCGGTGCCGACAAGGAATACGACGGCGAAGTCCAGCATCTGGCCGGCGTGAAGATCGGCTATCTGGAACAGGAACCGAAGCTCAACAACGAAGCGACCGTGCGCGAAGAAGTCGAAAGCGGCATGGGCGAAGTGATGGCGGCGCAGAAGCGCCTTGAAGAGGTCTACGCCGAGTACGCGCTGGAAGACGCCGACTTCGATGCGCTGGCCGAAGAACAGGGCCGCCTCGAAGCCATCATCAGCGCCGGCGCCGGCGACAACACCGAACTGCAGCTCGAACTCGCCGCCGACGCGCTGCGCCTGCCGCCGTGGGATGCCGTCATCGGCAAGCTCTCCGGCGGTGAGAAGCGCCGCGTCGCGCTGTGCAAACTGCTGCTGTCCAAGCCCGACATGCTGCTGCTCGACGAACCGACCAACCACCTTGACGCCGAATCGGTCGAATGGCTCGAGCAGTTCCTGGTGCGCTTCCCGGGCACCGTGGTCGCAGTGACCCACGATCGCTACTTCCTCGACAACGCCGCCGAATGGATTCTGGAACTCGACCGCGGCGAAGGCATTCCGTGGAAGGGCAACTACTCGAGCTGGCTCGAGCAGAAGGAAGCACGCCTCGAGCAGGAATCCAAGTCCGAAGGCGCGCGGATGAAGGCGATGAAGCAGGAACTCGAATGGGTGCGCCAGAACCCGAAGGGCCGTCAGGCCAAGTCGAAGGCGCGGATCGCCCGCTTCGAGGAACTGTCGTCGTACGAGCACCAGAAGCGCAACGAAACGCAGGAAATCTTCATCCCGGTCGCCGAGCGTCTCGGTGACAAGGTGATCGAGTTCAAGGGCGTGTCGAAGAGCTTCGGCGACCGCCTCTTGATGGACAACTTCAGCTTCAACGCACCGGCTGGCGCCATCGTCGGCATCATCGGCCCGAACGGCGCAGGTAAATCGACGCTGTTCAAGATGATCGCTGGCAAGGAGCAGCCGGATTCGGGCGAGATCGACATCGGTCAGACCGTGCAGATGGCCTTCGTCGAACAGACGCGCGAAGGGCTCGAAGCCGACAAGACCGTGTTCGACGACGTCTCGGGCGGCAACGACATCCTCACCGTCGGCAAGTTCGAGATGAGCAGTCGCGCCTATCTGGGCCGCTTCAACTTCAAGGGCGGCGACCAGCAGAAGAAGGTCGGCATGCTTTCCGGGGGCGAGCGTGGCCGGCTGCATCTGGCCAAGACGCTGCTGCAGGGCGGCAACGTGCTGTTCCTCGATGAACCGTCCAACGACCTCGACGTCGAAACCCTGCGCGCGCTCGAAGACGCGCTGCTCGAGTTCGCCGGCACCGTGTTCGTGATCTCGCACGATCGCTGGTTCCTCGACCGGATCGCCACGCACATCATCGCGGCCGAAGGCGATTCGCAATGGACGTTCTTCGACGGCAACTATCAGGAATACGAAGCCGACAAGAAGAAGCGCCTCGGTGAAGAAGGCGCCAAGCCCAAGCGTATCCGCTACAAGCCGGTCACGCGTTAAGCTGCGACCGCTGCGCAAAACGGGCCTGTCGGCCCGTTTTTCATTCACGACACCGACCGAGGCCCGCACTGAACGCCCATCAAGACAACAATCCGCTGCACGGCATTACGCTTGAGCGCATGCTCACCGACCTCGTCGACTACTGGGGCTGGGACGAACTAGCCCGGCAGATTCCGCTGAACTGCTTCAAGCACGAGCCAAGCATCAAATCCAGCCTGAGCTTTCTGCGCCGCACGCCATGGGCGCGCACCGAGGTCGAAGGCTTTTACGCCTATTGCCTGCGCCATTACAGCGCCAACGCCAGACGCTGATCGACCAACCATCTGACTGTCAGCCCTGTGGGCTGCATAATTGTCGCTGTCTTTCATCGATACTCAGGAATCCCATGTCCGGAATCCCCGCCTCCGCAGACAAGCTGGCGCCGCCGCTCGCGCCCGGCGAAGTACTCCATTGCGTCCGACTGGGCCTGCGCGACAGCGTGCGCCCGCGCCTGTTGGCGGTCTCGCTCGGCGTCTGGCTAGGTACACTGCTGGTGCTGGCGATCCTCTACGCACTGGCATGGACGCCGATCACCGCCGCGCTCGACGCCGCGTCGCGCTTTCTGGTGCTGGGCATACCGCACTGGTTCGGCTGGGTGCCCGATCCAGCGAGCCTCATCGGCCGGATCGCCGCCGGCTTGATCACCGTGGTCCAGTACGTATTGGGCTTGATCGGCTTTGTGCTTTCGACGCTGCTGGTTGCGCGCGTCATCCTCGAAACGGTGCTGATGGGCCAAGTACAGAGGGTGGTGCTGCGGCGCTACCCGGCATTGGAAGGCCAGGTACAGCGCCCGTGGCGCGCCGATCTGCGCGACCTGCTCGGCAACCTGGGCACGCTGGTCGCCGGCACCTTGCTGTGCCTGTGCATTCCGCTGATCGGCGCAGCGCTGCTGGTTCTGCTCAGCGCGTATCTGAACGTGCGCGGGCTGGTCAACGACGCTTTCGACGGCGTGGTCAGCGCCGAGCAGCAACGCGCCTTTGTGCGCCAGCAGCGCGGACAGATGCTGCTGGCCGGGCTGCTGCTGGCCGGACTGGCGCTGATTCCCTTTGTGGCACTGTTGATGCCCGGCATGCTCGGCGCAACGAGCTGCCACCTTGGCTTTCGCTGGCTCGAACGGCAAGACAACTGAAGCCCTTGCCGGCTCCGCGTGGGCGTTCGGTGTTCAACGTGCATATCTGCTCGGACGTGGGGCGGGTACAGCCACTCAGCCTGCCGGCGCACGCGCATCCCGCCAGCCGCGTATAATTGCCCCGCTTCACATCCGCCTTGCCGTCCATGCCCGCACCGTACAAAAAACTGATCCACGTCTCCACGATGGAAAACCTCGACACCTGGGCGCGCTATCGCAACGGCATGTGCCTCGACTGCAAATCCGGCTGCTGTACGATGCCGGTCGAGGTCAAGCTGCCCGATCTGGTACGCATGGGTGTCGTCGACGCGTTCGAGGCCGAGCACGAACAGGCGAAGCAGATTGCCAAGCGGCTGCAGAAGGCCGGCGTCATCCAGCACTTCAACTTCAAGCAGAGCGTGTTTACGCTGGCACAGCGCGCCAGCGGCGATTGCAGCTATCTCGACGCCGACTCCCGGCTGTGCACGATCTACGACCTGCGGCCCAACACCTGTAGAAACCACCCGAAAATCGGCCCGCGCCCGGGCTTTTGCGCCTACCGCAACAAGTAAGCGCCGGCCGGCGCATTCCTGCATGACCGTGTCTTGGCTATACTCTTTCTTCGAAAGAAAGCATTCAAGGCAGCGGAACAAGCATGAGGCAACGAAGCAACTGGGTCACCGGCAGTTTGCCCAAACGCGGCAGCAAACAGCCCAAGCCACGCCAGCCCAGCGGTAACGCATCACTCCGGAAGTTGCTGCAAGCCGGACAGCGCCAACAGCTTGGCCAGCCACTCGAGTTATCACTGCGGCAAAAAACCGCCTCCAACACGGCCATTGCGCTAACCCTGCTGGCAGCGGCCCTGCTGATCACCGCGCTGGTGTTGCATCGCTGGTTCTGGCTCGCACTGGCCACCGTGCCGCTGTTGCTGGCACTGCTATCGGCTTGGCGCCGGCGTTCGAGCAAGCAACAATCTGCACGACTGATCAATCCGGTTGCAGTCCAGCAACTCGATGCGCTGTTGGCGACGATCGCCTCACGCTTGCCGGACGAAGCGCTGACGCACATTGCCCGGATCAAGACACAACTGCACAAGCTGATCCCACTGCTCGCCGAGCCCGTCACGACAATCCCGATGGAGCGGGCCTACTTCGTTCAGCAACTGATCGCCCGCTACCTGCCGGACGCCTGCCAGCACTATCTGGCAATGGCCGATATAGCATCTGGCGCCGAAGCGATAGCGAGGTGCGAGGCAGGCAAGGCTGAATTTGTTTCACAACTCGCGCTGATGCTCGATCAACTTGAGGCGCTGTCCGCGCTGATCGCCGAACAACGCGCCGAGCACCTCGCCCTGCACGGTGCCTTTCTGCGCAACCGCGGCTAATCGCCGCGGTACTGAACACCGGCTCAGGGACGGGCGCCCTGAACAGCCAAGGTCGGCTGATCCAGTGCCGCGCCGCTTTCAAGCAGGTCAGCTTCGTGTTTGTCACGCACCGTCTTGGCCAGCGTGAAGACCGCGCTGATCAGATAGATCCAGCTCACCAGCATATAGCTCTTCTGCCAGACATCGATGGTCATGCGGAACAAGCCCCAGGCCGTCAGCGCAACGGCGATGGCAAAGGCGGCCCAGACGGTCAACGCCCATGCGCCGGTATCCACTTTCTCGTCCCGATTGTCGCGCAGCAGCTTGGCCAGGGTAAACGCGGTAAACAGACAGAAGAAATAACCGATCGCCAGAAACGCGCGATCCAGACTTTCGCTCGGCATATTCCATACGCCCACTGCGCAAGCCGCAACGGCCAGCACGAACGACAGCCAGACTTGCAGCTGCCAGGCCGAGGTATCACGACGAATCAGATATTGCGTACTCATTTCATTCTCTCCAGTGCTGTTATGTTGGGATAAATCAGAGTGCGACCGGACCATCGACATTCGGGCTGGCGGCGTCCCGCAGCTGCTGTTGGCGCACCTTGTCGAGATAACCCTGCGCACGCTCCAGCTGCTCGCTCAGCACACGGTTGTTTTGCGCCATGGTATCGATGGCCTTGCTGCGAAAACTGTCCATGCTGTCCATCGCCTTGAAGGTCAGGTCGAACATTTCCTTGAGCTTTTCGACGCCAAGCAAGGGATTGGCGCCGAATTGGGCGACGTGATCCACATGATTGTTCAATTGCTTTCCCGACTCGGCGATCAGGCCCTCGACCGCGGCATTCACCCCGGCCAGCATCGACATCACCTTGACCTGATTGCCCGTCGCCCGCGCCACGGTTTGCGCCACGGCCAGCGCCGACATGCCCGTGGTGGCCACCCGGTCACAGCCGATCACCATTTCACGACTGGTTTTCTTCAGCACGTCGAGCGATAGATAGCCATTCACGCAAACCGCCTGCTGCGTCAGCATGTCCTGGAGATTTTGCCGCGCGTAATACAGCACCTCTTGCTCTAGTGCCTTCGCCCGCTCGGCATCGGTCGCTTTCAAGGCCTCAACCTTTTGGCCCAGCCGGGTATCGAGTTGCTCGGCAAAGCGAATCGCAGCCTTGAGTTTTTGCATCGCCTCCCACAATTTGGTCCGGGCCGAATCGATCTCGATGCCATCGCGCTGCATATCGTCGCGCGCGGCGTAAATCTGCCCAAGCGCAGCCTGGAGCTGCGAGCTGGAGGCCTGAAAACGGCGAAAATAGCGCTTGAGCTTGTCGCCAAATGGAAAGATGGCCAGGATTTTGTTAGGCGCCAGCAAATCGCCATCGCGGCCCGGATTCAATTCATCCAGATGGCGGCGCATTTCCGCCATCGCAATAAATGCCGGCGATGACTCCATGCCGAGCATATTGCGCGCCATGAATCGGCCGGTCATCAGGTTGGCGGTCAGCGAGATTTCCTCGCGCCCCAAACGAAAAGCCGAATCGAGCTTGGCCTTGAACGAATCGCCGTGAACATCTTCATCCAATAGCGCAAAGATGAAACGATCTACCTGTTCATCCACACGTTCGGCGAGTTCCGGTGATAGCGGCAGGGCATCGCCGGCCTGCTGCGGTGCCAGTGGCTGAATCGGCTCGGGTGGCGTCAGGACAAGGCCCGGTGCTGCAGTTGTACTCATAAGCGATGTCTCGTTCGGTACCGGTTGATGAGCAAATGGATCACACGACCCAACGATATTACACAAAATAAAATACAACAGTCAGCTAACGTAAAAATCAACCGATAGCCCGGGTGCGTGCCATCGTCGGCAGAAAACAAACGGTGTCCGCGCGGCAGCCACAGTGGTCTGCCACTCCGGTCCCGCGTATCCTGCTGCTTTGCCCTGCATACCTGTCATGACAGATCCCAAGCCCCCGGTCCAACCCCAATCCTGCCCCAAGTGCGGTGCGCCGCCCGATGTGCGCAAAGCCGGCGCCAATCGGGTCTGGGTGCAATGCGCCAAATTCGGCGCCAACGGCAACTGCAATGTGATCTGTTCGCCGCAGCCGAATCGCAAGGATGCGATCGCGGCGTGGAACCGGATGAAGTAGGCGTTTCAAGCGATCAATGAACGATCAACGTAAAACGGGAAGGCATCGCCTTCCCGTTTTACGTTGGAGCGCCAATCGGAGCCGCCAATCCATCAAGCCCCAATCAACCGTGACCCTAGTCAGCGATCGCTACGGATCGGCCCGTACTCGATCGGCACCCACGCGTAGGCGCCCCCTTCGGTGCGCACATGGCCGATTCCCGGGAACGGCAGGTGGGCGCCGCCAACCCAGAGTTTGTCTTTCGCCGCGTTGGCGAAAATCGCCTTGCGCGTGGCAATCGCCTGCTCGCTGTTCACGTCGAACTCGAGCGAAACTTCGGGGCGCGCAAACTGCACCGAGTGACTGTGGACCAGATCGCCCCACAGCAGCAGGCTCTGGTTTTTGGAGCTGAGCAGATAGGCCGTATGCCCCGGTGTATGGCCGCTCGCGACAACCGAGCTCACGCCCGGCAGCAGCTTGTCGCCGGCGTTGAACACCCTGAAACGTCCTTGCCGGGCATAGGGCAGGATCGAATCCTTGGCCATCTTGAAGAAAGGCCGCGTGTCCTGCGGCGCCTTCGCGGCGGCGGCGTCATTGAGCCAGAAGTCGCTTTCCGACTTGGCGACATAGACATCGGCGTTCGGGAATACCGGCTTGCCGTCGGCGGTGCTGATGCCGCAGGCATGGTCCGGATGCAGATGGGTCAGCAGCACCAGATCGACCTGTTCCGGCGTGTAGCCGGCGGCCTTGAGGTTGGCAACGATACCGCCCAGCGCCGGCCCGAAACACTTGCCGGCACCACTATCGACAAGGACCAGCTTGTCGCCGGTATGTACGAGAAAGGCATTGACGGCGGTCTGTACGCCCGGCGTGCTCTGCAGGAACATCCGTGCCAGCAAGGTCTGGATATCCTGGGCGCTGGCGCCCTTCAGCAGCGTGGGGTCGAGATCGATGTAACCGTCGTACAGCGCGGTCACGACGAAATCACCGACGGCCATCCGGTAAAAACCCGGCACCTGGGCATTCAGCTGCGCGGGGGGCGCGGCATGTACCGGCAACGCGGCAGTGCCAGCCAGCGACAGGGCGAGCAACAGCGATTTGAGGGTCTTGCTAGGCATGCATCTCTCCGAGTTTGCGGCATCTGCCGTTTACGCCTTCGAAGATAAACATCCTTACTAATTCTGACTAGTGCATTTCTCAAGCAGAACGTGGAGAAAAGACACCCAGCGTCGACTCACCGCTGTTTTCAGGCGGATTCACCGGCCGGTTCATCGCCTTGCTGTCGCGGCGTTTCGACCGGCTGAAGGCGCTTGTCACTATGTTGCTCGCGCGCCAGGCGAATCTGGTTTTCAATATCACTGATCCTGGCGGTGCTGACGTCGCCGGCGGCATTGGCGATGCCAACCACCAGAAAGCCGGACAAGGACATCACGGCGATGCGGGATTTCATTTTCATAAGTCTCCTTGCTGCGGGGGCTGGCAAAATCGTTGCAATGTTGCCGGCGAGGCGCGCTTCAGCGGCGCGCGGGCAGACAGCAGCGCGACCAGCGAGCACAAGGCCGCCAAAGGAATTTGTCAGACACCTTTGCAACCGGAAATCAGCCCGTATCCGCGATGACCGGCGGGCCAGGCAAGCTGTATATCTGGAATGACCGGCGGTTTGCCCCGCAGGTTCCCCGGCATTTGGGCCACGATCGACGGCGACGCAAGCGCCGACACCAGTCAGGAACCATGCTAAGTTCTCGCCTTCGCCCCTTGTACATTGCAGCAGCCGGACCCGATTGATGCAGCAGTCCCCCGATATCTCCCCCGAACGACAAGCTACTCCGCGCTGGCTCTGGCTGGCGCTGGTCGCGTCGCTGCTCGGTCATTTGTCGCTGCTGTTGCTCCAACCTTTGCAGCAATCGGGCAGCGTCGCGGCGGGTCCACCGCCACTGCAGATGCGGCTGGTCCGGACGCCGAAGCCGGTCGCGCCCACACCGCCCACCGCTGCCATCGCACCGCAGGCCACGCCGGTGCCGGAGAAAAAACCGGTGCAGGTTCGCGATCGTTCGGAATACGCAGTGCCGAAGTCGGCGGCCAAACCGCCGGCCCGGCGCAAACTGGCCACGGCCAGCGCGCCGGCGACCGCTCCCCAGCCACCGCTTGACCTGAGCGTCAACGAAGTGGAAATGAAGGGGCTCGACGAAGCGCTCGGCGTTCGCCCGGACGGTAAGCAGCGCAAGCTGGTGACCCGCTATGCCGACCTGCCCAAGGAAGGCAACGACGTCGAGGAAGACAGCGCCACGCGGGCGCAGCAGCGCCCCGATACCCGCGCGATGTTCGGGCTGTGGGAAGCGCAGATCCGCAACAAGGTCGAGCGCATTGGCACGATGAACTATCCGCGCGATGAAAAGGGCAACCCGCTGCAGGGCTTGCTGCGCTTCCGGCTGGTGCTGAACGCCGACGGCACGATTGCCGACGCGCAGGTCGAGGAAACCTCGGGCGATCCGCGCCTCGACGCCGAGACGCTGAAGATCATCCGCTACGCTGCGCCATTCGGCCCGGTACCCAAACCGCTGCTCGACCGCAACGGCAAGATCTCGCTGGTCCGTTACTACCGCTTCGTCAACGAACGGACGCGCTGGAGCAACTGAGCACCTGCTCCACTGGGCGACTAGGCCTCCCCATTTTGTCGCCGTCCGGCGCGAGCCCCCGGCAACGGGCACGCTTAGGGTCGCGCGCCAGGAGGCTGCCTGCGTGGCGCCCTCATGGGTCGCCTGTCCTTCCACCCTCCTCCCCATGGGGGTGTGGCTTCGGATGACGAAAACGGCCCCGGCTCGATCACCGACTGAACTAGGTTCAGGGACTCTGGCGCAGCACCGCTCGCGCCGCAGCGACGACGCGGCGGAACAGCGCATCGACCATCGGCGCCTGAATCTGCCACGCATGCCAATACAGCGGTACATCGTGCGGCCGCGCCGGCAACAGGTCGACCAGCGTGCCGCTGGCCAACTGAGTTTTGACCGCCAGTTCGGGTACCAGCACGTAACCGACGTCGAGCAGGGCGAAATCGACAAAGGCTTGCGACGACGGCATCAAATGCGCCGGGTAATGTCCCTCGCCGATGCCGAAGTGCCGCGCCAGATAGGCGCCGAGCATCGCGTCCTTGCGGTTGTACAGCAGCCCCGGCGCGCTCAGCAATGCAGTACGGCTGACGCCATCGGCAAAGTAGCGGGCAGCGAACCGCGGCGTAGCAACGCAGATGTAGCGCAAGGCGCCAAGCGGCTCGGCCAGACAGCCGCGCATGGCATCAGGCCGCGCCGATACGCAGGCCAACACCTCGCCGCGCGCCAGCAACTCGTGGGTGTAATCCTCATTGTCGACCTGTAGTTCGACCGTGAACGGCGAGCCAGCCAGCGTTTCGGCCAGCACCTGCGGCAACCACGCGTGCAGGCTGTCAGCGTTCACCGCCAGCGCCAGGCGCGACGGCCCTTCGCCAGGGCCCGCGAGCGCGCGCAGCGCTTCTTCCTCCAGCAGGCGGATCCGGTCGAGGTAGCGCAGCAGCGTCTGGCCGGCGCCGGTCGGAATGCAGGGCCGCCCTCGTGTCAGCAGCGTCTGGCCGAACCGCGCCTCGAGCGCCCTGATCCGCTGCGAGATCGCCGATTGCGTCAGGTGCAGTGACGCCGCGGCTCGCTCGAAGCTGCCTTCGCGCACCACGGACAAAAAGGCTTCGGTGAGTTTGCCGTCGAACATAGATTAGAAAATTTTATGTTTACTGAAATAGATTAATTCCAATCGCCTGATGCCGTGGTGATTTTTATGCTGCAAGCCATCGTCACGAGGAGCTTGCAAGCATGAATCCGATCTACTGGCAGGGGCTGGCACTGGGCGGCAGCCTGATCATCGCCATCGGCGCGCAGAACGCGCACGTACTGCGCATGGGGTTGCTGCGGCGGCATGCGCTGCTGACCGCGGCGATCTGCGCGCTCTGCGACATCGTGCTGATTGCACTCGGCCTGCTCGGCATGGGGGCGCTGCTCGCCGCTTCGCCATTGCTGCTTGCCGCGGCACGCTGGGGCGGCGCCGCTTACCTGAGCTGGTATGCGATCGGCTCGCTGCGCGCAGCCTTCAAACCCGCGGCGCTCGACACCGCAGCCGGCACCGGCGCGGGCAGCCGTCGTCAGGCGCTGTTGGCCGCATTGAGCTTCAGCCTGCTCAACCCGCACGTTTACCTCGATACGGTGCTGCTGCTCGGCAGCGTCGGCGGCCGCTACGACGCAATGGCCCGGCTGCAGTTCGGTCTGGGTGCGATGTCGGCGTCGCTATTGTGGTTCTTCGGCCTTGCCATGGCCGCCAGAACACTGGCGCCTTGGCTCGCACGCCCTGTCGTCTGGCGCATGCTCGACGCACTGACCGCGATGACGATGTTCGGGCTGGCGGTGCTGCTGCTGCAGAGCTAGCGAGGAACGTTGAGATTGAACGCCCCGTTGTGGCGCAGAACCGCTTACACTTGGAGCTGACGTCCGCACAACCGTATCTATCCATACCATGATCACGCTGTTTACCTTCGGCCCCGGCATGGGTCTGCCCGACCCCAGCCCCTTTGTGACCAAGACCGATGTGCTGCTGAAACTGTCCGGCCTGCCCTACCGGACGCAAGCCGGCAGCATCTTCAGTGCGCCCAAAGGCAAGCTGCCGCATATTGACGACGATGGCCGCAAGGTCGTCGATTCGACGTTCATCCGCGCCTATCTCGAAGATCGCTATGATCTCGATTTCGATGCGGATTACACGCCAGCGCAACGCGCACTGGCGTGGGCGGTCGAGAAAATGCTCGAAGAACACCTGTACTTCGCCGTACAGGCACTGCGCTGGGAAAACGACGCGAACTTCGAACGTGGCCCGGCCGAGTTTTTCCGCAATGTCCCGGCGCCGATGCGCGCCGGCGCCAAGGCGATGATCCGCCGCCGCGTCAGCCGCGACCTCTACGGTCAGGGCATGGGCCGGCACACGGCGGACGAGCAGTTCGAGCTGGCGCGCCGCGATATCGACGCCATCACCGAGCTGCTCGGCGACAAGCCCTACCTGCTGGGCGACACGATCTGCGGCACCGATGCGACGGTGTTCGCCTTCCTGCTCGGCACGCTGTGCCCACGCTTCGAATCGCCGCTGCGCCGCTATGCCGAACAGCACAAGCCGCTGGTTGCCTACGTCGAACGGATGATGGAACGCTTCTATCCCGACTTCACCGGTTGCAAGCAGGCCTGAGCCGGCACGGCAACCGGCTTAGCGGCGGCTGAGCCCGCCGCCGCCAAGGAAGAGCCGCTGCGTCAGCGCGAATGCGCCGACGACCGGCACCACCGAGAGCACGATCGCGGCCATCACCAGATTGGTCGAGACCGCGAACGGCCCGGTCAGATCGTTGAAAATGCCGACCGCCAGCGGCATTTTCAGACGCTCCTTCAACACCACCGCCGGCCACAGGTAGTCGTTCCACGCGCCGACGAAGGTAAACACCGCCAGCGTTGCAATCATCGGTTTCGCCATCGGCACCGCGACGCGCAACATCACGCCGAATTCGCTGGCGCCATCGACGCGCGCGGCATCGAGGATTTCGCTTGGCGTTTCCTGAAACGTTTGGCGCATCAGAAAAACGCCGAACGCCCCGGCAACATTCGGCAGCACCACGCCGGCATAGCTGTCGAGCAAGCCCAGCCGTGCACAGGTAATGAAGTTGGGCACGATCGCCACTTCGGCCGGCACCATCAGCGTCGCCAGCAACAGCACGAACAAGGCATTGCGGCCACGAAACACCATTTGCGCCAAGGCGTAGGCGCATGGAATGGTCAGCAGCAGCACCAGCGCCGTGGTCACCGTTGAAATCAGCAGCGAGTTGGCCAGATAGCGCCAGAACGGCATCTCGTAGAACACCCGATCGAACCACATCCAGCCCGGCTCGTTGGGCAGAAAGGCTGCCGGGAACGCCCATATCTGCGAGCCGTCGACCGACAATGCAACCGACAGCGCCCACCAGAATGGAAATACGGTAAACACACCGAACAGCAGCAAGGCGGCGTAGCGCGGCAACGCCAGCGCCGTATCGCGTAGCTGCCGACGAAACCGGTACCAGCGCGGTGGCGCCTTCGGTACCGGCAGCACCAGCCCCCGGGCCAGTCCCTGGTTCATACCGCCCCTCCGCGACGCAACAGGCCGTGTTCGCCGAAGTAACGCAACTGCAGCGCGGCCAGCGCCAGACAGGCCAGCGTGACAATCAACCCGGCCGCCGCCGCCAGGCCAAAGTTGTGTCCGAAAAATGCGGCCCCGTAAACGAAGACCAGCGCGGTCTGGGTATCGGCCTGCCCCCCGGTGAGTACGATCACCTCCTGGAACGTCTTGAGTGCCTGAATCGTCGACAACAGCGTGCACAGCAAGATCACCGGCTGCATTGCCGGCAGCACCACATGGCGCAAACGTTGCCACGCATCGGCCCCATCGATCTGCGCGGCCTCGAGCGGCGCACGCGGCACCGTCTGCAAGCCGGCCAGGTACAACACCATGTAGTAACCGACGTTTTTCCAGAACGAGAA
The DNA here is from genome assembly GCF_050916355.1 of Jeongeupia wiesaeckerbachi. Lineage (GTDB taxonomy): Bacteria > Pseudomonadota > Gammaproteobacteria > Burkholderiales > Chitinibacteraceae > Jeongeupia > Jeongeupia wiesaeckerbachi. The sequence goes on from NZ_CP136946.1 coordinate 3,680,818, forward strand.
CGCCATCACCGCGTACAGCGCCAGCTGCGGATTGCCGAGCCAGTCTGGTTGCGTGCCGAAGTCGATCAGCCTCACCGACTCCAGCAGCCAGTTGAACAGGCCGTCGAAACGCAGCACCTGCTGCCAGACCACCGCAGCGATCGACACCGCAATCACTACCGGCAGGTAGTACAACGCCCGAAAGAAGCCGATGCCGGGCAGCCTGGTATGCACCAGCAAGGCCAGTCCGAACGCACCGGCCTGCAGCAGCGGCACCAGCAGCAGGAAAAGCAATGAATTCTTCAGTGTATGGCCGAACGACTCGGAGTCGGCCAGCTCGACGAAATGCGCGAAACCGTTCCACATGCTGTTGCCGGTTTGCGGAAAGTAGTCGCGGAACGCCAGCCACAGGTTGAACAGCATCGGCCAGAGCGTGAATACCGCGAAGACAGCGAAGAACGGCGCGATGAACAGGTAGGCGGTACGGGGGTGAACACCGGGCATGGCCATCGAACACTCCTTGGGCTGTGTTGACGTAGTGTATGACGATCGACTACATAGTGTCTTTGCCTTACTTGCTTATGTTTAAATTTCGTGGAAATGAAAAAGAAAACAATTGGTAAGCGCGACGAATAACCCGAGGACGACCGCCGACATGAAACTGCTTCCGCGCCACTACCTTGGCATTGTGCTTGCCGCCTTGCTGTTGCTCGCCGCCATCTGGGGTGTGATCGCCTGGTGGCCACCGGCACCGCCCGCACCAAGCCAGATCGCTGCCGACGTGCACAAAACGACGCAATCGGTTCGCACGCCGTTTCTCGATAACTGGGGGCAGGTGGCGCAGGAGAAGATGACCCAACAGGCCCTCCGGCACCCGGGAGTCGTCTGGCTCGAAGGGGCCACGCACCGGCGCGAGATCGCGCTGACGTTCGACGACGGCCCGAGCCCGTGGACGCCGGACCTGCTCGACGTACTGAAAAAACACCGGATCAAGGCGACATTCTTCTGGCAGGGCAGCCAGATGGTCGGACGCGAGGACATCGTCCGGCGCGCACTGGCCGAAGGACATACGGTCGCCAATCACAGCTGGGACCACCCCGACCTCGCCGGCACCGACGAAAACTACCTCTGGAACGAGCAGATCGGCCGGACGCAGGACGAGTTCCGCCGCATCATCGGCAAGGCACCGACGCTGATGCGCCCGCCATACGGCAGCATCGACGACGCGCAGATCGACACCCTCGGCAAGCACGGAATGAAGGTCGTGCTGTGGTCGATCGACGCAATCGACTGGTACCGCAACCGGATGCTGTTCGGCGCGCACGCCATCGAGCGCGGCGTGCAGCCGTATGTGCACGAGGAAGCGATCGTGCTGATGCACGATGGCGGCGGCAAGCGCGGCGACACCGTGGTTGCGGTCGACCGCCTGATTCCGTGGCTCAAGGCCGGCGGTTACGGCTTCGCCACCGTCGACGCACTGCTCGGCGTGCCGCCCTACTTCACCGAACCCGGTGCGCGCTGAGGGCCGGGTCGTCCCGGTTCACCGACGGGCAGAATCGGTCGCAGCGGGCGAACAGGTTTACAGTAAGGCACGACCTTCAGCGGAGACCACCATGCATAAACGTCTGCTCGACTGTAACGCCTCGGATCTTGCCCGCATCGGCAAGGCCGACCTGCTGCACGCCATCCACGCCAGCGAAGGCCGGGTGCTGGTGTGCGAAACCATCGGCGCGGTCCAGCCGATGCTGGTAACGATCAGCAATGCCGAATTCGCCGCCAGCATGGGCGCCGACCTGTTGCTGCTCAATCTGTTCGACGTCAACGCGCCGGTCGTCAACGGCCTGCCCAGGGACACCGCACCGGACGACGTCGTCCGCACGATCAAGCACCTGACCGGCCGGGTGATCGGCATCAACCTCGAACCGGTCGACCCGAGCTTCGGTGCCAGCGAGGACGAGCTGTGGGGCATGCAGCCGGGCCGACTTGCCACTGTTGCCAATGCCCACAAGGCCGCAGCGATGGGCGTCAACCTGCTGGTGCTGACCGGCAACCCGGGCAACGGCGTCTCGAACGCCGCGATCACGCACTCGCTGAAAGCGATCAACGCCGAGGTCGGCGACCGGCTGGTGCTGGTCGCCGGCAAGATGCACGCGTCGGGCATTCTCGGCGAAGGCGCCGAGCAGATCATCACCCGCGCCGATATCGACGAATTCGTCGCCGCCGGTGCCGACATCATCCTGCTGCCGGCACCAGGCACGGTGCCGGGCATCACGCTCGACTACGTGCGCGAGCTGGTCGGCCACGCGCACAAGCTCGGCGCACTGACGCTGACCGCCGTCGGCACTTCGCAGGAAGGCGCCGACGAAGCCACCATCCGGCAGATCGCGCTGATGGCCAAGATGACCGGCACCGACCTGCATCACCTCGGCGACACTGGCTATATGGGCATGGCGTTGCCGGAGAACATCATGGCGTACGGCATTACCATTCGCGGCCGCCGCCACACTTATGCGCGGATCGCGCGTTCGATCAACCGCTGAGCAGCACAAGCCGCCTTGAGTGGCGGCTTGCTAGCGGTGCTTTGATCTCAGCGACCGACACTCGGATGCGTCATCTCGATCGGCACGATCCAGCGCGCATAATCCTCCTCGCTCAGGAAGCCGAGCGCCAGCGCCGCATGCTTCAGCGTCGTGCCGTCGTAATGCGCCTTCTTGGCGATCGCGGCGGCCTTGTCGTAACCGATGTGCCGGTTCAGCGCGGTCACCAGCATCAGGTTTTTGTCGAGGTTCTCGTCGATCCGTTCCAGGTTCGGCTCGATCCCGACTGCGCAGTGATCGTTGAACGCACGGCAGGCATCGGCCAGCAGCGTGATGCTCTCGAGCACGTTGTGCACCATCACCGGCTTGTAAACGTTGAGCTGGAAATTGCCCTGGCTGCCGGCGAATGCCACCGCGGCGTCGTTGCCGAAGACCTGGACGCAGACCATCGTCAGCGCCTCGCACTGCGTCGGGTTGACCTTGCCCGGCATGATCGAGCTGCCCGGCTCGTTCTCCGGAATCACCAGTTCGCCAATGCCGCAGCGCGGCCCGCTGGCGAGCCAGCGCACATCGTTGGCCATCTTGAACAGGCCGCCGGCCAGCGTGCGCAGCGCCGCCGACGTCTGCACCAGCGCGTCGTGCGCGGCGAGCGCGAAGAACTTGTTCGGCGCATCGACGAAATGATGGCCGGTCAGCTTGGCGATGCGTGCCGCGGCGGTCGCGCCGAACTTCGGATGCGCATTCAGCCCGGTGCCGACGGCCGTACCGCCGATCGCCAGCTCCAGCAATCCCGGCTCGGCGGCGGCCACCGCCTTGAGGCCGAAATCGATCTGCGCCACCCAGGCGCCGATCTCCTGCCCCAGCGTCACCGGCGTCGCGTCCTGCAAGTGCGTGCGGCCGGTCTTGACGACGTGCGCGTACTCTTCGGCCTTCTCGGCCAGCGTCGCGCGTAGTTTTTCCACCGCAGGCAGCAGGACCGCGTGCAGCTCCTCGACGACGGCGATGTGCATCGCGGTCGGAAAGGTATCGTTCGAACTCTGGCCGCGATTGACGTGATCGTTCGGATGCACCGGTGTCTTGCTGCCCAGCTCTCCGCCAGCCAGCTCGATCGCTCGGTTGGCGATCACCTCGTTGGCATTCATGTTCGACTGCGTGCCCGAACCGGTCTGGAACACGACCAGCGGGAAGTGCGCGTCGAGCTTGCCGGCGATCACCTCGTCGGCCGCCTCGGCAATCAGCGCAGCCACATTGGCCGGCAACTCGCCCAGCGCCAGATTGGCCTCGGCGGCGGCATGCTTGAGGATGCCGAGTGCGCGGATCATCGGCCGCTGCCAGCGGAAGCGGTCGACGCCGATCGGAAAATTGCCGATCGAGCGCTGTGTCTGCGCGCCCCAGTAGCGTTCGGCGGGGACGTCGATCGCGCCCATCGAGTCGGTTTCGGTACGGTAAGAAGTCATTGCGGGCTCCGCATCAGGGGATCAGTTCGAGCTTAGACGGCGGTCGTTGGAAAAGGCTCCATGGCGCTCATCGTCCGATAGAATGCCGCATCACCCTCGCACGGTCACCCCATGCGCGTCCTGCTCGCTTTTTGCCTTGCCCTGCCGATATTGGCTGCCGTTGCCGACGACACCCTGAACTTTCGTGACCCGGACGACGGCGCGGTCGACCTGAGCAACTATCTGCTCAACCAGAAGGGTGTTTTTCCGGTTCCGATCATCATCACCGAGCCGGCAATCGGCTATGGCGGCGGCGTCATGCTGCTGTACTTTCGCGAATCGTTCGCCGAAGCCGCCGCCGAGGGCGTGAAGGAAAGCGGCCGGAAAATGCCGCCGTCGATCAGCGGACTCGGCGGTTTCGGCACGCAGAACGGCAGCTGGCTCGGCGCGGCCTTTCACTTCCAGCCCATAGCCGGCGACCGCTATCGTTATTTCGGCGGCATCGGCAAGACTTCGCTCAATCTGGATTACTACGGCGCACTGAGCCGGCCGCGCAGCTATACGCTCGACGGCGATTTCCTGATCCAGCAGTTCCTGTTCCGCCTTGGCGACAGCGACTGGTTCGTCGGCCCGCGCTACAGCTATTTCCGCAGCGATGTCGGCTTCGGCGACGGCAAGGCCGCCGAACTCGGCGATTTCGAAGCCAGCCGGCGCACCGGTCAGGCCGGTCTCGTCATCGACTACGACAGTCGCGACAACATCTTTTTCCCGAATCGCGGCAGCTATATGGAAATCGAGCTGCAGATGGCGCGGGGCTGGTTGGGCAGCAGCAGCGATTTCGAGAGTTACAACGCCCGCGGCTATACCTGGCTGCCGCTGGCAAAAGCCTGGACGCTGGGCTTGCGCGTCGACGGACAGACCATCACCGGCGATTACCCGTTTTACGCCCAGCCCTCGGTCGATCTGCGCGGGATCGAACGGGGCCGCTACCAGGACGAAAGCGCCGCCGCAAGCGAAGCCGAGCTGCGCTGGGACGTCACGCCGCGCTGGTCGCTGCTGGCCTTTGGCGGCGTCGGCAAGGCATGGGGCCGCTGGCATGATTTCAGCGATGCCAAAACCGTCTACAGCTACGGCACCGGATTCCGCTACCTGATCGCCAAACAGCTCGGCATGGCGGTCGGGCTCGACTTCGGCTGGGGCCCCGATGGCGAGCAGGCGTTCTACATCCAGGTCGGCAGCGCGTGGAAATGAGCGCCCGCAATCACCGGGGTTGATGCCTGCGGCGAGTCCGTCGCTGACTGCGTTGCGCCCGCTTGCCGTACATCTCTGTGTGCGCTTTGCCTCCTAAAGCGGGTTTTGTCAGCGCCGCCAACGCCACGGGCATGACCGGCGCCGGACGAGCCGGTAAGCTTGCGCTTTTCCCCGATATTGCCACTCGCCGTGAAGCTCACTCCGCTCGTCTGCCTCCTGCCCGCCGCCCTGCTTGCTGCCTGCGCCAGCCCGCCACCGCCCAGCCCCGCTGCGGTCGTCGCCAGTGCACCGGCGGCCATTGCCGCCGAATCAGCCGTCAGCACACCGGCCGAGACCGCCAGCCTGCCGGCCGAAGCACCGATCGCCAGCGCGCCGGTCGTCGTCGAACCGCCGCCGGTACAGCCGGCCAAGCCGAGCGGCCTCAGCCAGCCCGAGGCCAAGGCGCTGCTGAACAAGGTATTGCCGGCCAAAATTCCCGGCCGTGCCGACTGGAATGCCGACATCCTCGACGCGTTCACCGCGCTGAAGATTCCGTACACGCCCGAGTACTTCTGCGCCGCGGCGGCGGTGATCGAACAGGAGTCGAGCTGGCAAGGCGATCCGGGCGTACCCGGCCTGCCGGACATGGTCTGGAACAAGATCGGCGAAAAAGCCGCTGCCAAGCACGTGCCGCTGATCGCGGTGAAAACGGCGCTGCTGAAATCGTCGCCGACCGGCGAAAGCTACAAGTCACGCATCGACAAGCTGCGCACCGAGCGTGAGATGAACGCCGTTTTCGAAGACCTGTCGGCTGATGCCGCACGGCTGGGTCTGCCTTTGAACATGGCCAATCCGATCCGCACCGGCGGGCCGATGCAAGTCAGCGTCGCCTTCGCCGAATCGCACGTCCGTGTCTGGCCCTACCCGTATCCGCGCAACCGCAGCGTGCGCGATACCGTGTTCACCCAGCGCGGCGGCAGCTACTTCGGCATCGCCATTCTGCTGCAGTACCCTGCACCGTACGACGACATGCTGTACCGCTTCGCCGACTTCAATGCCGGTCGCTACGCCAGCCGCAATGCGGCATTCCAGGCTGCGATCGCCAAACTGACCGGCAAGGACATCGCCCTCGACGGTGACCTGCTGAGCTACCAGAACGGCCGGCCGGCAGCCAAACCCAGCGATGTCGAGGATGCATTGGCGTCGATTTCAAACCAGCTCGGCATGGGCCGCGACGCGGTCCGCCGCGATCTGGGCAGCGAAAAACTGGTCGGCTTCGGTCAGACCGCGCTGTACAAGAAGGTGTTCGCACTGGCCGACGCGAAAAACGGCAAATCGATGCCACGCGTGGCGATGCCGCAGATCCGGCTGATCAGCCCCAAGATCACCCGCAAACTGACGACCGAATGGTTCGCCCAGCGCGTCGACGGCCGCTACAAGACCTGTCTGGCACGGGCGAAGTAGACCGCAGCTTCGGGAGCCGCGTTTTCCCAAGGCGCGCAGATGAGTGCCTGAGTTGCTTCCTAGCGACTCAGGCGGACTTGCTGCGCATACGCCAGCGCATCGGGCATGAAGTCGAGGAAATCGGCCTCGAAGCCAGCATAGTGGTCGCGCAATTCATCGGCGGCGCCGGCGAGCGGATTGGCGCGGCGGATCCGGTGCGACGCCATCCTGTCGAGCGCGAAAGCGACATTGGCCATGTCGCGGTACGACGCCAGCCAGTCGGTCTCTGCCATTCTGGGCAGCACCGCAGCGAAGTGCGCCGGCAGTGCCGGCTGCCTTGCCAGCTCGGCGTAGAGCCGGCCGGTAAATTGCGCCAGCGTCTCGTCGGGCGAGAATCGCGCCCAGTGCACCGCCAGCAGATGGTCGTAGAAGAGGTCGACCATGATGCCGCCGTAGCGGCGACGCACAGGGCTGACCCGGGCGCGGCTGGCGGCGAAGGCCGGGTGCAGGTCGGCGAAGGCATCGATTTCGCGGTGCAAGGCGACACCCGCGGCCAGATCGGCCGGCAAGGCGCCGGGCAGCAAGCCCTTGACGAAATCACCGGCCACGCCGCCGGCACGGTCCGCCGGCGCGGGGCCGGCAAGCAAGGCGTGAGCCAGATAGTTCATGCACTCATCCCGGCAATCGTCACACGCGGCCGCACCGAGGCGCTCAATGCGCGCCGCCCGCCAGCGCGGTCAGGATGTCGTAGGCTACGCTGACGCGTACTTCGTTCGGATAGCGCTTGTTGGCCAGCATGACGATGCCCAGTCGTTTTTCGGGGATAAAGGCAATATAAGCCCCGAAGCCATTGGTCGAGCCGGTCTTGTTGATCCAGGCCTTGCCCTGCGGCGGCTGCGCCGGCCGGATCGCCGTGACCGGCGTGGCATTCAATGCCATGGCGGACGAATTGCCTTCAAGCAGGGCTTGCTTCTTAACCGGATACGGATATTGCTCCCAGATCAGATCCTGGGTCATGGCACCGGCCTGATAGTAGCCGGTATGCGTCGCCATCACCGCGCGGCGGAATGGGGCGTCGAGATCGAGCGCGTTCATGTTCGCCTGCACGAAGCGGATCATGTCGCTCGCCGTCGATTTGACGCCGTACGCCTCATCGCCCAGCACGCCTGCGGCCAGCCGTATCGGCGCATTGTCCTGCGTATAACCCTGCGCGTAATCGGCCATTCTGGCGGCGGGGACATTGATATAGCTGTTTTTCAGGCCCAGCGCCGGAAACAGCTTCTGCTCGATCAGTCCCGCAAAATCCTGCCCCATGCTATTCGCCGCGATCAAACCCAGCGTTCCGATACTCGGATTGGCATAGCTGCGGTAGCTGCCCGGTGCGTGCGGCGGCGTCCAGGTCTTGAAATACTGCATCAGCTGATCGTTGTTGCTGATGCCATCCGGCACTTGCAGCGGCATGCCGCCGGTCGTGTGCGTGCCCAGATTGAGCAAGCTGAGTTCGCCGAACCGGCTCCCCTTCAACGCAGGCAGGTATTTGCCGGTTTGATCCGCCAGCGACAGATAACCGCGCTCTTCCGCGTACGTCGCCAGCGTGGCGGTAAAGGTCTTGCTGATCGAGCCGAGTTCGAACAGCGTCTCGCTTGTGACCGGCCGACGCGGCGAGACCGACGCCACGCCAAAGTTGAACACATGCGCCTGACCGTCGACCGTCACCGCAACGGCCATGCCGGGAATCGCGTATTTGCTCATGACCGGGCGCACGGCGGCCTCGACGCGCTGTTCCAGCGATGGCTTGCCGGCTGCGTAGCCGGCCGCCGGAAAGAGCACGCAGGCCGCGATGCACGCAGCCCGGATGAAACGCTGTACGCCGTATGTCATACCCAATCGCCCCAAGAAAAGTATGGCTGGATCGTACTGGGCTGACGGGGCCGCCGACAGGGCAAAAATCCCCCATTGCGACATGCCCCCCGCATCCATCAGTCGGCGCAAACGGCTGGCGGCCTGAGCGGTTTACGGCCGCCGCAGCGAGGGCGCCAGGCAGGAAGCCCCTATGTGCCCGGAAGTTGCCCACCGTGGGTGCCACCCACCGGAGCGGGACAGCTGCTTAAGGTGACCGGGGCCGGAACTCGATTACCTGCGCGCCATCGGCGCGGACCTTCGGCGCATGCTCGGGCTTCCAGGCGTGGCCGTAGACCACCTCGTAGCTGCAAGGCAGCGCGCCGTCACGGCGGAAGGCTTCGTACTGGGCGGTGACGCGTTGCCACGCGGTCTTGCCCATCATGCCGCGCCGACGTCCCTCGGTGACATTGTGCGCGCCGATGCCTTTGAGATCCTGCATCACCGCGCGGACGTCCGGGTAGGTCATCGTCAGCGTTTCCATGTCCATCACCGGCGTCGAAAAGCCGCTGTGCGACAGCGCATCGCCAAGATCGTGCATGTCGATGAAGCGGTTGACGTGGTTGTAGCCGTCAACGCCGTCAAACGCCGCACGCAGCTCTTTCAGCGTATCGGGCCCCAGCGTCGAGAACATCAGCAGGCCGCCGGGCTTGAGCACGCGCAGGAACTCGCGGAACGTTGCGTCGGGGGTGTTGCACCACTGAATCGCCAGACTCGACCAGATCAGGTCGACCGACGCATCGGCCAGCGGCAGGGCCTCGATGTCACCGCACAACTGCACCGGCCGGTTGCGTTCGAAGCGGGCCAGCAACTTCTTCAGGCCGGCGCCGGCATGGCGCTCGCGGGCGATCTGCAGCATCGCCGGCGCCAGATCGAGCTCGACCAGCTGCGCATCGGGATAGCGCGTCTGCAGGGCCTTGCCCATATAGCCGGTGCCGCAGCCAGCATCGAGCACGCGTTGCGGCTGGATCCGGACCAGATCCAGCCGCTCGGCCATCCGGTCCGCCACTTCGCGCTGCAGCACCGCCGCCGCATCGTAGCTCGAGGCGGCGGCGTCGAAACTGGCGCGGATCGCCGCCTTGTCGGTGTAAAACGCTTCGCTCATGCCGCTTTCTTGCCGTACTTCTGCCGCAGCACTTCGAGGACAACCGGGATGATCGAGACCAGCACGATGCCGATCGCGATCAGGCCGATGTTCTTCTGGATGAAGGTGATCCCACCGAAGAAGTAACCGGCGTACAGCAGCGACACGACCCAGATCGCCGCGCCGACGATGTTGAACAGCACAAAGCGCTTGTAGGTCATTTCGGCCATGCCGGCGACGAAGGGCGCGAAGGTACGCACGATCGGCACGAAGCGCGCCAGGATGATGGTCTTGCCACCATGGCGTTCGTAGAACGCGTGGGTCTTTTCCAGATGATCGCGGCGGAAGATTTTCGAATCCGGGTTGGCGAACAGCTTGTGGCCGAAGTAGCGGCCGATCAGGTAGTTGACCGCATCGCCCAGCACCGCGGCGATGAACAGCAGCACGACCAGCAGGTGCACATTCATGTGGCCGCCGCCGGCAATCATGCCGGCGATGAACAACAGCGAATCACCGGGCAGGAACGGCGTCACGACGAGGCCGGTCTCGCAGAAAATCACCGCGAACAGGATCGCGTACACCCATGCCCCGTAGAGGTTCACCAGTTGGGCAAGGTAGACATCCAGATGCAGGAAGATGTCGATCGGGTTGAATTCCATCACAGTCCTTAAACGAGAAAACGCCGGCGATGGACTCGCCGGCGGGGCAATGGTTCACGCACAGGCGTTATCGCCTTGCGCATCCATGGCGATCAGACCACCGCTTCTTCCTTGATCTTCACCGGCTTGACCATGTTCTCGCGCGTCACGCCGAACATCAGCAGCAGCGGCGACGCCACCAGCACCGACGAGTAGATACCGAACAGAATGCCGATCGTCAGCGCCATCGCGAAACCGTGCAGTGCCGAACCGCCGAAGACCAGCATCGACAGCACCATCGCCTCGGTCGAACCGTGGGTGATGATGGTCCGGCTCATCGTCGCGGTGATCGCGTTGTCGATCACCTGCGGCACGGTCTTGCCGCGCATTTTCGGCGCGCGGAAGTTCTCGCGAATCCGGTCGAAGACGACGACCGATTCGTTGACCGAGTAACCGAGCACCGCCAGCACGCCGGCCAGCACCGTCAGGTTGAATTCCCACTGGAACAGCGCGAAGCAACCGAGAATGATCACCACGTCGTGCATGTTGGCAATCACGGCGGAAACGGCAAAGCGCCATTCGAAACGGATCGCCAGATAGGCAATGATGCCGAGGCAGACCAGCGTGATCGCCGTCAGACCGTGGGTGACCAGTTCTTCGCCGACCGACGGGCCGATGAACTCGACCTTGCGCAGTTCGACGTCGGGGCGCTCGGACTTGAGCACCGTCAAGACCTCGTTCGACAGCTGGGCGCTGGTCTTGTTCTTGATGTTCGGCAGCCGGATCATCACGTCACGCGTGGTGCCCAGCGCCTGAACCTGCGCCTCACCATACTTCAGGTGTTCGACCTGGGTACGGACCTGGTTCAGGTCGGCGCCTTGCTGGTAGCGCAGCTCCATCACGGTGCCACCGGTGAATTCGACACCGAAGTTCAGCCCCTTGATCACCAGGAAGGCCACGGCAAGGATGAAGGTGATGAGCGAGATGGCCGTCGTGAGCTTGCCGTAGCTCATGAACGGGATGTCGCGCTTGATACGGAAGAATTCCATCTTGTGCGGCCCTTATGCGTTCTTCTGGTCCGGCACCCAAACCTGGCCGATCGACAGCGAGGTCAGGCGGCGGCGGTAGCCGTAGATCAGGTTGATGATGCCGCGCGACACGACGACCGCGCTGAACATCGACGTGAGGATGCCGAGGCAGTGCACCACGGCAAAGCCGCGGATCGCACCCGAACCGAAGATCAGCAGCGCAACGCCGGCGATCAAAGTGGTGACGTTCGAGTCGAGAATCGTCGCCCAGGCATGGCTGTAGCCGTTCGAGATCGCCGCCTGCGGCGTCATGCCGTTGCGCAGCTCCTCTCGGATCCGCTCGTTGATCAGCACGTTCGAGTCAATCGCCATACCCAGCGTCAGCGCGATCGCCGCGATACCCGGCAGCGTCAGCGTGATGCCGATCGCCGACAGCAGCGCCACCAGCAGCAGCAGGTTGCCGCCGAGCGACACCGCCGACACCAGCCCGAACACGCGGTAGTAGATCACCATGAAGATCGCGATCGCGGCAAAACCGTACAGCGTCGAATCGAAGCCCTTCTTGATGTTGTCCTTGCCAAGGCTCGGACCAATCGTGCGTTCTTCGACGATGTTCATCGGTGCGGCCAGCGAGCCGGCGCGCAGCAACAGCGCCGTGTCGTTGGCTTCGGCAACGCCCATCGAACCGGAAATCTGCACGCGACCACCGCCGATCTCGCTGCGGACCACCGGCGCGGTGACGACTTCGCCCTTGCCCTTCTCGACCAGAATCATCGCAATGCGCTTGCCGATATTGTCGCGGCTCAGATCCTTGAAGATCGTCGCGCCGGTCGAATCGAGGTTGATGTTCACCGAGGCATTGTTGTGCTCGTCAAAGCCGGCCTGCGCATCGTTGATGTTGTCGCCGGTCAGTTCGACTTCCTTGCGGACAAGGATCGGCACGTTTTGGCCATTGCTGCCACGACGCTCGCTCATCAGCTCGGTGCCGGCCGGCACATTGCCGCCGATTGCCGCCTGCAGATCGGCCGGATCGTCGTCGACGAGACGCACTTCCAGCGTGGCAGTCCGGCCGAGGATGTCCTTGGCCTTGGCTGTGTCCTGGATGCCCGGCAGCTCGACGACGATACGACCCGCGCCCTGCTGCTGGATCACCGGTTCGGCCACGCCGAGTTCGTTCACCCGGTTGTGCAGCGTGGTGATGTTCTGTTTGACCGCGTCCTCGCTGAGCTTTTGCAGCGCGGCTTGCGGATAGGTGACGATGATCTTGTTGCTGTCGCCCTTGACCGGCGAAACCTGCAGGTTCGGCAACAGCTTGGTCACCACCGGCAGCGTGGCATCGACGGTCGCCGCATCGCGCAGCTGGACTTCGACGCTGTCGCGGTTACGGGCCACGGCGCCGTAGCGGATCTTCTGATCCTTGAGTTCGCGACGGATGTCACCGGCGGTCTTTTCGAGCGCCTTGTCGACGGCAGCCTTCATGTCGACTTCGAGCAGGAAGTGCACGCCACCGCGCAGGTCAAGGCCGAGGAACATCGGCTTGGCGCCGATCGACTGCAGCCAGGCCGGCGTTTGCGGCAGCAGGTTCAGCGCAACGACGTAATCGTCGCCGAGCGCGGCCTGCAGTGCATCCTTGGCCTTGAGCTGGGCATCGATGTCCTTGAAGCGCAGTTTCACCGACGCGCCGTCGAACAGCACGTCGTCCGGATTCAGCCCGGCCTGCTTCACCGCGGCAACGGCGCGTGTCTGCGTCGACGCATCGACCTTGACCATGGTGCGCGCGCTGGAGATCTGCACGGCGGGGCTTTCACCGAAGAAGTTCGGCAAGGTGTAAAGGAAGGCCGCGATCAGAGCCACGACGATCAATACGAATTTCCACAACGGGTAGCGGTTCATTGCATGCCCTTAAAACCGGGAAAGGCCTGCGTTACGCAGGCCAGAAAACACGCCGGGGCAGCCAAGGCCGCCCCGTTGCGATTACTTGTTGTTCTTGATGGTGCCCTTGTCCAGGCGCTGCGACACCGAAGCGCGCTGCACGAGGATTTCGACGCCGTCAGCCAGTTCGAGCGTGATGTATTGCTCGCCGACCTTGGAGATACGGCCCAGGACGCCACCATTGGTCACGACTTCGTCACCCTTTTGCAGCGCATCGAGCATGGCCCGCAATTCCTTCGCGCGCTTCTGCTGCGGACGAATCAGCAGGAAGTAGAACAGCACGAAGATCACGACCATCGGCAGGAACTGCATGAAACCGGCAGCGGTAGGAACCGCGTCGGCGGCGTAAGCGGGAGCGATAAACATCGATCGGGCCTTTCTTTGAGAGTGGCAAAAAACGAAGCGGGTCATTCTAGCCCGCCACCTGTATGAAATCTACCGACTTCCTTCACGTGACGGCGGAGACCGCCCCGTGAAATCGGCAATAATTCAATAAACGGAAACCCCAGCGTGCGATTTCGGCGCGGCGTTGCCGCTATCGCGCTGACAGTCGGTAGCTGGGCACGCGCAGACGGCCTGATGGACATCCGAACAAGCGCGCAAACCGTGTGATCGGCTTCGCGGGGTTGCGTGCAAGGAAAAGGCAAGCGCCGGACGGAAAAGTTGCAGTTGCGATGCAATTAGCCACCGTATCGGCGCCGCGCACCCGGGGGGCGGAAAGCAAACGGCGCGACGCCGGTTTGTTTTGCTGCGAAGCGCACGGCCAGGCGCAAGTCGACCGCGACGCAAGCAAAGCCTGCCGCACCCGCCGTCCGATCCACCGCCCCGGACCCGCTCGAGTCGCGACTAGCCCCCGGCACCGATCATGCCAGCAGCACGTGGGCCCCTATCAGCACGCGAACAAGAAAAAACCCGGCACGGCCGGGTTTTCATTCGGGCAAAGCACCGGATCAATCGATGCCGCGGGCGCGGTCGGCGTGGAAGCGCGCGACGAAGGCCGGGAAGGCATCTACATCGATCGCCGCGCGCATCTCGGCCATCAGCACCTGGTAGTAGCGCAGGTTGTGGATGGTGTTGAGCTGCGAGCCGAGGATCTCGCCGGCGCGGAACAGATGGTGCAGATAAGCGCGGCTGAAATTCTGGCACGCGTAGCAATCACACGTTTCGTCGAGCGGACGCTCGTCGAAACGGTGCTTGGCATTCTTGATCTTGATGTCGCCGAAGCGCGTGAACAGCATGCCGTTGCGCGCGTTGCGGGTCGGCATCACGCAGTCGAACATGTCGATACCCTGGCTGACGCCGTAGACCAGGTCTTCCGGCGTGCCGACACCCATCAGATAGCGCGGCTTGTCGACCGGCAGTCGCGGCGCGGTGTGCGCGAGGATGCGCTCCATGTCTTCTTTGGGTTCGCCAACCGACAGGCCGCCAATCGCCATGCCGTGAAAGCCGATGTCGTCGAGGCCGGCCAGCGATTCGTCGCGCAGATCCTCGTACATGCCGCCCTGAACGATGCCGAACAGCGCATTCGGGTTCTCGAGCTTGTCGAATTCGTCACGCGAGCGCCTGGCCCAACGGTAGGACATGCGCATCGAATCGGCCGCCTGCTTGCGGTCGGCCGGGTACGGCGTGCATTCGTCGAAAATCATCACGATGTCGGAATTGAGCACGCGCTGGATGCGCATCGACTCTTCCGGCGTCAGGAACAGCTTGTCGCCGTTGATCGGACTCTGGAACTTCACGCCCTCCTCGGAAATCTTACGGAGATCACCGAGGCTGAAGACCTGAAAGCCGCCCGAATCGGTGAGGATGGGCTTGTCCCACCCCATGAACTGGTGCAGGCCACCGAAACGGCTGACGACGTCCAGCCCCGGACGCAGCCACAGGTGGAAGGTGTTGCCGAGACAGATCTGCGCTTCGATCTCGCGCAGATCGCGCGGCGTCATTGCCTTGACGGTGCCGTAGGTGCCCACCGGCATGAAAACGGGTGTTTCCACCTTGCCGTGGTTGAGTTCTATCGTGCCACGACGTGCACCATTTGATGTTTTGTGCAGCGTGAACTTCAGGCCTTGATCCAATTTCTTTAACCACTCCGTATTTGCCCGCCGGATAAACAGTCCTGCGGCATGTGTAAATCGCCGGGGGCACTGCCCCGCGTGCTGCACATTTTGGTCGTTTACAGCACGGTTCGATCGAATTTGTCGCTTGGATGATACAAAGGATTAGCACCATGCGCACTACCAGCATCTTGCTTGGCCTGCTGCTCGCCGCGTGCGGCGGTGGCGGTGGTGGCGGCAATGACAGCAGCCCTCCTACCTCAGGCGGCACAACGCCAGCCCCGGGCACCCCGGCCCCCAACCCCACGCCTACGACGCCCGGCACGACGCCCTCCCCGGGGCCGACACCGACGCTGAGCCCCTTTGCGCTGGACATGCTCGAGCAGCATAACCGGGTGCGGCGCGCAGAAAACGCCGGGCTGGCCGATCTGAACTGGTCGGCGGACCTCGCCGCCTTCGCTCAGGACTGGGCGAACCAGAGCGCCAGCAATAACCAGTGCCTGAATCTGGTCCACCGCAGTGGCAGCAACCGCAACCTCAACGGTCAGGTCACCGGCGAGAACCTGAGCGCGTTCGGCTCGTCCTCGCCCTATTCCGGCTTCCAGGACACGCCCGCCGGTGTCGTCGGCCGCTGGGCTGCTGAACGCGCCGACTGGAACTTCAGCAGTGCGCAGTGCCGGGCCGGCGCGGTCTGCGGTCACTACACCCAGATCGTCTGGCGGGACACCACCGCGGTCGGCTGCGGTCAGGCCCGCTGCTCGCAAAGCGAGGTGTGGGTATGCAATTACCTGCCAGCCGGCAATATAAGCGGACGCAATCCGTTCTGAGGCCGGGTATGCCCCGGATGAACGGCAGGCCGGTTATTTCGTGTTATTGCCCGGCGTCGCTGGCGCGCTCGAGCAGCATCGCGTCGCCATAACTGAAGAAGCGGTACTCGTGGGCGACCGCGTGGGTATACGCCGCCTTCATCGTTTCCAGCCCGGCAAACGCCGCCACCAGCATCAGCAAGGTCGATTTGGGCAGGTGGAAGTTGGTGATCAGCCGGTCGACGATGCGGAATTCGTAGCCCGGCGTGATGAAGATATTGGTATCGCCCTCGGGCTCGGCCAGCAGCCCTTGCTGCGACGACGCTTCGAGCGCCCGCAAGCTGGTCGTGCCGACAGCGATCACCCGCCCGCCCGCGGCCTTGGTCTTGCGGATCGCCTCCTGCGTCGCCAGCGGAATCGAATAACGCTCGTGATGCATCGTATGGTCGGCAATGTCGTCGACGCGGACCGGCATGAACGTGCCGGCACCGACGTGCAGCGTCAAAAACGCCGTACCCACACCCTGCGCACGCAATTGTTCAAGCAAGGCATCGGTGAAATGCAGCCCCGCGGTCGGCGCAGCCACGGCACCGGGGTCGCGTGCGTAGACGGTTTGATAGCGCTTGGCGTCGTCGTCGTCCGGCGTATGCGTGATATACGGTGGCAACGGCAGGCTGCCTGCCTGCTCAAGGATGTCGAGCACCGATTCGCCACCATCCGCGCCGGTTCGATCAAATTCGAGCAGGAACAGGTCGCCACGGCGTTCGACCATCGTTGCGCCCCAGCGCTCGGCGAACAGCAACCGGCTGCCGGGCTTGGGCGACTTGCTGGCACGTACATGCGCCAGCGCCCGATGCGTATCAAGCACACGCTCGACCAGCGCTTCGACCGCGCCGCCACTGTCCTTCAGACCGAACAAGCGCGCCTTGATCACCTTGGTATCGTTGAACACCAGCAGGTCACCCGCCCGCAACAGCGTCGGCAGATCGCGGAACCAGCCGTCGTGCCGCGTTTTGCCGTCAACGTGCAGCAAACGGCTCGCGCCGCGCTCGTCGGGGGGAAACTGGGCGATCAGGTGTTCGGGCAGGAAATAGTCGAAATCGGAGAGTTGCATCAGGGGAAACCGTGAGGAAATTGCGGCGAACAGGTGCGTAGCAAAACGACTAGAGTATACCAGCGCACCCGGCCAGCAGCCCGCGACCTGCTTGATGGCACGAGGCTTTCAAACAACTGTTTTGACGTGAAAATGCCGGGAATTTCGTCGAATTGGCTAGACAAGTGTGTTTCGCCTCGGCAAACTCCCGCCGATGATTTGGAACGAGACTGGGAGGTGAGCATGGCAAAAGCCCGCAAAATCCTGGTGCTGCATGGCCCCAATCTCAATCTGCTGGGGATGCGTGAGCCGCAGCACTACGGCGCCGATACACTGGCGGACATCAACAACCGCCTGATCAAGATCGGCGCGCAGCAAGGCGCACAGGTTGAGACATTCCAGTCCAACCGTGAGTACGAGCTGATCGATCGCATTCATGCCGCTTTTGGCGACGGCACCGACTTCATCGTCATCAATCCGGCTGCGTTCACCCATACCAGCGTTGCACTGCGCGACGCCCTTGCCGGGGTCAAGCTTCCCTTTATCGAAGTGCATCTCTCGAATGTGCATGCACGCGAAGCATTCCGACATCATTCCTACTTCTCGGATCTCGCCATCGGCGTGATCTGCGGCCTCGGGGCCAAGGGCTACGAATACGCGCTGGCCCACGCCCTCGAAGCCTTCAATCCGGCGTCCTGAACGGACGTCCCCGTTTCCCCCATAAATGCGTCAATAAGCATTACCTTATAAGAGGGTTGCCGTATGGATCTGCGTAAACTGAAAAAACTGATCGACCTCGTCGAGGAATCCGGCATTGCCGAACTCGAGGTCACCGAGGGCGAAGAAAAAGTCCGCATCACCCGCGTCAATCAGAACGCCGCACCCACCTATATCCAGCAGCCGATGCAAGTCCAGGCACCGGCTGCTGTCGCTGCAGCACCGGTTGCCGTTGCGGCCGAAGCCAGCGCCAGCGCGCTGCCGGAAGGCACGCCGGTCAAATCGCCGATGGTCGGCACCTTCTACCGCGCCGCCAGCCCGGGCGCGAAGTCCTTCGTCGAAGTCGGCCAGCAAGTGAACGCCGGCGATACGCTGTGCATCATCGAAGCGATGAAACTCCTGAACGAAATCGAGGCCGAAACCTCTGGCGTGATCAAGGCCATCCTTGTCGAGAACGGCCAGCCGGTCGAATACGGCGAACCGCTGTTCGTCATCGGCTGATGCGGTGCCGCGTCCGCCTGACGGATGCGGTACGTCTCACGGAGTTCATCCATGTTTGAAAAAGTACTGATCGCCAACCGCGGCGAAATCGCGCTCCGAGTGCTGCGCGCCTGCCGCGAAATGGGCATCAAAACCGTGGTCGTCCACTCGGAAATCGACCGCGAAGCCAAATACGTCAAGCTCGCCGACGAATCGGTCTGCATCGGCCCGAACCCGTCGCCGCAGAGCTACCTGAACATGGCGGCCATCATCTCGGCCGCCGAAGTCACCAATGCCAACGCCATTCACCCGGGCTACGGCTTCCTGTCGGAAAACGCCGACTTCGCCCAGCGCGTCGAAGAATCCGGCTTCGCCTTCATCGGCCCGACGCCCGAGTCGATCCGCGTGATGGGCGACAAGGTCTCGGCCAAGGATGCGATGAGGAAGGCCGGTGTACCGTGCGTGCCCGGTTCGGACGGCGCCCTCTCGGACGACCCGAAGGAAATCCTCGCGACCGGCAAAAAAGTCGGCTACCCGGTGATCATCAAGGCCGCTGGCGGCGGCGGCGGTCGCGGCATGCGCGTGGTGCACAACGAGGAAGAGCTGCTGCGCTCGGTCGAGATGACCAAGTCCGAAGCCGGCGCCGCGTTCGGCAACCCGACCGTCTACATGGAGCGCTACCTGCAGACGCCGCGTCACGTCGAAATCCAGATCCTCGCCGACCAGCATGGCAACGCGATCTATCTGGGCGAGCGTGACTGCTCGATGCAGCGACGTCACCAGAAAGTGATCGAAGAAGCACCGGCACCGGGCGTCACCGACGCACAGCGCAAGAAGATCGGCGAAGCGTGCGCCGCAGCCTGCCGCCAGATCGGCTACCGCGGCGCCGGCACGTTCGAGTTCCTGTATGAAAACGGCGAGTTCTTCTTTATCGAGATGAACACCCGCGTTCAGGTCGAGCACCCGGTGACCGAAATGATCACCGGCATCGACATCGTCCAGGAACAGATCCGCGTCGCAGCCGGCCTGCCGCTGCGCTACACGCAGAAGGACGTGAAGATCAAGGGTCACTCGATCGAGTGCCGGATCAACGCCGAAGACCCGCTCAAGTTCGTGCCGAGCCCCGGCCGAATCACCACCTGGCACACGCCGGGCGGCCCGGGCGTACGCGTCGATTCGCACGTCTATCAGGGCTATTTCGTTCCGCCGAACTACGACTCGATGATCGGCAAGATCATCACCTACGGCGATACCCGCGAGCAGGCAATGGCGCGGATGCGCATTGCGCTGTCGGAAATGGTCGTCCAGGGCATCAACACCAATATCCCGTTGCATCAGCAGCTGTTGCTCGATAGCGAGTTCATCAAGGGTGGCACCAGCATCCACTACCTCGAGCACAAGATGCCCGAGATCCGTGCGCTGCTGGAAAAGCAGGGCTGAGCAATCGGCCAGCGCTAATAAAAAGGGCCACTTCGGCCCTTTTTTCATGTTCATTCAAGCCGTGAGACAATCACGGTCATCACTTTTCAGGAAAGACCGCCATGTCCTGGCAGGAACTGCGCATCACCACCGATTCTAAGCACGCCGAAGCGCTGTCGGACGCACTGTTTGACCTCGGCGCACTGTCGGTGTCGATCGAAGACGCCGCCGCCGGCACCGACGCCGAAAAGCCGATCTTCGGTGAGCCGGGCGAACCGGTCGACCAGATGTGGGACCTGAGCATCGTCGTTGCCCACCTGTCGGACGACATGGACCCGCAGCTGGCGGTTGCCGCCGCGGCCAACGCCGTCGGCATCGATCACCCGCGCTTCGCCGTCGTCACCGTCGAGGAACAGGACTGGGTACGGCTGACGCAATCGCAATTCGACCCGATCCGCATTTCCGAGCGGCTGTGGATCACGCCGACGTGGCACGAGTCGCCGAATCCTCAGGCCATCAACATCGCACTCGACCCGGGCCTGGCGTTCGGCACCGGCAGCCATCCGACCACGCATCTGTGCCTGCAGTGGCTCGACGCCAATATCGCCGGCGGCGAAACGCTGCTCGACTACGGCTGCGGCTCCGGCATCCTCGCGATTGCCGCCAAGAAGGTCGGCGCTGGCGAGACCCACGGCGTCGACATCGACCCGCAGGCGATGATCGCGTCAAAGCAGAATGCCGAGCAGAACGGCGTCGAAATCGACTTTTTCCTGCCCGACGCGCTGCCGGACGGCGAGTACGACGTTGTCGTCGCCAACATCCTCACCAACCCGCTGAAGACGCTGGCACCGATGCTGGCCGGTCGCGTCAAGGCCGGTGGCCGGATCGCGCTGTCGGGCATTCTGGCCGAGCAGGCGGACGACATCATCGCCATCTACGGCGCGTGGTTCGATTTCACGCCGGCAAAGGAATCGGAAGGCTGGGTGTGCCTGTCCGGCCGCAAGCGCTGAAACCGATGCGGCTCGACGGCGGCGCCCGCGCGTCCCGGCCCGTGCCGATGCGCCGAGCACCCCAAGGGCACGGCCTGCGGGGCGTGTGCGCTTCGGGACAGCCCGGCTTGGCTCGCTCGCCGAACAGAACCGGTTTCATGACACGCGCCGCAATGATTCCGGGCTACAATTGCCGGCGATGAGCTCGATCACCCGCTGCCCCAATTGTCATACGGCGTTCAATGTCACCGCCGCGCAACTGGCTGCCCACAAGGGCAAAGTGCGCTGCGGCAAGTGCGCATTCGTCTTCAACGCGCTCGAATGCATGACGGCGCCGGAACTGGCCACCGAAGCGGTGGCCTCGCCCGAGGTCGACGTCACGGCATCCGGCTCCAGCGCGCCTGCCGCCCAGAGCGCGGCACCGGCGGCCGAACTCAGCGTCGCCGAA
This sequence comes from Jeongeupia wiesaeckerbachi, assembly GCF_050916355.1. Taxonomy (GTDB): domain Bacteria; phylum Pseudomonadota; class Gammaproteobacteria; order Burkholderiales; family Chitinibacteraceae; genus Jeongeupia; species Jeongeupia wiesaeckerbachi. The sequence goes on from NZ_CP136946.1 coordinate 3,702,030, forward strand.
TACCTCGCACAACGACCGGAACCGGAACCGGAACCGGAACCGGAACCGGAACCGGAACCGGAACCGGAACCGGCAATAGTTGACCCGCACCCGGCCGAACTGGCCAGCCCCGCAACGCCGGCCACCGACGATGCACCGTCGGATTACCGGCCGATCCATACCTATGACGACGATGCGCTGCTCGCACTGCCCAAGCCGCCGTCCCGCTGGCGCTGGCTGCTCGTCGTGCTGGCCGCGCTGGCCGTGTTCGCATTGCTGACGCAGATCGCACTGCGCTACCGGTCGACGCTGTCGACCGAACTGCCGTGGCTACGGCCGATCTATGTGTCGGCGTGCAACACCCTCGGCTGTGACATGCCCTTGCCGCGCCATGCCGAATTGCTGCGCTCGGACTACTCCGAACTCAGCTATGTGCCCGGCCGCCCCAATCTCGTCCAGCTGTCGGCCAGCGTGCGCAACCTTGCCCAGTACGAGCAGGCGCTGCCGACGCTGGAACTGACGCTGACCAACGAACGCGAAGACGTGGTTGCGCGCAAGCGCTTCACCCCGGCCCAATACCTGGCGGCGAGCGAGAAGAACCGCACGCGGCTTGCACCGAACGATGAACTGCGCGCCTATCTGCAGCTCGACCTCGGCCAACTCGATTCCTCCGGCTACTCGATTTACTGGTTCTATCCATGACGATTCCTGCTGATCTGCTGTACTCCGAAACCCATCAATGGGCCCGCCTCGACGACGACGGTCTGGTGACCGTCGGCATCACCCATTTCGCCCAGTCGACGCTCGGTGATCTGGTCTATGTCGAACTTCCCGCCGTCGGTCGGCAAGTGAGGCAACAGGAAACCGTTGCGCTGGTCGAATCGGTCAAGAGCGCTTCCGATGTGCATTGCCCGCTGTCGGGCGAAATCGTTGCGACCAACCCCGCCGCGGTCGACGCGCCCGAGTCGATCAACGATGCGCCGTATGACACTTGGCTGTTCCGGCTGCGTCCGAGCGACCTGGGCGAATGCGCCGCGCTGCTCGATGCCGCGGCGTACGAAAAGGCCGTTGCCTGAGCACGAATCAGGATGACGCTTGAATATCGCCGATTCGGCGCCATTTGCAGCTGATGCGGCTTAGCAGAAGCCGCCACCAGACCACAGACGATCTTCGACGACTCATCGACCATTGGTCGACCATTAGGAGCAGCACCCATGTCCAGCGTAACCCTCGGCGGTAACCCGATCGAAGTCAGCGGCGCCTTCCCGCAAGCCGGCGATGCCGCCAAGCCGTTCACCCTCGTCGGCAAGGATCTCGCCGATGTGTCGCTGGCCTCGTTCGCCGGCAAGAAGAAAGTCCTGAACATCTTCCCGAGCATCGACACCCCGACGTGCGCGACCTCGGTACGCCGCTTCAACGAATCGGCCTCGAAGCTCGCTGACACCGTGGTGCTGTGCATCTCGGCCGACCTGCCGTTCGCGCAAAACCGCTTCTGCGGCGCCGAAGGCCTGGAAAACGTCGTCACGCTGTCGACGATGCGCGGCCGCCAGTTCCTGAACGACTACGGCGTTGAATTCGCGACCGGCCCGCTGGTCGGCGTTGCGGCGCGTGCCGTCGTCGTCCTCGACGCCAACGACAAGGTGCTGCACGCCGAACTCGTCGCCGAAATCAAGGACGAGCCAAACTACGACGCAGCGCTGAAAGCGCTGGCGTAATCACCTTGCAGACCGTGACTCCGGTCACGGTTTCAGCAGTCTCCAATCGGCTAGAATGAATGTTCTAGCCGATTTGTTTTTTGAAGGTCGACGCATGAAGAAATACCTCCCGCTGATCGCCCTCGCGCTGCTCGCGGTGCTGTTCACCATTCAGTACGCGCAGGCCGATGGCCCGCGTCTGACGGTGCGCTTTGCCAACCCGGCATGGAACGGCATCGCCATTCCCGCCGGCCAGCAATGCGGCCAGCTCGGCGGCAAGGGCAATACGCCGGCGCTGAACGTGTTCGACCTGCCCAGCGGCACCGCGGGCCTGCAACTCGAATACAAGCAGCGCGGCGGCAGCAGCCTTGGCGTACTGCGCTATGCCATCGCCCAGGGCGCTGCCAGCGTGCAGTTGCCCAGCGTCACCGGCCAACAAGCCAGCCTTCCCGACGGGTTTTCGTGGGTCAGCCAGTCCGCCGGCGGTGGCTACCAGCCGCCCTGCACCAAGGGCGCGGGCTATTTCCTCGTCGTGACGGCGCTCGATGCCGGCGGCAAGCCGCTGGGCACAGGCCGGCTGGAGCTTGGCAAGCTGCAATGAGCCCCATGCAATGACAACGTGGCCAGCTGCGCATTTCGCGCAGCATCCCGGCTACGCGCCGATTCGCCCTGTTCTTGAACGTTTTGCGTCGCTGCCCGACTGGCAAGCCTGGCAGGCACTCGGTTCGCCGGCCAGCAACCGGCTCGGCCTGCCCTTGCAGTTCGTCGATCCGGATTCGCTGACGCAGTATTACGAGGCCGAAATCCATGCGCTCGGGCGTATTGCAACGCGCCACAATTGGCACGACTGCTTCAACGCCGCGGTCTGGCACACCTTTCCGCAAGCCAAGGTCGCGCTGAACGCGCTGCACCACCGTCATACCGCTGACGGCGCACGCGGCCCGGTACGCGATGCAGCGACGCTGTTCGACGAATGCGGACTGATCGTCGCGTGCAGCGACACGGCATTGGCCGACGCGCTGATCGGCCATGACTGGGCAACGCTGTTTCAGACCCATCACGACGCCTGGGGCAAGCGGATCGAGGCGCTGTGCTTCGGCCACGCCAACTACGAATACCTGCTCGACCCGTTCCGCGGTCTGACCGGTAAGTGCTGGCTGGTCCCGGTGGCCGACACCCACTTCAGCCGCCCCTTGGTCGAACGCATCGCTACGCTCGACGCCCACATCGCCTTCGAGATCGACGCCGACCGGTTGCAGCGGCCCAAACAACTGCCGCCGTTGCCCTTCCTTGGCATTCCCGGCTGGTGGCCCGTGCAGGACGACGCGTTCTACGCCGACGCCAGCTATTTCCGGCCCAAGCGTATGACCGCCTGACGCTGCGGCGCCTTTCGTCTGGCCACTCGCCGAATCCAAACCGTTTCTTGCCTTCGCTTGCACCGATTCCGATGCTGAATCGACCGGCCTGATGCCGGCGACTCAAACCGAGAACCTCGAGGAGCAGGCATGAAACGTACTCATTTCTTCATACTCGTCGCACAGCTTGTAGCGGGCTACGCGCTGGCGTGCCCGCCTTCGGTCCAGCCGCGGTCGGCACCGCTGCCGGTCGGCGCCGACGGCAAACTGCCGGTCGTCCAGCCGGTCATCGCCAAGCCGGTCACACCCGGCGACGACCTGTGTGCCAGCGAAGGCATCTACAGCGACACCGCGCAGCTCGCGTCGTTGTCGGACACCGAATACCAGAACCGTTTCGGCACCCTCCCCACCGCGTCGGCGCCGCCTTTCCATGCCGGCGTTACGCAGACCGGCGGCGGTTACGACTTCTTCATCAGCACGCCGCTCGGCAGTGGCGGCGGGCAAGCGCCGGCGAGCTGGGAAGTCCGCGTCGACGGTCAGGTGATCGCAACCGGCAGCCGCTTCGAGCTGATCGGCGCCTGCCCCGACTCGAGCGAAGCGTGCGGTTCTCAATCGGCCTGGGTGGCCACCACCTCGCTCTCGCCGGGCGCATTCGATGCCACGCGCTATGTCACCGTCTGGGTCTGCGGCGCCGACAACGCGTGCCGACCGACGCCGCTGCTGTCGCCGCGATTCAAGCAAAGCTTCAGCTGACGTTGAAGCCGGCCAAGTCAGACGACCCGGTTCGCACCCGGCATCACATATACCGCGCACGCGAGCGAATCGTTCCCGAAGCCGTAACTGGCGCGTGCCCGCGGCCACAATTGCGGCTGCGGGCCAGGAAGGCATCCAGCGCCGGCTTGCCGGCGGACCTTCAAGGCGGCAAGCGCGACAACCGGGGTGAATGACTCAGGCAGCGTCGCGCTGTTCCGCATCGCGGGCCGCGAACACGTCACGGGCGGCAAACAGGCCGTTCAGCGCGGCCGGAAAACCGGCGTAGACCGCCATCTGCATGATGACTTCGACGACTTCGCCACGCGAGCAACCAACATTGAGCGCCGCACCGATATGCACCTTGAGCTGCCGCGTGGCGTTGCCGAGCGCGGTCAGCGCGGCGACGACGGCGATTTCGCGCGACTTCAGGTCCAGGCCGGGGCGCGAGTAGATGTCGCCGAAGCCGAACTCGACGACATAGCGGCCAAAATCCGGCGCGATATCGGCCAGCGAGGCAATCACCGCCTCGCCGGCGTGGCCGTCGTCGATTTCGCGCAGTTTTTCCAGGCCGCGTTCATAGCGGACATTAGACAGCGGACTAGCTGGAAGCGGGTTGGCGGGGTGGGCTGGGTTCATGGTCGTGCTCCTTGGCTGCGGAATGAACCCTGTCCGCCTCCATGCGCCGGTAGAGCGCGATCTTGTCGGCCAATTTGCCCAGATGGCTTTGCAGGCGTTGAACCTCCGCCTCGACCCGCGCGGCATGCGATTCGAGCAGTTCGCGCCGCTGCGCCAGCGTTGCATCGCCTTCACGGCGCAAGCTTGCGTACAGCTGCATCTGCTCGATCGGCATGCCGGTTTCGCGCAGCCGGATCAGAAATCCCAGCCACGCCAGATCGGCCTGACCGTAGCTGCGGTGACCCGAAGCATTACGCGTGACACGATCGATCAGGCCGATCTTCTCGTAGTAGCGCAAGGTGTCGGCTGAGAGGCCAACGGTATGGGCAAATTCGCTGATGTTCATAAGAGGGACAGGGTGAGCCAAGGCTAATACTTGGAGCTTACTCCAGGTCAAGCACGACGCAGCACCGCCTGTCCGGGCACCTGCACTCGGCACGACGGAGCGACCGCGGTGGAACCCGTCGGCGGACGCCCCCTTCTACAACGGCTTCCGGCAGTTGCGGCAAGCCGCCGGCAGGATTGCCGTGCTAAAGCACCAGCCGATAGCCGACGCCGGTCTCGGTCAGCAGGTGCTGCGGCTGCGCCGGGTCCGCTTCGAGCTTCTGGCGCAGATGGCCCATATAGATGCGCAGATAGTGGCTGTGCTCGACATAGGCCGGCCCCCACACTTCGAGCAGCAGCTGCCGGTGCGTCAGCACCTTGCCGGCGTGGCGGATCAGCACCGACAGCAGCCGATATTCGATCGGCGTCAGATGCAGCGCCTCGCCGCCGCGCAGCACTTCGCGCGCAACAAGGTCGACAGCAACGTCGCCGATGCTGACCTTGCCGTCGCGGCTCGATGCGTCCTGTTTGGCGTGGCGGCGCAGCAAGACGCGGACGCGCGCCAGCAACTCGGCCACGCCGAACGGTTTGCTCAGATAGTCGTCGGCGCCGGCGTCGAGCGCGGCGACCTTGTCGCTTTCTTGCGTGCGTGCCGACAGCACCAGCACCGGCACGTCGGAGAACGCGCGCAGTTCGCGGATCAGCGTAATCCCGTCGCCGTCGGGCAGGCCAAGATCGAGGATCAGCAGATCGGGCTGGCGCGTGCCGGCCGCGATCAGCCCGTCCCGCACACTGCCGGCCACATGCGCGAGCATGCCCTCGCCTTCCAGCGCCATCGATACAAAGCGGGCGATCTGTGCCTCGTCCTCGATCACGACGACGGTAGCGGCCAGGGCGGACAAGGACGACGGGACGGGCATCAGGCGCTTTCCGGCGGGGTGGCGAACAGGTCCGGATCGGCGCCCGGATCGACATGGGGGAGTGGCGGCGGCGGGCGGCGCGGCAGCCGGATGGTGAACATCGCGCCTTCGGCCCGGCCGCCGGTGTGAACCGATTCGGCGCCGATGGTACCACCGTGGGCATGGACGATGGCCCGGCACAGCGCCAGGCCGAGGCCGACGCCGCCGATGTTTCCCTCGGCCGTACCGCGGCTGAATTTGGTAAACAGCGCCTCTTCCTGCCCCGGCGGCAGGCCCGGTCCGTTATCACGCACCGTCAGCAACAGACTGCCCGGTTCGGCGTGGGCGGCCAGCGTAATCACACTGCCCGCCGGCGTGTATTTGGCGGCGTTGTCGAGCAGGTTGACGAGTACGCGCTCGATCAGCACCGCATCAAACTCGACCAGCGGCAGGTCGGCCGGCACCGCCAGCGTCACCCGGTGCGCGGCCAGCCGCTGCCCCATCGCCCGCAGCGTGGCGCCGAAGACTTCCTCGACCGATTGCCAGTCGCGCCGCAAGCGCACCTCGCCCGATTGCAGCCGCGCCATATCGAGCAGATTGGCGACCAGTTCGTTCATCCTACTGGTTTCGTCGACCAACTGGCCGGCGAGCGATTGCGAGACCTCGGCGAGCGGCTGGGCGGCCAGTGTGCTGGCCAGCCCATGCAACACGGTCAATGGCGTACGCAGGTCGTGCGAAATCGTCGACAGCAGGTTGTTGCGCAACTGCTCGCCCTGCATCGACACCAGCGCCTCCTGCGCGACCTCGACGAAATGCACGCGTTCGAGCGCCAGTGCGATCTGCGCCGCGCACGTCGACAGGAAGCGTTCGTTCTCCGGCCCCGGCGACCACTCGCCGCGCGGCGTCAGCGCCAGCACGCCGCGCACGCGCACCGGCGCCGCCAGCGGCAGATAGTAAGCCGGCGACGCCGGCAGCGTCCCGGTGCCGCGCCCGGCCGGCTGGCCGTGACGGAACACCCAGTCGGCAACGGCCAGATCGACCGACGCCCCGCCGACATGCGACAGCACCTCGTCGCGGCTCGGCAAGGCCAGCCCGACGTCGGCATCGACGCGCGGTGCCAGCTGCGCCAGTGCGATCTCGACGACCCGTTCGTGCGTCAGTGCGGCCGCCAGCGCCTGCGACAACTCGTACAGCGCCGCGGTACGCCGCTCTCGCCGCGTTGCGGCATCGGCCTGGAAGCGCAGCCGCGCCGACAGCTGACTGATCGTCAGCGCGACGCCGAGCATCACCACGAAGGTCAGCAGGTATTGCGTGTCCGACACATTGAACGACAGCTGCGGCGGCACGAAAAAGAAGTCGAATGCGGCCACGCTGAGCAAGGCCGACGTCGCGCCGGCGGTCCGGCCGAAACGCACCGACACCAGCAAGACCGACACGAGGTAGAGCATCACAACGTTCGGCAGCTCGACGATTTTCGATAGCGGCACCAGCAGCGCCGACGAAATCGCGCAGCCGATGGCGGCAGCCAGCATCCCGCCGGAACGGCGCCCGAGATCGATCGGTGGCCACCAGCGGCGCGCTGACGCGTTGACGCGGATGGCCTGTACCGCCAGCCCCGGTGACTGCGCCAGCACGCGCTCGGCCAGCCCCGGCCGCAGCCCGGCCAGCCATGCATGCGGCGGCGCCTCGCCAACGATCACCATGCCGACATCGTGTTCACTGGCGTAGGCGACGATCGTCGCCGCGACATCACGTCCGGGCAGCGTGGCGGTCTCGGCGCCGAGCGATTCGGCAAACTTGAGCGCGGCAAACAGCCGCGCGCGCATCGCCGCATCGCGGGCCAGACGCGGCGATTCGACCAGCACGGCAAACCAGTCGGTTTTCAGTCGCCCGGCCAGTCTGGCGGCGTGCCGGACCAGCCGGTCTGGCTGTTCCGAGTAAGGCAGCACGACCAGCACCCGGCCCTCGGGCGGCGCCGAGCCGGTCGCGCGGCGTTCGGCATCGACACGCTCGGCGGTGCGGCGCAGTGCCAGCTCGCGCAGCGCGATCAGGTTGGATTTGCGGAAGAAATGCTCGCGCGCGCGGCTCGCGGCATCGGCCAGATAGACCTTGCCCTCGGCCAGCCTTGTCAGCAATTCGTCCGGCGGCAGATCGACCAGCACCACGTCGTCGGCGGCGTCGAACACGTGGTCGGGCACCGTTTCGCGCACGCGTACGCCGGTCAGTTGTCCGACGACATCGTTGAGGCTTTCCAGATGCTGGACGTTGACCGTCGTATAAACATCGATCCCCGCCGCCAGCAGCTCGTCAATGTCCTGCCAGCGCTTCGGGTGCCGGCTGCCGGGCACATTGCTGTGCGCCAGTTCGTCGACCAGCAGCAGCGCCGGCGCGCGCGCCAGCGCGGCGTCGAGGTCGAACTCGGACAGCGTGCGGCCCTGATACGGCATTTCCCGCCGCGGCAACATCGACAGACCGTCGAGCATCGCCAGCGTTTCGGCTCGGCCGTGCGTTTCGACCAGACCGGCAACGACGTCGACCCCTTGTGCGGCCTGCGCCCGCGCCTGCACCAGCATCGCGTAGGTCTTGCCGACGCCGGCATTGGCACCGAAAAACACCTTCAGCCGGCCGCGCTGCGCACGCGCTTCATCGGCCTTGAGTTCGGCCAGCAGTTGATCGGGATCGGGACGTTGGTCGTTCGGCATCGGCGCTAACTCGAAAAAGTTGCGATCATTCTAAGCCCCGGCGGGCGCATGTCTGGCGTTTGCTCGATGTACTCATGCCTGCAGCAGGCGCTCGCCCCAGCTCTCGCCGCCGCGCGGCCGCGTGTGCGGCAACACCGGCGCAGTCAGGCGCGACAGGCCCGGCACGATCAAGCGGGTCCGGCCCGGTAAGCGTGCAATCCACCGGCCGTAGACGCGGTCGGCCAGCCGGTGCAAGGCCGTGACGCGCGCATCGAGGTTGGCAAGCATATCGGCCTCCGGCTGCACCGAGGCCGAGATGTTGCGGCGGATGTCGTCGCCGTCGTTGCGGCACCATTGACGGATGCTGTCGGCGGTCACTTCAAGATGGGATTGCAGGCCGAGATGCGGTCCGATCGCAAAGCCCTTGTTCATGCAGTAGGTGCCGAACAGCACGCGCTTGGCGCCACGCGGAATTTCGAAAGTGTCGAAGTGCCAGTGGAATAGCTCGAGTTCGCGCCGCGCACCGAACCACTCGGCGGCTTCGTCGAAGCGCGTCACCAGCACCCGGCCCCAGCCGATGTTCGGCACGCTGTTACGGCGGACCCGCGCGCCGAGCGTCTTGGCCAGCAACTGGCCGCCGAAGCAATGGCCGAGCACCGGCCGCTCGAGCCGCAACGCATCGCGCAACAGCGCCTGCTCGCGGCGCATCCACGACAGATCATCGTTGACGCTGGCCGGCGAGCCGAGGATCACCACGCCGCTGAACTCACCGGCGCGGGTCGGCGGCGTTTCGCCGGCGTCAACGGCAAACAGCCGCCACGGAATCGCGTGGGCGTCGAAAAAATCGATCAGATAACCGGGACCTTGCGCCGCGTCGTGGCGGCAGATGGCTACGGGCTGCATGGCGTCGCTCTTGGTGAAGAACACGCGGCCACTTTAGGGAGGACCGCATCAACGGCGCGCAAAGAAGCATCGGCCGCGCATAAAAACGGCATAAAAAAGCCGTGGCGGCGCGTGGACGGAACCAAGAGCGCCCTTCCACCCGAAACCTGTATGCGTGATCGTTGGCGGCCCGGGCAACGATCCAACACACTGACAAAACACTTACAAACAATAATCACAACTCAAGCAAAGTTAATCAGCAACAAGAAATTTTGAATAAATAAATAATCAGTGCTCCCTTCCACCTCGCAGGAAATGAGCATGAAACTGCATCACGCGCTGTACGCCGCCTTGCTGGCCATCGGCATCAGCACCGCCGCCCATGCGGGCTCCGGCATGACGCCGGGCCAATGGCTCGAAGCCAACAACACCCAGATCATCAGTACCAGCCCGGCCTATCCCGACTACGCCGACCTCGCCGCCTTCGGCAAGGCGGTTGGCGATGCCCGCGTCGTGCTGATCGGCGAGCAGACCCACGGCGAAGGCAATGTGTTCGAGCTGAAGAACCGCATCGTCCAGTACCTGCACAAGAAAAAGGGCTTCGATGTGCTGTTGATCGAAAGCGGCATGGTCGACGGCACCGCGCTGTGGAACTACGCGCAGGCCGGTGGCTCGGTCGCCGAACAAGCGCCGGGGCGGATCTTCTATATGTATTCGCGCACCAAGGAAGCCCGCGGCGTGCTCGAGTACGTCGACAGCCAGCGGACCAGCCCGCGGCCGCTGATCCTTGCCAGCTACGACACGCCGCACGGCGGGCTCGAATCGGTCAACAATCTGCTGCCGACGCTGCAAGCCTTCCTCGCCGCACGCCAATCGCCGTCGCTGGCCGACCCGCGCTGGGCCGGTTATCTGCGCGCCGCGCAAGCGGTCGTGGCCGACAACTTCAACGGCCCACCGTCTGACGCCGACAAACAGGCGCTGGTCGATCTGACGCCGGTGCTGCTGGCCGAGCTCGACGACAGCGTCGCCGCCAGCGGCCGGATGTTCGATTCGCCCGGTTTCTGGCGCCTGCAGGTGGGCAGCATTCGCGCCGGTGCCAGCGACCAATGGCAGATCAACAACGGCGACGTGCCATACTGGGTCTCGCGTGACCAGCAAGCCGCGCAGAACATCGCCTGGCTCGCCGACAAGTTCTACAAGGGCAAGAAGCTCGTCGTCTGGACACACAACGGTCACGCAGGAGACTTCTCCGTAAACTTCGGACTCGGCGGTGTGACACTGGGCACCTATATCTCCCGGCAATTCAAGAACGACGCTTATCGCGCCGGTTTCGTCGGCTACGCCGGCAGCGTGCGCAATATGGACAACGCGACAACCCGCGACATCCCGCCGCCGACACCGGGCTTGCTCGAGGCCGAGTGGCGCGCGGCCGGCCTGCCGATGGCCTTTATCGACTTCAAGCAGCGTGCGAACAAGCCCGGCTGGATAACGTCGATCACCGCACGACCGTTCGAATATCTGGAGTTCCCGCCGTCGTATCCAAACTTCGTCAACGGCACCTTCGACGGCCTGTTCTACATCGACCAGCCTGTCCCGGCCACGCCGATTCCGTAATCGATTCCGGCAACGCGGCTACGCAAAAACGGGGCGCTCAGGCGTCCCGTTTTTGCTTGCTACCGCTCATGCAACAGCGGTCTGCACCGGTTTTTTCAGCGCCCACAGCGCCAGCGCCGTGACCACCGTGCCGGCCAGCAGCGCGATCAGATACATCCCCAGATGGGTGATCGCGTTCGGGATCGGCAGCACGAACACGCCACCGTGCGGTACCTTGAGTTCGGCGCCGGCCGACAGCGAAATCGCCCCGGCAATGGCCGAACCGAGCATGCACGACGGAATCACCCGCAGCGGATCGCGTGCGGCGAACGGGATCGCGCCTTCGGTGATGAAGGCGATGCCGAGCACGGCGGCGGCCTTGCCGGCGTCGCGGTCCTCATGCGTGAAGCGGCTCTTGAACAGCCAGCACGCCAGCGCGATGCCGAGCGGCGGCGTCATGCCGGCGACCATCGCCGCCGCCATCGGCGTGTAGATCTGGCTGGCGATCAGCCCGGCGCTGAACGCGTACGCCGCCTTGTTGACCGGGCCGCCCATATCGAAGGCCATCATCGCGCCGATGATCGCGCCGAGCGCCAGGGCGCTGCCGGCCTGCATGCCCTTGAGCCAGTTTTCCATTGCGTGCAGCACCACCGCGACCGGCTCGCCGACGACGTACATCATCAAGAGACCGACGATCAGCGTCGAGAACAGCGGCAGGATCAGCACCGGTTTCAGCCCTTCCAGATTGCGGTGCAGCTTGATGTGCTTGTTGAGCAGCAGCGTGATGTAGCCGGCCATGAAGCCCGAGATGATGCCGCCGAGGAAACCCGCGCCGATCGCGCCGGCGAGCATGCCGCCGACCATGCCCGGCGTGATGCCCGGCCGGTCGGCGATCGAGTAGGCGATATAACCCGACAGCACCGGGATCATCAGTGCGAACGCCGATTTGGCGCCGATCTGGAACAGCGTCCACGCCAGCGTGCCCTTGTGCGCGTCGTCGAAGGCGTAGATGCCGCCGAGCGCGAACGCCACCGCAATCAGCAAACCGCCGGCGACGACGAAGGGCAGCATGAAGGACACGCCGGTCATCAAATGCTTGTACGGGCCGGAGAAATTGTTGCGTGCCTTCTTCGCTTCGGCCGCCTCGTCGGCGAGACCTTGTTTCGCCGCCGCCGCGCCCTGCACTTTGGCATTGGCGAGCGCCTCGTCGATCAGCTTCGCGCCATTGTTGATCGCGGCCTTGGTGCCCGATTCGAACACCCGCTTGCCGGCGAAGCGCGCCTTGTCGACCTGGGCGTCGGCGGCAATGATCACCAGATCGGCACCGAGGATCTGGTCCGCACTCATCGGGTTCTGCGCGCCGACCGAGCCCTGCGTTTCAACATGGATCGTATGGCCGAGCTTGGCGGCGGCGGTCTGCAGGCCTTCGGCGGCCATGAAGGTATGAGCGATGCCGGTCGGGCACGAGGTGATCGCGACGATCTTCAAAGCCTTGGCCGGCACATCGGCGCGCGCGGCCGGCACTTCGGCCTGCGTCATCGCAAGCGGAGCCACGCTGGCGGCCGGTGCCGCCGCGGCGAACTTGCCGAGCACGGCGGCCGGCTGCGCGATCGCGTCGGCGATGCCGCTCCTGCAGATCGACATGCCCTGATACGGCGCCAGATCGACGTCGTCGTCGGCGACGATCACCACGCCGGCGGCATCGCGCAGTTCGTCGCCGCTCAGCGCATCCTGCACGCCGAGCCGGTTGCGGACTTCGATGCGCAGCGCCAGCTGCAGCGCATCGGCCTCGGCGGCAAGCGCTTCGGCGGCCATCAGCGGCTGCGTCAGTCCGTCACGGCTGGCGACAACGGCGACCAGCTTGCGGTCGAGACTGGATTTGGACAGCGTCAATTCGGACATGGGTTCACTCCTCGGTGGCGTGCACGGCGGACGCGCGCGCGGTTGAGACGGCAAGGCGGCGAACCGCAACGCGTTCGGCGATCGCATCGATGTCGGCCTGCGCCGGCAAAGCCGGGCCGACGACGGCCAGCTTGGCGCTGGCGCAGGCAACGGCGCGACGCAAGGCATCCTCGCCGCTGCGCCCTTCGAGCTGTGCGGCAATCAGCCCGGCAACCAGCGCATCGCCGGCGCCGACGCTGCTGCCAGCGGCGACTGCCGGCGGCGTTGCCAGCCAGGCGTCGTGCTGCTCGACCAGCAGCGCGCCCTCCTCGCCCAGCGAAACAACGACCTGCGCAACACCGCACTGTTGCAGCGATTGTGCTGCGGCCAGTACGTCGGCCAGCGTAGTCAGCGTCCGGCCGGCCCATTGTTCGAGTTCGCGTCGGTTCGGTTTGACCAGATCGGGCAAGGCCGTCGTCGCGACCCCGGCGAGGCTGACGCGCAAGGCTTCGCCGCTGGTATCGAGCGCTACCTTGGCACCGTGGGCATGCATCAGCGCGGTAATGAAGCGATAGAAGCCCGGTGGCACGCCGATCGGCAGGCTGCCCGACAACACCACCCACGACGCACCGGCGGCCAGCGCATCAAGCTCGCGCTCGAGCGCCTGCTGCGCATCGGCATCGACATCGAACGACGGCAGATTCAGGTCGGTCGTCTGTCGGCGCTGCTCGTCGACCAACTTGATATTGATCCGCGTTTCGCCGGCAACCTCGACCATGCGGTTGTCCAGCCCCTTGGCGTCGAAGAAGCGCTTGAACACCGGCGCGTTGTCGCGGCCGAGAAAGCCGGTCACCGCTACTGCCAGCCCGTAGTCGGCCAGGCAAGCGGCGACGTTGATGCCCTTGCCGCCGGCGTTCTGGCCGGCATCAGCAGCGAGGTTGACCTCGCCGGCGCGCAAGGCCGGCAGCGTCACGGTCAGGTCGATCGCCGGGTTGCACGTCACCGTCACCACCGGTTTCTGCGCCAGCGCCAATCCGACCTGATCACCAAGCGCCTGCAACGCGGCGCTCGCCATCGGCTCGGCCGTCCCGACACTCGTCCGCACCGCATCGCGCCACGCGCCGGCGACGTCCTGCCCGGCCAGCATCAGCCGTGACGCCTGGCGCAGCAGCGGCAAGTGGCCGATGCACGCCAAGCGCTGCGAGATCGCATCCCGCGTCGCCGCGTCGGTCAGCGGGCTCGCCGCATCACGATGCAATCGGGCCTCGACGCGGCGCAGCGCCAGCTCGAGCAGCCGAGCGGCAGCCAGCGGGTCAGCCACGGCCGGCGTGGCTGATCCCGCAGCCGAAACAACCGTTGGCACTGCAACCGCTTTCGCCGTAGCGGGTCGGGCAGGTGCCGGGGCGTTGGCGCGTTCGCTTGCGCTCAGCGCGGCAATCGTCGCGCACAGCGCCGCCAACGCGTCGGCAGCGTCATCGCCGTCGGCCGAAATCGTCAGTGTCGCACCGCATTCAAGGCCGAGCTGCAGCAAGGACACCATGCTCTTGGCGTTGGCCGTTTCGATGCCGTGGCGCACGCGGATCTGCGCCGAGAAACGCTTGGCCGTGTTCACCCAGGCGCTGGCCGGCCGCGCATGCAGGCCGGTCGGATAATCGAGGACCACGTCGGCGCGGACGGCGAAATCCACCGCCACCGCATTCGTCGCGGCAGCCGGTGCCGTATCGTCGGCGAGTGCCGCAACGATCTCGTTCACGTCGCCGGTGACGAACAACCGTTCAAGCCGCGCCTCGTCACCCAGCAGCCGGGTCAGCCGGCGCAACACGGCGATGTGCTCGTCGTTCTGGGCGGCGATGCCGACGATGAAGCGCGCCTTCTCGTCGCCCATCCATGCCACGCCTTCGGGAACCTGCAGCACCGCAATGCCGGTCTGCTTCACCAGATGCCGGTCTTTCGGAATGCCGTGCGGAATCGCCACGCCATGGCTCAGATAGGTATTCGCCTGCGTTTCACGCGCCAGCATGCTGTCGCCGTACGCCGGATCGATGAAGCCTGCACCGGCCAGCAGCGCGGCCACTTCGGCGATCGCCGCCGTCTTGTCTGCCGGGCACGCGTTCAGTCGGACCAGCCCGGGGGTCAGCAGTAAAGCCATGGTGGGAGACTCCTATCGGATGACGCGATTATTTGAAAACGTTTTCATTTATGACGTCAATACGGGTTACCCATTAATGCACCAAAACCGACGCCCTTTGTGGTGCGGGCAGCGCTGAACGCCAGCAAAACAGTGCACACCGGTGAGCATTGATGGTGCAGAAAGCCGACGAAAGGCGCCAGTTGGCCGCCAGATCATGACATTCGGGCAAACGACGCTAGCCAAGCCGGCACGGCGCTGATAAATTTCAGTAAACGTTTTCAGTTATACATCGATCCATGGCCATGAAACCCAGCATCAAGGACGTCGCCGCCGCCTCGGGCCTGTCGCTCGCCACCGTGTCACGGGCGCTGGCCGACAACGGCCTCGTCAATGAAAAGACCCGGCAGAAAGTGCTCGCCGCGGCCGAGGCGCTCGGCTATCGGCCCAATCTGCAGGCACGGCGTTTGCGCTCGAAGCAGTCGCAAACGATCGGCCTGATCGTCTCCGACATCCGCAACCCCTTCTTCACCGCCGTCAGCCGCGCAATCGAAGACGCCGCCTACCGCGAAGGCATTCGCGTGCTCTTGTGCAATAGCGACGAAGACGCGGCCAAGGAAGCGATGTATCTGCGGCTGATGCAGGAGGAGCAGGTCGGCGGGGTGATCTTCTCGCCGACGCTGTCGGCCGGTGCCGCGCTGGCCCGGAGCGAATTCGACTTCCCGCTGATCACGATCGACCGTGCACTCGGCGACAGCGATTGCGTCGCGTTGAACAACCATGAGGCGCTCGACACGCTGATCGACCATCTGGTCGCCAACGGCTACCGGCGCATTGGCGGGCTGTTCGGCAATACCAGCGCCACCGGTCAGGCGCGTTTCGACGCATACGTATCGGCGATGCACCGCCACGGCCTGACCCCCGATGCGCGCCGGCTGGTGCCGACGATGGATGCGGCGCAGCAGTGCGTCGCCGGCTGGCTGGCCGAAGGCCGCTCGCCCGAGGCGCTGATTGCCAGCAACGGGCTGACGCTGCTCGGCGCCATGCGCGCGATCCGTCTGCGCGGCTTGCGCATTCCCGACGATCTCGCGCTGGCCGGCATCGACAACGAGGCGTGGACCGAACTCGTCGAACCGGCGCTGACCGTCATCAGTCAGCCGACCTACGACATCGGCGATACCGCGATGCGGCTGCTGATGCAGCGCATCCAGGAGCCCCTGCTGTCGCGCCGCGTCGTCGCCCTATCGGGCGAACTGATCGTGCGCGACTCGACCCGACCCCGACTTGCCTGAACCTGCGGAGAACGTCATGCCCGACCCAACGAGAACCAGAAACGCACTGTACGCCCAATCCGGCGGCGTCACCCCGGTGATCAACGCCTCGGCCTGGGGCGTGATCGACGCCGCGCGCCGACATCCCGAGCGCATCGGCACGCTGTTCCTCGCCCGCAATGGCATCCTCGGTGCGCTGAACGAGGCGCTGATCGACGCGGCGACACTGAGCGACGACCAGCTCGCGTCACTGAAAACCACCCCGGCCGGCGCCTTCGGCTCCTGCCGTCACAAGCTGAAGCAAGACGCCGAGTTCGACCGGCTGGTGGCGCTGTTCGAGGCGCACGACATCGGCTACTTCTTCTACAACGGCGGCGGCGATTCGGCCGACACCTGCCTCAAGGTGGCCGAGCTGGCGCGATCGCGCGGCCTCGAGCTGACCGCCGTACACGTGCCGAAAACCATCGACAACGACCTGCCGCTGACCGACTGCTCGCCGGGCTTCGGCTCGGTCGCCAAATACATCGCCACCTCGGTGCGCGAAGCCGGGCTAGACATCGCCTCGATGTCGGCCACGTCGACCAAGGTCTTCATCATGGAAGTGATGGGCCGCCACGCCGGCTGGACCGCCGCCGCCGCCGGCCTTGCCGCCGCCAACGCCGACACACCGCCGCACCTGATCCTGGTGCCGGAAATCGCCTTCGACGAGGCGCGCTTCATTGCCGCGGTATCGCAGACCGTCGAGCGCGTCGGCTATTGCGTCGTCGTCGCGTCGGAAGGCATCCGCGACGGCGAAGGTCGCTTCCTCGCCGAGAGCGGCGCAACGGATGCCTTCGGCCACGCCCAGCTTGGTGGCGTCGCACCGGTGCTCGCCAATCTGGTCAAGGCGAAGCTTGGTGCCAAGGTGCACTGGGCGGTACCTGATTACCTGCAGCGCGCGTCGCGCCACATCGCCTCCGCCACCGATCTCGAACAGGCGATCGCCGTCGGCGAGGCTGCCGTCGGCTTCGCGCTCGAAGGCAAAAAGAGTGTGATGGCCGCCATCATCCGCGATCAGGCCACGTCCTACCGCTGGCACATCGACGCCGTGCCGCTCGCCGAGGTCGCCAACAAGGAGAAAACACTGCCGCGCGATTATCTGGACGCCGAGGGCTACCGGCTCACCGAGGCCGGCCGCGAATACTTTGCGCCGCTGATCCGTGGCGAGGCCTTCCCTCCGTTTGTCGACGGCATGCCGGCGCTGCCGGACTGGCAATTCGACGAAGTTGCCAAGCGGCTGACACCGTTTCAGGCGTGATTTCTTTCGTTCAACGGCAGCCAGTCCGGCATTGCGGCCAGGCCGGGCAAGGCCTTCAATCGGCAAGGTACAAGCCACATCCGGCGCCCGGGCCGTACTCGGCATCCGCTTCTTGGTGACACTGTAGGTTGTTTTCAATCACGCCAATATTTTCAAGCAAAGAAAGAATAAACAAAAACAAATAGATATTTATCAACAAAAACAACAAATAAATATGTGTCATTACTTACACCAAATCGTCAATGTCAACGATAATTTCTTGACCTAATCCGTCATAAAATTGAAACATCATGGCCGTTCAGCCCAATGAACGGCCATGGCGGCAAATGCCATGCCGCGATTCGGCGCTGATACAGCAAGGCCCACTCTTCCACACGCCCTGTGAGTCCCGAATCTATGTTGAAGCCCATCCTGGCTATCGCACTGTCCGCCGCTTTCTTCAGCAGCGCCCACGCGGCGCGCTTCCCGACGCCGAAGCTGGAACTCGGCCCGGCCGTGCTGAATACCGACCTGCCATCCGCCTCGGGCCTGGCTGCCAAAGGCCGTTTTCTGTACGCAGTCGGTGATGATTCCCCCTGGCTGTTCCAGCTGGACCAACAGTTCAACATCACCGACAAGCAGTTGATCAAGGAATACCCGCTCGACACCAACGGCCGCATTCCGAAAAGCCTCAAACCGGATTACGAGGCGATGACACAAGTGCGCATCGGCAAGCACTACTGGCGCATCGTGCTCGGCTCGGGTAGCAAATCCACCGTGCGCGAATGGGGCTATCTGCTGTCGGACGACCGGCAGACCAAACTGGAGCGCGACCTCAAGCCGCTGTATGCGCAGCTGTACGCTGCCAGTGGCTTCAGCAGTGATGAAACGCTGAATATCGAAGGTCTGGCCACCGCTGGCGGCCATGCCTATCTGTTCAATCGCGGCAACTCCGGCAGTAACCTGATCTTCCGTCTCGATCAGGCCGAGTTCATCGCCTACATGCAAGGCACGCTGCCCCAGATCAGCAAGCTCGAGACCTTTAAGGTCAGCCTGCCGCGCATCAGCAATTTCGAAGCCGGCCTGTCCGGTGGCGAGTTCTGGCCGCAAGCCAACAGCCTTGTCTACACCGCCTCGGTCGAAGCCACCGGCGATGCCTACAACGATGGCGCAATCCTCGGCAGCTTTGTCGGACTGATTCCGCTGACCGCGCTGAAAGCAGGCCAGACGCTCGATCTTGCGCCGACCTCGGTGCTGCTGACCCGTCACGGCCGCGCGCTGGTGACCAAGCTCGAATCGCTCGCAATCACCGCATCGGACGACGATGAAATCAAGGGCGTGCTTGTCAGCGACAACGACAACGGTACCAGCGAGTTCTTCCGCTTCGAGCTGGAACTGAACGACTGAAGCCGGTTCGCTCGCCCCGCCACCGGGGCGACGCGACCGGCGGTGCACCCCGTTTCCGGGCACCGCCCCCCCATCCCAATATCAGGAGTCGCGCATCAATGCGTCATTTGCTGTTCGCCGGACTGTTTGTACTCGCCGGCATCGCCCACGCCAGTGATCTCGACGAGATCAAGAAAAAAGGTGAAGTGGTCATCGGGGTCAAGGACTCCTCGCCGCCGTTTTCGCTGATGGACACGAAAACCCGTACGCTGCGCGGTTACGACATCGAGTTTGCCCAAGGCATTGCCCGCCGGCTCGGGGTCAAGCCGATCTTCCTCATCGTCGAATCCGATGACCGGATTCCGGCCTTGAAGGCGCACAAGGTCGATCTGGTGGTGGCCGACCTGACCCGCACCAAGGAAAGGGAAAAGGAAATCGAGTTCAGCCTCGGCTACTTTGTGACCGAGGACAAGGTGCTGGCCAAGAAAGGCCTGTTCAAGCGCGATGCCGACCTCAACACCGCACGGCTCGGGGCAACCGCAACGTCCAGCACATCCAAGATGCTGCGCAAGAATTACCCGCAGGCCAAGCTGAGCGAGTTCGAAGACAAGCCGGAAATCGTCAAGGCCCTGCTGGCCAACCAGATTGACGGCGCCGTTGCCGATGCGCCGGTGCTGGCGAACTTCCAGTCCAAATTGCCGCGAGATCTGCGCAGCCAGTACGAGGTTTCCGAATTTGCGCTGAGTGTGAAGATTCTGGGCGTCGGGATCCGCAAGAACGAGAAGGACCTGCGCTCGGCCGTCGACACCGCCTTGCTTGAAATGGAAAAAACCGGCGAAGCGGAAAAAATCTTTGACCGCTGGTTCGGTTCGGGCACGCCCGATCCGATCACGCGGATCTTTACCATCAGCAGTTTCCGCGCACAGTAAGCCCTCAGGCCCGCAGATGCGGGCCTTGTCGTATCCCGCGCATGCGGCCGATCGGCACCGCAACATGCTACTCTGCCCGGTTAAGCTGATATCACACCGGAGCCGCACCATGTTTACCTGTCTGAACCAAGCCTGCGAAGCGAAGTGGAAGCCCGAGGAAGTCGAAATCAGGAACGAAGGCCAGGGCGAACTGTTCCGCTGCCCCTTGTGCCGCGCCCGCAACTTCGTGACGCGCAGCGTCAAGGCCGACGGCTCGGTCGTCTACAAGCAACTGCCGCCGCCGCCCAAGATCGGATAACGGCTGCGGCCGGTACGATGCTCAGCGCAATTGCGCAGCAAGCACCTTTCTGGGCACGACCGGCACCAAAGCCACCGGCGGGCCGATCACCGGGGTGTTCAACGGTGCCGCCGCGCCGATCATGATCACGATCGAGTTGCTGCCGGGGTTGAGATCGGGATTGGGGTTCTGCTTCCAGTTGTTCATCATCCACACATTGCCGGACCGGTCGATCTGGCCGCCGGTAATCCGCTCGAGCGAATTGCTGAGATAGCCGGTTGCGGGCGAGATCGGATCGCCGACCTTCATGCCGGGCGGGCATTTGCTGGTATCGGTGCCGCAGAAGCGGCTGATGCCGGTCAATGCGGTCGTCGGTGTAACACCGACGCTGTCCGGGCCGAAGTTGAACACCCACACCGTATCGTTGCCGTCGACCGAGATCCCCCAAGGCACGGTGATGCCGCCGCCGGTAAAGGGCGAGCCCGGGTACGGCTCATGGCTGCCCCGCTGATAGAGCGTGATCGACGGATTCGTGGCCGGACCGACGTTCGACCTGTCTGGGCACGGTGCATCCAGCCAGTCCGAGTTGGCGACCCAGATATTGCCCTTGCTGTCGGCCGCGTTACCGATGGGGTGGCTCAGCAGTGGGCGCTTCGGATCGGCGCCGGCATTGGTCAGCGTCTTGATGATGGTGCCGTCCGGCGCAAGCACCACCACGGTGTTGCCCCTGTTGGTGGTGACCCAGACATTGCCGTCCAGATCGACCACGGTGCCGAATGGCTTGAGGTTCGGCAGCGCGCCCGGCGCAAGCGCGGCCAGCGGGATATTGACGGCCCGCGTCGGGTCGCCATTGGGAATCTTGGTGACCGTGTCGTTGCCGCAATTGGCCAGCCAGATATTGCCGGCCTGATCCGACGATGTGCCTTGCGGCCACGAAATATTGCCCTGGGTGAAGCCGGTAGCTGGAGAAATCGGCGAACCATCGGGCCGGAATACCGACACGCTGTTGTGCGGCGCTTCCAGTGACGTGCCGATGCAGGGCGGGTCCTCGAAGCCGAAATTGCCGGTCCAGATATTGCCTGCGGGATCTAGCGTAATCCCGAAACCGGCGCCGCTGAGACCGCCGCCAAAGTAAGGCGAACCGGGCACGACCTGGGCCGAGGGGGAGAACTTCAGCAGGCGCAAGCCGGCACACGTCGACTGGCCTCTGTACTGCGGCTCGTAGTTGTCGTTGGCCCAGGCATAACCCTGCGCATCGAAGGCGATGTTGCCAACGCCGTTGACGAGGTTGGAGGGGCTCTGTTCGCTGTAGAAGCCCCCCGTGACTTTCAGAAACAGCAACCAGTTCGTCGGGCGCGCGGCCAGCCCCGGATACTGCGCCGGCGATGCCTGCGCCAAACGGAATACCGGATCGGCCGCATCATCCGGGTAGCCGGGATATGCCGGGTACTTCACGATATTGGACAGCGCCTGCAGTACGTTGACTGGCCGCGCACCGCCAGGCGGGGTTGCCGCAGCAAACAGCTTGGCGCAACTCGCTTCTGCCGCGACGCAGGCGGCAACGACGTTGGCCAGCGAATTGAAGGTCGCCAGCGTGGATGTTGCGCCGCCATTGGGGGACGACGAAAGCGCAGTCCCAACCGCGCCGGAAACGGGATCCGCCAGATTGGTCGCCATCTGCGCGGCATTGCGCATACCGATGACGTCCCCGGCGATGCCGGATGCGCTGATGAACTGCGCGAACGCGTTACCCGTGGCGACCGTTGTGCGATCGTTCACCACGATCGGCGGGCTGATTTCGCCATTGCCGGTGCCGATCGCGCTAGCCAGCATGGCCTCCCCCAAGGTCGCCTGGACAAACAGGAGGGGCTGCTGAGTCGTCTGCGCCTCGGACAACGCGTAATCGATGGAGAAAGTGCCGTCACCGCTGGTTGTCGCCGAACCGAGCTGCACCCATGCTGCGTCGTCGCCTGAAAAGCTGGCATACAGTTCGACCCGGTAGTTCCCGAGGCCTGCCGAGCGGCTCTGGACCTGCCCCGACAGCGTCAGTTGCTTGCCGGACGGCGAATCGCCATCGAAGCATCCACCCAATGCCAGTGCCAGGCTGGCCGACAAGGCCATGGCCCGCCACGATCCGCCACGGCCCGGCTGTTGAACCCGCATACGCTGTTTCATGTTCACCGCCATGGATGGCCGACGCCCTCGGGGAAACGAGGGAGAACGCGAGGAAACTCCTTACAACGTAATCGAGCCGTATCGGTTTATCCAGCCTTTTTCGGCACGCGGCCGCCATGCTGCCCGCGGGAAATCCCCTACCAGCTCAGTGAGTTGGTCACGATTGCGCCACCGGACCGGTTTTGCGGCGTTTTGATCGCACCCGAGCGCATCTGCCCGCGCATTGCTGCGATCCATGAAGGCACTGCTTCCGGATGCACCCGGATCGTCAGACCAGCACGTGTCTCACTTCGGCGAAGAAGTCATACACCTGCTGCTCGACCGCCGGATCAACCATCGTCTCCGGCCGTCGTCCGCGCGGGCAGGCTAGCTTGGGGGTGGTGCCAAACAGCCGGCAGATGATCGGCCGCTCGGTATAGACCTGACAGCCCTTGGGGCCGAGGTGGGGGCAGTTCAGTTCGGCCAGCGCCGCATCGCGTTCGGCCGTCGACTTGCGCGGCAGCCGGGCCATTTCCTCGCTCGATGTCGTCACCGGCCCGCAGCAGTCGTGACAGCCCGGTTCGCATTCGAACGACGGGATGCGTTCGCGGAAAAAGCGGATGGTCTGGGCGTGGGGCGTCATTGAAGGTCCTTGGCGGTGCACCCGCGCAATCTACGCCGATCGCGCCGCGATGCCAGCGCAGCATTCCCGCTCGCGCGGCAGCCATATCAAATCAGCGCACTTTCCTGAAGGTCAGGTTGATCCGCTGTTCGCCCAGCAAGGGGTGACTGCCGGGCTTGATCGGCAACACGCCGTGATAGCGCAGCCTTGACGGCCCGCCCCAGACGACGACGTCACCATGGGCGATCGGCACGCGCGCCTGCTTGTCGCTGCGCTCGAAACCGCCGAACAGGAACACCGCCGGCAGACCGAGCGAGACCGAGACGATCGGGTGATCGTAATCGAGTTCGTCCTTGTCCTGATGCAGGCTCAGCCGCGCGCCGATGGCGTAGCGGTTGATCAGGCAGGCTTCGGGCGTGAAGCCGTCGAAACCCGCCTCGCCGGCGGCGTCGAGCGCCAGTTGCGCGAACGCCCGCGGCATTGCCGGCCAGCGCCGGCCGCTGTCGGGGTCGATGGCGTCGTAACGATAGCCGCGCCGATCGCTGACCCAGCCGAGCGCACCGGCATTGCTCATCGCCACCGACATCCGTTGCCCGCCGGGGGTAATCAGGTGACGGAACGGTGCATCGGCGGTGACCGCGTCGATGGCTTGCAGCAGGTCCGGCACGCGCGGCAGCGCAAAACCGCGCAGCACCATCGCGCCCGGCGCGAGGACTTCGCACCAATCGGGCGGGGAGTCGGCAAACAGATCATCGATCATGGCCGTGCCTCGGCACTGGCAAACCGCCGCATGGCGCACGCATCACCGACACCGGCGCCGGCATTTTTTACGGCGGTAATGCTGCCGAACAGACCCGGTCGCCACGCGGACGACGCTATGCTAACTGGTTGCATAAAGCCACCTTATAACAACGATAACCACTAGCGTCCTGCATAGGCAGCGACGCGCATACCACGGGCTGGCAAGGATTTCCCGGACATCATCAGAGAGGCCACATGGGCACCCGTTTTCAGCAAAACGAAGCCGAACGCATCGCCACCCTGCACCAATATGGCATTCTGGACACCCCGCCCGACGGTGCGTTCGACCATATCACCGCGCTGGCGGCCAAACTGCTCGACGTGCCCATTGCCATTGTCAGCCTCGTCGACACCGACCGCATCTGGTTCAAATCGCATCACGGCCTCGACACCGACACCATCGACCGCGCGCCGGGCCTGTGCGCATCGGCCATTCTTGGCGACCTGCCTTATGTCGTGAACGATGCGGCGATCGATCCGCGCACGCTGAGCAACCCGCTGGTCGCCAGCGAATTCGGCCTGCGCTTCTACGCCGGGATTCCGCTGCAGACCCGCGACGACCACAACCTCGGCACCCTGTGCTGCATCGACTTCGCGCCCCGCGAAGTCAGCACCGAAGACATCGACGCGCTGCGCAAGCTCGCCACGCTGGTCATGGACCAGATGGAACTCAGGCTGGCTGCGCGCCGCGTGCATGCGCTCAATCAGGATCTGCGGCAAGCGCACGAAGCGCTGCGCATCCAGGCGCTGCACGATCCGTTGACCGGCCTGTGGAACCGCCGGGCGATTCTGGATCACCTCAACCGCACCCTGGCGCTGTCCCGGCGCGAACAGAAGCCGGTGACCGTGCTGATGCTCGATCTGGACCGCTTCAAAAGCATCAACGACAATTTCGGCCATCCGGTCGGCGATCAGGTACTGATCGAAGCCGGCCGCCGGCTCAAGGCCGTCTGCCGCAGCAGCGATGCGGTCGGCCGTCTGGGTGGCGAGGAATTCCTGGTCGTGCTCTATCCATCCGACGCCGATCGGGGCCAGCCCGCAGCCGAACGCTTCCGCCAGGCCATCGGCGCCCTGCCCTTCATCCTGCCTGCCGATACCCCGGTGCCCCGGCTCGACGTGACCGTCAGCATCGGCACCTGCAGCAGTGTCGTCACCACCGACGCCGACAAGCTGGTCAAGCTGGCCGACGATGCCTTGCTCGCAGCCAAGACCAACGGCCGCAATCGCATCGTCAGTCACACGCCCCCGCAGGACTGAGCCCGCCGCGTCCCGGCGATGCGCGGCAGCGGTGCCGCAGCCCAGCGCATCGCCCTCTTGTAACAACGGCCTGCGAGTTCGTCACCGGCATCGCCATCAACCGGCTTGCTCGCGCGGCCGGCAGCGCTTGCACGGACGAAATCCCGCGGCCTCGGCCGCATCGCAACTGGCGTGGAAGCTGACGTTCTCGGGCTTGGCCCGCGCGCCGCAGGATGGCCGGCAATACACCCCCGTGCTCGCTACCGCGTAATAGAACGCGGCGTCGCGACTGCGCGCAACGACGGCCGCCCAGCGCGGGTCGGCCTCGGTAACGGCGGCGCGGGCGGCTTTTTGCTTCAGCGTCATGATCGACTCCTTGTCGGGATCATGGCGCCATGCTGCACCGGCGCCGACCACGCCGCCTCCCGCTTCTTGCGCCGCGCCGCTTTCTCGTTCCCCCTCAAGCAGCGCTTTGCCGTGCTGCGTTTGCCGCAAACGGGCGAGATCCATCGCGGGCAGTACATCAGCAAACACCCATAAACCTGTTGTTTCAAAACGCCTTTCACTACGCCCAAGCTTGAGCACACCACACCCATGCTGGCACCTTGCGCATTGATGACATTGCCATTAATAACAACGCATCACGACCAAAGCACAGGGGATCACGATGAACCAAGCCGTACGCTACGCAGCAATGCGCGGCAGCCCACAACCCGCGTTGCCGGTTGTTGCGACAAGCAAAGCGCGCCCAAACCTGAAACCGCTCTTGCTCGGAGTGCTGCTCGCGCTCGGCATGCATGATGCCTTCGCCGCTGCCTGGCAGCCCGCCGGCGCCTATAAGCAAGGCGATGTCGTCGCACATCAGGGGCAGGAATGGCAGGCCAGATGGTGGACCAGTGGCGATACGCCCGGCGCGGGCTCGATCGCGTGGCAGCCGGCGCCGCCGGAAAACGCCGCCGCATGGCAGTCCGGCCGGGCCTACACCGCCGGTGAACTGACGGCATTCCGCGGCGAGCTGTACCAGGCCCGCTGGTGGACACGGGGCGAGACGCCGGCCACGGCCGACGGCGCCTGGCGGGCACTCGGAACCGGCGTCAACGGCAGGCAGTTCGTCCGGGTAGCGGGCGGCACCTTCATCATGGGTGCGACGATTGCCGGCCCGGTCAACTACCCGAACGAATACCCGGTACACCCGGTCACGCTATCGCCGTTCTGGTTGAGCGCCACCGAAGTTACCTATCGCCAGTTCGACCGCTACACCCGTGCCACCGGCCAGTCACCACTCAGCTCGGCCGATCTGGGCGGCGTGGACATGGGGCGCGGCGAAAACCCGGCGGTCAACGTGACATGGTGGGCGGCAATCAGGTACGTCAACTGGCTGAACCAGCGCAAGGGCTGGCCCAAGGCCTATGACGAAGCCAGCGGCGATCTGCTCGATGCGGCGGGCCGGCCGACGGTCGACGTCGCCAAGGTCATCGGCTATCGGCTGCCTACCGAGGCCGAATGGGAATATGCGGCGCGTGATCGCGGCCAGGACATCATCAATGCCTGGGGCAACGGCGCGCCGCTGATCAACGGCAAACCGGCGGCCAACATTGCCGACAACGACTTCAAGGTCTACTTCGAGGCGCTGTTCAACGCGCCGCTGCCATCGTGGGTCGTTCCGTGGGAGGTGAGCGACGGCCATATCCGGCTCGCACCGGTCGGCAGCTTCGTGCCCAATTCGCTCGGCCTGTACGACATGTCGGGCAGCGCCTGGGAATGGACCAGCGACAAGGAGCGCGCCTTTACCACGCAGCCGCAGACCAACCCGGTCGGCGTCGGCGAAGCCCCGGGCCGGATCATGCGCGGCGCCAGTTGGGACAATGGTCAGGACATGCACATCACCGACCGCTACGCCGGCAACCCCGCGGAATCGACCCCGGCCACCGGCCTGCGCCTGGCACGCTCCGTCATTCCGGGCCGCCACGACACCGATCGCGAAGACTGATCCCTTCGGCGCAGCGCCGACGCCGGCCACGTCATACGCATGACGAGGCCGGCGCGCGACTAGGCGGTTGCGGCCGACACCGGCTGCGCCGCCAGCGCCCGGTTGACGCCCGACAGCACCGCCTTGATCGCAGCGGCGACGATATTGCGGTCGGTGCCGACGCCGAAACCGGCCGCCTCGCCGTTCACCGCCAGCTCGATGTAGCAGGCCGCTTCGGCATCGGCCCCGCCGCCCAGCGCGTGCTCGTGGTAGTCGTTCACCGCGACACACAGGCCGGCAGCGCTGCCGAACGCGCTGACGAAAGCCGCAATCGGCCCGTTGCCGGCGCCGATGACGATGCGGCGCTCGCCGGCATGTTCAAGCTCGACTTCGATCACGGCCCCGTCTGACAAAGCGTCGCCGCCGGTTTCCTCGAGGCTATGACGCAGGTAAGCCCATGGCGTGTTGCGGTCGAGATATTCGCGGCGAAACAGCGCATGGATATCGCCCGCGCTCACTTCGCGTCCGGTTTCGTCCGATTCGCGCTGGATCGCCCGGCTGAACGCAATCTGCAAGCGGCGCGGCAGATCAAAGCCGTGTTCCTGTTGCAGCAGATAGGCCACCCCGCCCTTGCCCGACTGGCTGTTGACGCGAATCACCGCGTCATAACTGCGTTTAAGGTCGGCCGGATCGAGCGGCAGATACGGCACTTCCCAGTATTCGTCGGCGCGCTGCTGCGCCAGCCCCTTCTTGATTGCATCCTGATGCGAGCCCGAGAACGCGGTGAACACCAGATCGCCGGCGTACGGGTGGCGCGGATGCACCGGCAACTGCGTGCAGTACTCGGCGGTGCGGCGGATCGCGTCGATGTCGGAGAAATCCAGCCCCGGGTGGACGCCCTGGCTGTAGAGGTTGAGCGCCAGCGTCACCAGATCGACATTGCCGGTACGCTCGCCGCTGCCGAACAAGCAGCCTTCGACCCGCTCGGCGCCAGCCATCACCGCCAGTTCGGCCGCCGCCACCGCACAACCGCGATCGTTGTGCGGGTGCACGCTAAGAACAATGCTGTCGCGCCGCGCCAGATGCCGGCTCATCCACTCGATCTGGTCGGCATAGGTGTTCGGCGTGCTCATTTCCACCGTCGCCGGCAGGTTGATGATCATCTTGTGCTGCGGGCTCGGCTGCCAGACCTCGGACACCGCGTCGCAGACCTCCTTGGCGAAGTCGATTTCGGTGCCGGAGAACACCTCGGGCGAGTATTGATACACCCATTCGGTCTCGGGCCGGGCACTGGCCAGCCGCTTCACCAGCGCGGTGCCGGCAAGCGCAATCGCTTTCACGCCGGCGCGATCGGTACTGAAAACGATGCGGCGGAAATTCGGCGCGACCGCGTTGTAGAGATGAACGATGACGCGGCGCGCGCCGGCGACCGATTCGAAGGTACGGGTGATCAGATCTTCGCGCGCCTGCGTCAGCACCTCGATGGTCACGTCATCGGGAATCCGCCCCTCGGTAATCAACTTGCGGACGAAATCGAAATCCGTTTGCGACGCCGACGGAAACGCCACCTCGATTTCCTTGAAACCCGCCGCCACCAGCGTTTCGAACATCCGCAGCTTTTTCTCTACGCTCATCGGCTCGATCAGCGACTGGTTGCCGTCGCGCAGATCGGTACTCATCCAGATCGGCGGCGCGGTAATGACCCGATCGGGCCAGGTCCGGTCGGTCAAAGCGATCGGCGTAAAGGCGCGGTATTTGGTTGCGGGCTGGGCAAGCATGGCTGACCTCGTAAAATAGACACAATGTAGAACAATCAAACGGGATGTTTGTACAAATCTACAAAATGTATTTTTCAAGGTCAAGAAAATGTTATCAACCGCAACAACTCAATCTATCTCGCAAACAAATCAGACATAAAGTCCACACCCAGGGCGAAAAACCGGCATTTACACGATTTTTATATCCGCCCCCCGCCTTTTACCGGGGTCTTTACGCCGCCCTCCCTAGAGTTCGGCTTGAACAGGTGCCCGTGGCCCGCGCCACGCCGAACGCCTGAGTGCCACCCTGGGAGAGAACCATGGACTTCGCTTATCTCGCACTGACCGGCCTGATCGCCGGTTTGATCTTCGTATTGATACAGCTGTGCCACATCGCCAGGAGGGCGCCATGAGCACGATCGCGCTGCTGATCGGCGCCGCCGCTGTCGCACAGCTTGCCTACCTCGTCTACGCCCTCTTCAATCCGGAGCGTTTCTGACATGAACACCAATGCTGTGATGCAGCTCGTGATTTACCTCGCGCTGCTGCTGGTTTTAGCGTGGCCCTTGTCGGCCTATCTCGTACGCATCATGCGCGGCGAGCACATCGGACCGACCCGGCTGCTCGCGCCGGTCGAGCGCTTTTTCTACCGGCTGGCCGGTGTCGATGCCAAACAGGAATCCGGCTGGCGCGCGTACGCGATCGGTCTGATCGTCTTCAACCTGATCGGCGTGATCGCCGTTTACGCGCTGCAAAGGCTGCAGGGCGTGCTGCCGCTCAATCCGCAAGGCTTGGGCGCGATCAGCCCGGATTCGTCGTTCAACACCGCGATCTCCTTCGTCTCCAATACCAACTGGCAGGGTTACGGTGGCGAAACGACGATGAGTTATCTGACGCAGATGCTCGGCCTGTCGGTGCAGAACTTCCTGTCGGCCGCGACCGGCATTGCCGTGGTGATCGCGCTGATTCGCGGCTTTGCGCGTAAGAGCAGCGAGGCGATCGGCAACGTCTGGGCCGATCTGACCCGCGTGACGCTGTACGTGCTGGTGCCGCTGTCGTTGGCTGTCGCCGTTGCTCTGGTCAGCCAGGGCGTGATCCAGAACTTCAAGCCTTATGTCGAAGTCCAGACGCTGCAGGCCACCGTCTACCAGACCGCCAAGCTCGACGCGCACGGCGCGCCGGTGAATGGCGCCGATGGCAAGCCGCTGATGGTCGACACCGCCGCGACGACGCAAACGCTGGCGATGGGCCCGGTCGCGTCGCAAGAAGCGATCAAGATGCTCGGCACCAATGGCGGCGGCTTTTTCAACGCCAATTCGGCGCACCCGTTCGAGAACCCGACGCCGCTGTCCAACCTGATCCAGATGCTGGCGATTTTCCTGATTCCGGCGGCGCTGTGCTTCACCTTCGGGCGCATGGTCGGTGATCGCCGTCAGGGCGTCGCGGTGCTCGCGGCGATGACGGTGCTCTTCGTCGTTGCCTACGGTGTGCTGGTCTGGGCCGAACTCGCCGGCAACCCGGCGCTACAGCATGCCGGTGCCGCCAGCGCCATCAATATGGAAGGCAAGGAAACGCGCTTCGGCATCGTCGCATCCAGCCTGTTCGCGACGATCACCACCGCCGCATCGTGCGGCGCGGTCAACGCGATGCACGACTCGTTCACGCCGCTGGGTGGCATGGTGCCGATGGCGCTGATGCAGCTTGGCGAAGTGGTCTTCGGCGGCGTCGGCTCGGGCCTGTACGGCATGCTGGTGTACGCGATTCTCGCGGTGTTCATCGCCGGGCTGATGGTCGGCCGCACGCCGGAATACCTCGGCAAGAAGATCGAATCGTTCGAGATGAAGATGACCGCCATCGCCATTCTCGCCACGCCGATCCTGGTGCTCGCCGGTACCGCGATCGCCGTCAGCGTCAGTGCTGGCCAGGCCGGCGTGCTGAATCCGCAAGCGCACGGCTTCTCGGAAATTCTCTACGCCTTCTCGAGCGCCGCGAACAACAACGGCTCGGCCTTCGCCGGCCTGTCGGCCAACACACCGTTCTACAACGTGATGCTCGGTCTGGCGATGTGGTTCGGCCGCTTCGCGATCATCGTGCCGGTGCTGGCGATGGCCGGTTCGCTCGCCAGCAAAAAACGCCTCGCGGTGACCGCCGGCACGCTGCCGACGCACGGCCCGCTGTTCGTGGTGCTGCTGATTGGCGCGGTGCTGCTGGTTGGCGCACTCAATTACATCCCGGGGCTGGCGCTAGGCCCCATCGTCGAACACCTGCAAATGCACGCTTGAGTCCACGAATAAAACCCTGCTGCCTGCGTTGTGCTCGCTTGCCGTACTTGTTCGTACTGTCTGCGCTTCGGACCCTAAAGGGCCCCTTGGCAGCACCGCTTCGCTGGGTTTTCTTCGCGGCCTTATGCATCAGGGCCTCAAAAGGCCGACACCCTTAGGGGAATAGAGAAATGACCAAAAGATTTGAAACCGCGATTCCGGATCAGGTGGAAGCCGGTTCGGACGAACACGTGAACGTGGGCGTACGCAAACTGCCGCTGTTCGACGCCAAGCTCCTAAGCCCGGCAATCGTCGATGCCTTCAAAAAGCTCGCACCGCAAGTGCAATGGCGCAACCCGGTGATGTTCGTCGTCTACGTCGGCAGCATCCTCACCACCTTGCTGTTTGGCCAGGCGCTGTTCGGCACCGGCGAAGCACCGGCCGGCTTTATCGGCGCCATCGCCGCGTGGCTGTGGTTCACCGTGCTGTTCGCCAACTTCGCCGAAGCGCTGGCCGAAGGCCGCAGCAAGGCGCAGGCCGCGGCATTGCGCAATACCAAGAAGAACGTCATCGCCAAGAAGCTGAAGGTCGCCCAGCGCGGCGGTTACGAGCTGATCGACAGCCCGAGTTTGCGCCGCGGCGACTTCATCCTGATCGAAGCCGGCGATACCGTGCCGGCCGACGGTGAAGTCGTCGACGGCGTCGCGTCGGTCGACGAATCGGCGATCACCGGTGAATCGGCCCCGGTGATCCGCGAATCGGGCGGCGACTTCTCGGCCGTCACCGGTGGCACCCGCGTGCTGTCGGACTGGATCGTCGTGCGCGTATCGGTCAACCCGGGCGAGGCCTTCCTCGACCGGATGATCGCCATGGTCGAAGGCGCAAAACGCCAGAAGACGCCGAACGAAATCGCGCTGACCATCCTGCTGGTCGCGCTGACCATCGTCTTCCTCGTCGTCACCGTCACCCTGCTGCCATTCTCGCAATACAGTGTCTCGGTCGCCGGCGCAGGCACGCCGATCACCATCACCGCCTTGATCGCGCTCTTGGTCTGCCTGATTCCGACGACGATCGGCGCGCTGCTGTCCGCCATCGGCGTCGCCGGCATGAGCCGGATGATGCAGGCCAATGTGATCGCCACCTCGGGCCGCGCGGTCGAAGCCGCCGGCGACGTCGATGTACTGCTGCTCGACAAGACCGGCACCATCACGCTCGGCAATCGCCAGGCCGCCAGCTTTATCGCCGCCCCCGGCGTCACCGAACAGCAGCTTGCCGACGCCGCGCAACTGGCATCGCTGGCCGATGAAACGCCCGAAGGCCGCTCCATCGTCGTGCTCGCCAAGCAGCGCTTTGCGCTGCGCGGCCGCGAACTTGCCGCACATCAGGCCGTGTTCGTGCCGTTCACCGCGCAAACCCGGATGAGCGGCGTCGACTACGACGGTCGGCAAATCCGCAAAGGCGCGCTCGACGCGGTGCGCCGCCATGTGGCCGAAATCGGCGGGCTCTTCCCCGATGCCGTCGCCAAGGCCGCCGATGATGTCGCGCGCCGTGGCGCCACGCCGCTGATCGTCGTCGATAACAGGCCGGGGCTGCACGGCGGCATGGAGCCGCGGGTACTCGGCGTGATCGAGCTGAAAGACATCGTCAAGGGCGGCATCAAGGAGCGTTTTGCCGAGCTGCGCAGCATGGGGATCAAGACGGTGATGATCACCGGCGACAACCCGCTGACTGCCGCGGCGATCGCCGCCGAAGCCGGCGTCGATGATTTCCTCGCCGAAGCCCGCCCCGAAGACAAACTGAAGCTGATCCGCGATCACCAGGCCGAAGGTCGCCTCGTGGCGATGACCGGCGACGGCACCAACGACGCACCGGCGCTGGCGCAGGCCGACGTCGCGGTGGCGATGAACACCGGCACGCAGGCCGCGAAAGAGGCCGGCAATATGGTCGACCTCGACAGCAATCCGACCAAGCTGATCGAAATTGTCGAGATCGGCAAGCAGATGCTGATGACGCGCGGCTCGCTGACCACCTTCTCGGTCGCCAACGACATCGCCAAGTACTTCGCCATCATTCCGGCCGCGTTCGCCACCACCTATCCGCAGCTCGGCGCGCTGAACGTGATGGGCCTCTCCACGCCAGCGTCGGCGATTCTGTCGGCGGTGATCTTCAACGCGATCATCATCGTTTTCCTGATCCCGCTGGCGCTGAAGGGCGTGAAGTACCGGGCGCAATCGGCGGCGCAACTCTTGCGCAACAACATGCTGATTTACGGCCTTGGCGGCCTGATCGTCCCGTTCGTCGGCATCAAGCTGATCGACCTCGCGCTCGTCGCACTGCATCTGGCTTAAACGGAGAACACCATGAATATCTCTTCCCAACTCCGCCCCGCGATCACGATCTTCGCCCTGCTGACCGCACTGACCGGCTTGCTCTACCCGGCCTTTGTGACCGGCATCGCCCAGGGGCTGTTCCCGAGCAAGGCCAATGGCAGCGTGATCGTCGCCGACGGCAAGGTCGTCGGCTCCGAACTGATCGGCCAGAACTTCACCGAGCCGCGCTATTTCTGGGGCCGCCCGTCTGCCACCGGGTCGATGCCTTACAACGGTGGCGCATCGGGCGGCAGCAACCTCGGCCCGACCAACCAGGCGCTGTTTGAGACGGTCAAGGCCCGCGTCGCCGCGCTGAAGGCCGCCGATCCGGGCAATACCGCGCCGATACCGGTCGACCTCGTCACCGCCTCGGCCAGCGGCCTCGATCCGGAGATCAGCCCGGAAGCCGCGGCTTACCAGATCGGCCGCGTCGCCAAGGCACGCAATCTGTCGGTGCCGGATGTCGAAGCGCTGGTCGCGGCGAGCACCACCGGCAAGCAATGGGGCCTGTTCGGCGAAGCACGCGTCAACGTGCTGAAACTCAACCTCGCACTCGACGCGCTCGGCCAATAAGCACCTTCCTCCGTGCGCTTGATACGCCCGCCTTGTGCGGGCGTTTTTTTGCGGACGACGCCCGGCATATGCCATCCGGAACACCGGAATGTGCCAGAAACCCGCTCACTCGCTACCTCTTCCGACCGTTTATCCGATCAGCATCGCCGTGTTTTGGGATATTTCTGACCCACATCCATCATTCTTCGCATCAAATCCGATCAGTTTCTTACACACAACCTCAAAAAAACCCACGCCGCACGTGCGGAAACATGTAGTGATGTAGCAAAACCAACGGCTTCAGCGGTGCAACCCGAATTCGTAATACCGGCACAACCATTGTCAAACATGGCTTTGCGACAAAATCAAGCGGTGTAACCCTTGGGGATTTTCCGTAGTTGTACCGCTTGAACTAGATCGTAGTATGAGCCTCACATTCGACTTGTAAGCAACGGACATGGCCAATACCACGCTGGGGATCAAGGTTGACGACGCACTGCGGGCACGTATCCGCGATGCGGCGCAAACGCTGGAACGCACGCCGCACTGGCTGATCAAGCAGGCGATCTATGCCTATCTCGAACGCGTCGAGCAGGGTACGCGGCCGGCCGAATTCGGCAGCGGTAGCGCCGCCGAGATCATCGAGGCGCAACCCGCCGTTGACGCCGCACCGGTGCCCTTCCTCGAGTTCGCCCAGAGCATTGCGCCGCAATCGGTACTGCGTGCGAGCATCACCGCCGCGTGGCGCCGGCCCGAGGTCGAATGCGTGCCGCTGCTGATCGAACAGGCCCGGCTGCCGAATGCCCGGATGGGCGAACAGGTGCAGGCGCTGGCGCACAAGCTGGTCGCCAAGCTGCGGAGCAAGCGCAAGAGCGGCGGCGTCGAAGGGCTGATCCACGAGTTTTCGCTGTCGAGCCAGGAAGGCGTGGCGCTGATGTGCCTGGCCGAAGCGCTGCTGCGGATTCCGGACAAGGCGACGCGTGACGCGCTGATCCGCGACAAGATCAGCAAGGGCGACTGGCACGCGCATCTGGGCAATTCGCCGTCGCTGTTCGTCAACGCCGCGACCTGGGGGCTGATGCTCACCGGCAAGCTCACCGCGACCAATAGCGAAGCCGGTCTTTCCAAGGCCCTGACCCGGCTGATCGGCCAGGGCGGCGAGCCGCTGATCCGCAAGGGCGTCGACATGGCGATGCGGCTGATGGGCGAGCAGTTCGTCACCGGCGAAACGATTTCCGAAGCGCTGGCCAACAGCCGCAAGTTCGAGGCCAAGGGTTTCCGCTATTCCTACGACATGCTCGGCGAAGCCGCGACGACCGAGGAAGACGCGCAGCGTTACTACGCCTCGTACGAGCAATCGATCCACGCCATCGGCAAGGCCGCGCATGGCCGCGGCATTTACGAAGGCCCGGGCATCTCGATCAAGCTCTCCGCCTTGCACCCGCGCTATAGCCGCGCGCAGCAGGACCGCGTGATGAGCGAACTGCTGCCGCGCGTCAAAGCGCTGGCGCTGCTGGCGCGCCGCTACGACATCGGCCTGAATATCGACGCAGAAGAAGCCGATCGGCTCGAACTGTCGCTCGACCTGCTGGAAGCACTGTGCTTCGACGCCGATCTCGCCGGCTGGAACGGCATCGGCTTTGTGGTGCAGGCCTACCAGAAGCGCTGCCCCTTCGTGATCGACTTCATCATCGATCTGGCCCGCCGCAGCCGGCACCGCATCATGGTGCGGCTGGTCAAGGGCGCGTACTGGGACAGCGAAATCAAGCGCGCCCAGCTCGACGGCCTCGAGGGCTATCCGGTCTACACCCGCAAGATCTACACCGACGTGTCGTATCTGGCCTGCGCGAAAAAACTGCTGGCGGTGCCCGACGCGATCTATCCGCAGTTCGCCACCCACAATGCCCAGACGCTGGCGACGATCTACCACCTCGCCGGTGCCAACTACTACCCGGGCCAGTACGAATTCCAGTGCCTGCACGGCATGGGCGAGCCGCTGTACGAGGAAGTCACCGGCTCGGCGGCCGAAGGCAAACTCAACCGGCCGTGCCGCGTCTATGCGCCGGTCGGCACCCACGAAACGCTGCTCGCCTATCTGGTGCGCCGGCTGCTCGAGAACGGCGCCAATACCTCCTTCGTCAACCAGATCGCCGACGAGAAAATCGCGATCGACAGCCTGATCACCGATCCGGTCAGCGCCGCCAGCGCGATCAACCCGGTCGGCGCCCCGCACGACAAGATTCCGTTGCCGCGCGCGCTGTTCGGCGTCGAACGCGCCAACTCGGCCGGACTGGATCTGGCCAACGAACAGCGGCTGGCGTCGCTGTCGGCGGCGCTGCTCGCCGGGGGCCAATGGCGCGCGGCGCCACTGTTGGGAGAAGACGGGACAGCAGCACCGCTGCTCGGCGACGACAGCGTCAGCGCCGGCGAGGCCCAGCCGGTCTGCAATCCGGCCGACCACCGCGACGTCGTCGGCTACGTCACCGAAGCCGGGCTGGCCGATGTCGAAACCGCCTTGCAGCATGCCGTCGCCGCCGCACCGATCTGGGCCGCGACGCCGGTGTCCGAACGCGCCGCCTGCCTGCGCCGCGCCGCCGACCTGCTCGAAGCGCAAATGCCGTCGCTGTTGGGGCTGATCGTCCGCGAGGCCGGCAAGACGCTGGCCAACGCCGTCGCCGAAGTGCGCGAAGCGGTCGATTTCCTCCGTTACTACGCCGCGCAGATCGAGCGCGAATTCGACAACGACAGCCACCGCCCGCTCGGGCCGGTACTGGCGATCAGCCCGTGGAACTTCCCGCTGGCCATTTTCATGGGCCAGGTCGCCGCGGCGCTGGCCGCCGGCAACCCGGTGATCGCCAAGCCGGCCGAGCAGACGCCGCTGATCGCCTCCGAGGCCGTCAAGCTGCTGCGCGAAGCCGGCGTGCCGGCCGGCGCGGTGCAACTGCTGCCGGGCCGTGGTGAAACCGTCGGCGCGGCGCTGGTTGCCGACACGCGCATCCGCGGCGTGCTGTTCACCGGCTCGACCGAGGTCGCGCGGCTGATCTCGCGCACGCTGGCCGACCGGCTCGATCCGCAAGGCCGGACGATTCCGCTGATCGCCGAAACCGGCGGCCAGAACGCATTGATCGTCGATTCGTCGGCGCTGCCCGAACAGGTGGTGTTCGACGTGCTGAACTCGGCGTTCGATTCGGCCGGCCAGCGTTGCTCGGCACTGCGCGTGCTCTGCCTGCAGGCCGATGTCGCCGACAAGGTGCTGACGATGCTCAAGGGTGCGATGCACGAGCTGGCCATCGGCAATCCGGACCGGCTTGCCACCGATGTCGGCCCGGTCATCGATCTGGAAGCGCAGCAGAACATCGAGCGCCATATCGCCAAATTGCGCGGCGCCGGTTTCGAGGTGAGCCAGCTGCCGCTGCCGGCCGATGCCCGCCACGGCACCTTCGTGCCGCCGACGCTGATCGAGATCGACGCGCTGGCCTCGCTCGAACGCGAGGTCTTCGGCCCGGTGCTGCATGTGCTGCGCTACAGCCGCGATGCGTTCGATGCGCTGATCGACGAC
Organism: Jeongeupia wiesaeckerbachi; assembly: GCF_050916355.1. Classification (GTDB taxonomy): domain Bacteria; phylum Pseudomonadota; class Gammaproteobacteria; order Burkholderiales; family Chitinibacteraceae; genus Jeongeupia; species Jeongeupia wiesaeckerbachi. Next base: position 3,739,293 of record NZ_CP136946.1, read on the forward strand.
ATCAATGCCACCGGCTACGGGCTGACCTTCGGCGTGCATACGCGCATCGACGAAACCATCGACCACGTCACCGGCCGCATCCACGCCGGCAACCTGTACGTGAACCGCAACGTCGTCGGCGCCGTCGTCGGCGTCCAGCCTTTCGGTGGCGAAGGCCTGTCGGGTACCGGCCCCAAGGCCGGCGGCCCGCTGTACCTGTCGCGGCTGCTGTCGCGCCGGACGCGGCCGGTAGCCGCGCTGCCTGCTGCACCAAAACCGGCGCTGGACGCACTTGCGACTTACCGCGATGTACTGATCGCCCAAGGTGCGGACAATGCGGTTGCGCGTTGCAACCGTTACCTGACGACCTCGCCACTCGGCGCCGACATCACGCTGCCCGGCCCGACCGGCGAACTGAATCGCTACCGGCTGACGCCGCGCGGCCCGCTGCTGTGCCTGGCCTCGACGCCAACCGGCGCGCAAGCGCAGCTGGCGGCGGCGCTGGCCAGCGGCAACGTCGCGTGCTTTGTCGACAGCCCCGCGGCCAACAGCCTGATCGAAACGCTGCCGGCAGCGCTGAGTGCGCAGGTGCGCCGTGTGGCCGGCAACGACATCGACACGCTGAGCCCGGCCGGCGCCGTGCTGTTCGAAGGCGACAGCGATGCGCTGCTCGAACTCGGCCGCCGGATCGCCCGCCGCGACGGGCCGATCGTGCAGGTGTTCGGACTGGCCAGCGCCGATCTGGACGCCGGTGACGACTACGACCTGCTCCGGCTGTTCGCCGAGCAGTCGATCAGCGTCAACACGGCCGCCGCCGGAGGAAACGCCAGCCTGATGACGATTGCCTAGCCCCCAACGCCGATCGCTCGGCACAACCCGCCAGATGGACGCCGAACCGGCATGAACGCTGGAAAGCACCTACATCGGAAGCATGGTTGCTGGGTTACGTTGGGTTGAAAGGCAAGCGCATCCGACACTTTGAAGAATCATTACGGCAGCCCGCAAAAGCTGGCGGCATCACCCCTGTAGTAACGGACTACAGTCCATCAAGGAGAAGGCACTATGAAGTCGAACATGAAGCAACTGATTGCCATGACCGGTCTGGGCCTGGGCGCCCTGTTCACCGCACAGGCCCATGCCGATTACTCGGTGGCGATTGCCGGCCCGATGACCGGCGCATACGCGTCGGCCGGCGAGCAGATCAAGCGCGGCGCAGAATTGGCCGTGGCCGACATCAACGCCAAGGGCGGCGTGCTCGGCCAGAAGCTGAAGCTTGAAATCGGCGACGATGCTTGCGATCCGAAGCAGGCCGTTTCGGTGGCCAACGCCATGGTCAACAAGAAGATCGTCTTCATGCACGGCCACTGGTGTTCGAGCTCGACGATCCCGGCGTCGGACATCTACAACGAAGCGCAGATCCCGATGGTCACCGTGTCGACCAACCCGCAGGTGACCGAACGCGGCCTGAAGAACATCTTCCGCATCATGGGTCGTGACGACCAGCAAGGCGGCATCGCCGGCGCTTACATTGCCTCGCATTTCGCCGGCAAGAAGGTCGCCGTCATCGACGACAAGAGCGCCTACGGCAAGGGTCTGGCCGACGAAATGGCCAAGGGTCTGCAAGCCAAGGGCATGAAGCCGGCGCTGCGCGAATCGATCACCGCCGGTGAAAAGGATTACTCGGGCCTCGTGTCGAAGCTCAAAGCCGCTGGCGTGCAAGTGCTGGCCTTCGGCGGTTATCACACCGAAGTCGCGCTGATCCTGCGCCAGGCCAAGCAGGCCGGCATGAAGCTGACCGTGATGGGCGGCGACACCATGAGCAACAACGAACTGGTGACCGCCGCCGGCGGCAACGCCGACAGCGTGATGTTCACGTTCGCACCGGACGCGCGCAGCAACCCGGCCGCCGCCGAAGTCGTCAAGGAATTCCGCAAGGCCAAGGTCGAGCCGGATGGCTACGTGCTCTACGCCTACGCCGCAATGCAGCTGTTCCAGCAAGCCGCCACCCAGGCCAAGAGCGTCAAGTACGGCGACCTGCAAAAGGCATTGGCCAGCGGCACGTTCAACACCGTGGTCGGCAAGCTGTCGTTCGATGCCAAGGGCAATCTGAAGGCGCCGGGCTTCGTCGTCTACCAGTGGAAGGGCAACAAGTACGAGATGGTGAAGTAAGCCTGACCGTCCGCGCCGGGATACCGGCGCGGCACCCGGGCCGGTCGGCCGCGCCCCAAGGCCGCCGGCCCGCACGCACCACAGGTGCCCCAGGAAAACGGGCATCAGCCCGAATCCTTCGAAGAAGGGCATTGTTCACTGCCACACAGGCCGGAACGCAGTCCTCGCACCTCATCATCTGGAGCAAGTATCCATGGGACAATTCATACAACAGCTGATCAACGGCCTGACACTGGGTTCGGTGTACGGCCTGATCGCGCTGGGTTACACGATGGTGTACGGCATCATCGGCATGATCAACTTCGCCCACGGCGACATCTATATGGTCAGCGCGATCATCGCCGTCACCGTGCTGACGCTGCTCGGCTCGCTCGGCATCATGGCCGTGCCGGTCGCGCTCCTGATCACCCTCGTCGTCGCGATCGTGTTCACGTCGGTGTACGGCTGGTCGGTCGAACGGATCGCCTATCGGCCCTTGCGCAACGCCTCGAGACTGGCGCCGCTGATCTCGGCGATCGGCATGTCGATCTTCCTGCAGAACATGGTGCAGCTGACCCAGGGCGCGCGCGTGAAGCCGATCAACGCGCTGCTGCCGGGCGGCTTCGAGCTGTTCACCAGCAGCAACGGCTTCACCGTGCAGCTCGCCTATACGCAAATCCTGATCATCGTCGTGACCGCGGTGCTGCTGGCCGTGTTCACTTACCTGATCACGAAAACCTCGTTCGGCCGCCAGCAGCGCGCGTGCGAGCAGGACCGCACGATGACCTCGCTGCTCGGCATCAATGTCGACCGGACGATCTCGCTCACCTTCGTCATCGGCGCCGCGCTCGCGGCCGTCGCCGGCGTGATGGTCACCGTCTATTACGGCGTCGTCGATTTCTCGATCGGCTTCGTCGCCGGCATCAAGGCGTTCACCGCCGCGGTGCTCGGCGGCATCGGCTCGCTGCCCGGCGCGATGCTCGGCGGCCTGATCATCGGCATGATCGAATCGTTCTGGAGCGCCTACCTGTCGCCCGAATACAAGGACGTCGCCACCTTCGTGCTGCTGATCGTCGTGCTGATGTTCCGTCCCAGCGGCCTGCTGGGTCGTCCGGAAGTGGAGAAAGTCTGATGACCACGACTGCTCATAACCTACCTAACGTGGCCGGCCGGCTCAAGGACGCGACCGGCATCGCGCTGGTGTCCTTGCTGCTCGGCGTGCCGATGATCGGCCTGAAAACCGTCGATGCCGGCGGCGCGCTGGCAATCGCAACGCGCTGGCCGTGGCTGCTGGCCTTCGTCGCAACGATGTTCGTCGGCCGCCTCGTGCTGCAGTTCGTCCTCGACCACGTGTCGCTGAACAAGGCCAAGCGCGCGCGCACCCGGCCCGAAGTCGGCGCGACGCGGCCGTGGCTCAAATGGATCGGCTACGCGGTGGTCGGTTTTGCGCTGGTGCTGCCGATCGCGTTCTCCGGCAACCGCTATGTCGTCGATACCGCCACCACGGTGCTGATCTACGTGATGCTCGGCTGGGGCCTGAACGTCGTCGTCGGCCTCGCCGGCCTGCTCGATCTCGGCTACGTCGCGTTCTACGCCGTCGGCGCCTACACCTACGGGCTGCTGTCGACGCACTTCGGCTGGGGTTTCTGGGAGACGCTGCCGGTGGCCGGCGCGCTCGCGGCGTCGTTCGGCATCATCCTCGGCTGGCCGACGCTGCGGCTGCGCGGCGACTATCTGGCGATCGTCACGCTCGGCTTCGGCGAAATCATCCGGCTGATCCTGGTCAACTGGACCGATTTTTCCAATGGCCCGAACGGCATCGGCTCGATCCCGCGTCCGACCTTCTTCGGCCTGCCGTTCAAGCCCGACAGCGACGACGGTGCGACCTTCGCGTCGTTCTTCCACCTTGATTACTCGCCCGACCACCGGGTGATGTTCCTGTACTACCTGATTCTGGTACTGGCGCTGCTGACCAATCTGTTCGTGTCCCGCCTGCGCAAGCTGCCGGTCGGCCTCGCCTGGGAAGCGGTGCGCGAGGACGAGGTCGCCTGCAAGGCGCTCGGGATGAACGTCACCAACATCAAGCTCTCGGCCTTCGCGATCGGCGCCATGCTCGGCGGTTTCGCCGGCGTGTTCTTCGCCGCGCGTCAGGGCTTCATTTCGCCGGAAAGCTTCGTGTTCTCCGAATCGGCAACCATCCTCGCCATCGTCGTGCTCGGCGGCATGGGCAGCCAGCTCGGCGTGGTGATCGCCTCGGTACTGCTGGTGCTGCTGCCGGAACTGGGCCGCGATTTCTCCGAGTACCGGATGCTGATGTTCGGCGCGGCGATGATCCTGATCATGGTGTGGCGACCGGGCGGCCTGATCGCCCATCGCGAACCGACCTACCGTCTATCAAAGCAAGGAGCGCGGGCATGAGTGAAATGCTGCTTGAGGTAGACCGCCTCACCATGCGCTTCGGCGGCCTGACCGCGATCGACGATCTGTCGCTGACGGTGCCGAAGAGCAAGATCACGTCGATCATCGGCCCGAACGGCGCCGGCAAGACGACGTTCTTCAACTGCCTGACCGGCTTCTACAAGCCGACCGAGGGCAGCGTGCGCATGCACCACCCGGTGCACGGGCCCCTGCTGCTGAACGAAATGCCGTCCTACCACGTCGCCCGCAAGGCCGGCGTCGTGCGCACCTTCCAGAATATCCGGCTGTTTCCGAACATGTCGGTGCTCGAGAACCTGATCGTCGCGCAGCACAATGCGCTGCAAACCGCGTCGCGCTTCTCGATCGCCGGCCTGTTCGGCCGCGCCGGTTTCAAACAGGCGCGCGAGGCCGCGCTGGCCAAGGCCGAGATGTGGCTGACCCGGCTCAAGCTGATCGAGCTGGCCGATACCGCCGCCGGCAATCTGTCGTACGGCACGCAAAGGCGGATCGAGATTGCCCGGGCGCTGTGCGTCGATCCGTTGCTGCTGTGCCTTGACGAGCCCGCCGCCGGCCTCAATCCGCGCGAATCGGCCGAGCTGAACGAGCTGCTGCTCTACCTGACGCGCGAGCACGGCAAGGGCGTGCTGCTGATCGAGCACGATATGAATGTGGTGATGCGCGTCTCCGACCACATCTGCGTGCTCAACTTCGGCAACAAGATCGCCGAAGGCACGCCGCAGCAGATCCAGAACGACCCGAACGTGATCAAGGCGTATCTGGGCGAAGAAGACGCCGACGACAAGGAGGCCGCATGAGCACCATGCTGCAATATTCGGGTGTGCACGCGTACTACGGCGCGATTCACGCACTGCGCGGCGTCGACCTCGTCGTCAACGAGGGCGAGATCGTCACGCTGATCGGTGCCAACGGCGCCGGCAAATCGACGCTGATGATGACGCTGTTCGGCAAGCCGACCGCATCAAGCGGGCAGATCAGCTTTCAGGGTGAGGACATCACCCAGATGCAGACGCACAAGATCTCGCGCGAAGGCATTGCGCTGGTGCCGGAAGGTCGGCGCATTTTCCAGCGGATGACGGTGCTGGAAAACCTGCAGATGGGCGCAACCTTCGCCGACCCGGCGAACTTCGACGCCGACCTGAAGCGCATGTTCGAGATGTTTCCGATCCTGGACAAGCGCCAGCAGCAGCGTGCCGGCACGCTGTCGGGCGGCGAGCAGCAGATGCTGGCGATCGCCCGCGCGCTGATGGGCCGGCCCAAGCTCTTGCTGCTGGACGAGCCGTCGCTGGGGCTCGCGCCGCTCTACATCAAGCAGGTGTTCAAGATCATCAAGGAACTGAACACGCGTGACGGGATGACGATCCTGCTGGTCGAGCAGAACGCCCACCACGCGCTCAAGGTCGCCCACCGCGCCTATGTGCTGCAACACGGCGAGATCGTGCTGACCGGCACCGGCGAGGAACTGCTCGCCAGTGCCGAAGTCCGCGCCGCCTACCTCGAAGGCAGCGCCGAAGCGCACGGCTGACCTTCCGCGCTCCCACACGCCCGGCTGGTCCGGGCGTTTTTCATTCTTCCGCCCCGGTGCGACGCGATGAGGTTCGCAGTCACCGCCAGCGTCGATGGCGCAGCCGGTGACTCCGTCGCGCATCTCTATGCGCAAGAAAAACATCAGCAAGCGGCTTCATCGGGCGGCTGCGGCTGATCGCGGGCACGTCCCCCGCGGCCAATCCCGGTCGGCAAGGTCCACAGATGCCGGCGCCACGTCCACCGCAGCACCGGCCCACGCTGCCCTGCCGCCACGATCAGAGCGTGTCGACCAGCCGCACCCGGTACTCGCGCTGCCCCCATTCACGCAGGAAGCGGATGACGTCGACGGTCTTGTTGACGAGGCGGAAACGCTCGGGGCTGCTGGCGCAGTTGCGGTAATCCCGCAGGGTCCCTGCTTCATCCGAGAAATTCCAGCCTCCCGGGTCGAGCAGCAACACCGAGATTTCGATGCCCTGCTGCTTCATCCGCTCGCACAGCGGCGGAATCACGTTGGGCAGGGTGACCTCCCGACCGTTCACCCAGCTACGGCCGCCACCATAGCCGGTGACATTGGCGCCATCGCTGAACAGCAGCAGCTTTTTCTCGCGCCGCGGGTCGAAATCCATCGGGTAGGTTTTGGACCACACGCCGCGCCATGCCGGGTGCAGCGCACGGTAGCCCCACGCCAATCCCTCGTCGCCACCGGTCGTGGCCGTCGGCAGGTATTGGTCCAGCCTTTGCACCAGCTCCTTGCGGTTGCCGGACGCGACCAGCATCGGCATATGCGCGCAGTCGTAGGCGGCGCCGACGGCGTTTTTGAGATCGTGCGCGGCGTATTTGTCCCAGCGCGACGGCGGATTGACGTTGCGGCCGGCACGCGGAATCTGCAGGCCGATATCGCGGATCGCGTCGAGCCCGGTGCTGTACTCGAGGTAAGTCGTCGCCGCCGCCGCCGGTTCTCCCCACCGGTCGGCGCCGTGTTCAAGCTGCAGCTCGAAGCCGTCGTCGGGGCTGCCCGGCGGCGCCTCGACCACCTTGCGGATATACGTCGCCTCGTTGCCCGGTGAAAGCGGCTTGCGCTTCACGCACGCCCCCTGGCGCAGCCCTTCGGCGCCAGCCCGATGCAGCAGATCGTCGCCATGCCACCAGCCGTTTTCGACCGCGACGTCCTTGAGATGGGGCGGGATGCGCCGCGACGCCGGCGTCACCAGCCTGTCCTTGGCCGACCAGCCGATATTCACCATGCCGGCGTAGGAAATCAGGTTGATGGTGAAATCGCGGCTCTGCTCGCGATCGCGAAAGGCGCTGGCGATATACGCCTGCACGCCTTCGCGCACCGCGGCGACGGCATCGGTCGGCGACATCATCGACGCCGACGAATCGAGCACCAGCGACGCCTCGACCGGCCGGAACATCCGCTCTGCGACGACGCTCTGGTCGACGTCCCGCCACACCGGGCCACTGTTCAGCCACGCCGCGTACGGCCGGCGCGCGCCAAGGCGCACGGTATCGTCGCTCAGCAGCAGACCGGTCTCGACATCGACGTCGTCACCGACGATCGCCTGCATATTCTGTTCGACATAGGCATCGGCGACCTCGCCGAGCACGTTCTCGGTAGCGCGGGGCCCTTCCTTGGCCAGCACCAGTGCGGCCCCCGTCTGCGCCTGATGCAGGCGCATCTGTATGCTCTGATAGCGCCCGGCTTCGAACGCGAACGTCCACATCGCCAGTACCGGCAGCAGCGTCATCGCCGCCCAGATCGCCACGCCGCCGTGCTGCGCGCGCGGCCTCATCCTCGCTCTCATCGCCGTCCTCCCGCTTCACCATCGCGCCAGGCACGGCGCTGGGCGACAAAATGGCTGCGCAATTCATCCGGCAAGGCCCAGCCCAGCCACAAGGGCGGCTGGTAAGGCAGGCAGGCTTCGACGCGTACCAGCTCGCTTTTGGCGACGTTATCCATCGTGACCAGCGTTGCAGCGACGTCGTCCAGCGCGGCCGGCGCGGCGTCGCACTCGCCTTGCATCAACTGGGTCGCCATCGGCTTGTCTGCGGTCGTATCCAGATAGCTGACGCGCACGCCGACGCCATCGGGCGCCTCGCCATCGCGCGGATCGGCCAGCGTGCCGGTGAAAACGGTGTGCGCCACGTCGCCGTCACGCGACAAGCGCGGCCACAGCCGCGTGCCGGCCGGCAGTGGCTGGTTGGCCAGCGCATCGGCATAGGCCGCGGTGGCCCGGTGCAGCCGTTGGCTGGCGAGCTGGTAATCGCTCAGTACCACGCCCGCCAGGATCACCAGCATGACCACCGGCAGCAGCAAGGCCACTTCGACGGTGATGGCGCCGGCCTGTCGTCCAAGGCGCAGTTGTTCAAAATTCGGGTTCATTGATCAGCAGTGTCCGCAGTTGATAAGGCGGCGCCTCGGCGGCCGGGCGCAACACGCCGCCCAGCTCGGCCTCCAGCGTCAGTTCGACCACCTGCCCCGGCCCGCCGCCGCCGGCCTCGCCCGCATCGTCGGCCAGCGCGGCCAGATCGTCGGCATGGCTGGCGCGCACTTCGACCGCGTCGGGATCGAACAACAAGTGGTGGTTGGCATCGAGCACGCGCGCAGCGATGCCGTCGAGCCCCTCGCCTCGTGCAAGGCGCAGCTCGTGGCCGATTTCGTACAGGCTGCGTTCGAGCAGGATGCGCGCAACGGCAACGCGCGCCAGATCGAGCGCGCACACCAGCACGAACAGCACCAGCGGCGCGACCAGCGCGAATTCGACCGTGATCGCGCCACGGCAGGCCTTGCGCGCGGTCATGGCCGGCCCCCGCCCGACAGCGTGCCGATCAGCGAAATCATCGGCGGCGCCGCCATCAGCACCACCAGCGGGAACAGCACCAGCACGATCAGCGGAATGCCGATGCGCGCGGCAACCGCGCCGGCTTTTTCTTCCTGTTCGGACACCTGACGCGCGCGGCTTTCGCTGGCGATCACCTGCAGCGATTCGACCAGCGGCGCGCCATAGCGCATCGACTGGATCAGCGAATTGGCCAGCAGCTCCAGCTCGCGCACGCCGCTGCGCTGCGCCAGCCGTTTCAAGGCCTCGCCGCGGTCAGGCAGCACCAGCAGCTCGGAGCGCGTGGTGCGGAACTCGTTGGCGATTTCCGGCGCGTTATGGTCGATGGCGTTGGCAACGCGCAGCAGCGCCTCGTCCAGCCCCAGCCCCGCCTCGGCGCAAATCGTCAGCAGGTCGAGCGCCTGCGGCGCCATCGCGCGAATGCGCAACTGGCGCTGGCGCACCCGGTCGCCCAGCAGCCAGTCGGGCACGCGCACGGCTAGGAACAGCAACAGCAGCGCCTTGAACATCGGCCCCGGCCGCACGAGGTCGGCCATGCTGCGGATCTCCAGCCACCACAGCGCAAATACGCCGACGATGAGCAGCAGCGCGAACTTGGCCAGCAGGAAGGCGTCGAGCTGCCAGTCCTCGCGCCAGCCGGCGGCGTCAAGCCGCGCACGCAGCCGTTGCCGCTCGCCATGGCTGGCCAGCAGCGGCGTCAGCCGGGATGCGCCACCGCGCCAGTCCAGCCCGGCCGATTGCGCCTGGCCCAGCCCGCGCAAACGGATCCGGCGCTCGCCATTGGTGCGCCAGCGCGCGTACAGCAGCATCGCCGTCAGCGGCGCCAGGGGCAGCAGCCACAGAACATCAATCATGAATTTCTCCTAGAACCTGTTTACGGCCTGCTCGCGACCGCGTTCGGCGCCGTGCCAGGTGACGGGCAAGGCGGACGCATGCCAGGGCGGCGCCCGCCGGCCCGGTGCCGAATACTTAAAAACGGGACATCCGGCGGATCAGCAGCAAGCCGCCGACGATGCTGGTGATCGCATACGCGGCAACCAGACGGCCGCTGGCGTCGCGCAGCAGAAACTGCAAATGCTCGGGATGCGTGAACGCCTGCAGGCCGAGGATGACGACCGGCATCGCCGCGACGATGCGCGCGGCGGCGCGCGATTCGGCCGTCAGCGCCGACAACTTGCGCTGTGCCGCGTGACGGGCGCGCAGCGTGCGTGCCAGCGCCGCCAGCATCGTCGACAGCTGGCCGCCACTATCGCGATTGAGCAGCAAGGCCGCGCAGAAGAAGTCGAGGTCGGGCAGCGTAAGCCCGCGCGACAATTCGCCCAGCGCATCGCGCAGCGGCAGGCCGAGGTCGAGCTGGCGTGCCAGCCCGGCGAAGCGCGTGCCGAGCTCGCCCGGAAACAATTCGGCCAGCCCCGCCAGCGCGCGCTCGATCGGCACGCCGGCCTGCACCGCACGTGTCAGCGCTTCGACCGCGTCGGGAAAATCGGCGGCGAAACGCTCGCTGGCGAGCTTGTGCTGCCGGGCACGCCAGACGCGCAAAGCCGCCCAGCCCGCCGCCACGCCAGCCAACGGCGCCGCCCACATCGGCAGGCCGAATCCGCCCGCCAGCAGCGTCGCGACGATTGCCACCGCCGCCAGTGCAAGCTGGCCACGTTGCGGCGCCCGCCAGCGCGGCGCGGCCAGCGCATCCGGATTGAAGCGCCGCGCCAGCGCCCGCCGCCTTTGCGCATCGCGATACGGCGGCCACAGCCCCAGCGCGGCGATCGCCGCGACCAGCACCAGTTCAAGCGCGCTCACCGAGCACCTCCCGCCATGCATCGATCAGGCCGGCCGATGCCAGCTTGTCGTCGAAATCCACCGCGTGCGCGGTGCGCGCCTCGCCGCTGTCGCGCCAGGCGAATACGTCGACGCAGCGGACGTCGCCGTCGGCTTCGACGATGGCGCTGATGCGCGTGACGCGGCGCTGGCCGTCGGCCGCGCGCTCGACCTGCACCAGCAGATCGATGGCGCTGGCGAGCTGGCGATGGATCAGCGCCGACGGCATGTTGACCACGCCCATATTGAGCATGTTCTCCAGCCGCAGCAGCGCATCGGCCGGGCTGTTGGCGTGCAGCGTCGAAATCGAGCCGTCGTGGCCGGTGTTCATCGCCTGCAGCATGTCGAAAGCCTCGGCGCCGCGCACTTCGCCCAGCAGGATGCGGTCGGGCCGCATGCGCAGCGCGTTCTTCAGCAGATCGCGCTGGGTGATTTCGCCGCGCCCTTCCAGGCTCGGCGGACGCGTTTCCAGCCGGACGATATGCGGCTGCTGCAGCCGCAACTCGGCGGCATCCTCGATGGTGACGATGCGCTCGTTCGCGTCGATATGCTGGCTGAGCGCATTGAGCAAGGTCGTCTTGCCCGAGCCGGTGCCGCCCGAGATCAGGATGTTGAAACGCGCGCGCGCGGCCAGCTTGAGCACGTCGGCCATCTGCTGCGTCAGGCTGGCGCGGCTGACGAGGCCATCGAGGCTGATCGCGTGGCGGGCGAATTTGCGGATCGACATGCACACGCCGTCGAGCGCCAGCGGCGGCGCGACGATGTTGACGCGGCTGCCGTCGGGCAGGCGCGCGTCGACCATCGGCGACGCTTCGTCGATGCGGCGGCCGACGCCGCCGGCAATGCGCTGCGCCAGATTCATCAGGTGTTCGCCGTCACGAAAGCGCTGGCCGCTCGGCTGCAGCCGGCCGCGCTTTTCGACGAAGACGCGCTGCGGGCCGTTGACCATGATGTCGCTGACTTCCGGGTCGTCCATCAGCACCTGCAAGGGGCCGAGCCGGACCATGTCGTCGACGATTTCGCGCGTCAGCTGGCGCTGCTCGCTCTGGTTCAGATAGATCCGGTGCTGGCGCACGCGGCCAGCGATGATCTGGCCGACCGCGCCGTCGATTTCGGCCAGCGACATCGCCAGCGCGGATTCGGCCTTGATTTCGTCGGCGATCAGCCGGCGCAGCTCGGCATAGGCGCTGTTGCTGACTTCGTGCAGCGCGCTCATTTCGCCCTGCTCCACCAGCGGCGACGCGGTGCGCGCGTCACGCCGAGCAAGGCAGCGGCCAGATCGTCGAGCGCGCTGGCCAGCACGTGCGCCGGCGAAGTCAGCGCCAGTTGGTCGAGCTGCTGCGTCGCCAGCTTGGCGCGATACGGCAGCACGTGGTCGGGGCGACGGCCCAGCGCGTCGGCCAGACCGTCGACGTCGAGCACGCTGTCCGGACGCGACTGGTTGAACACCAGCATGCACGGTTTTTGCGACTCGGCGGCGCGGCGCAGCAATTCACGCGCATTGCGCACGCCGGCCAGCGTGCCGTCGCAGACCAGCACGATCTGGTCGGCACGGGCGAAGCCGTGCGTTGCCGCCGCATCGAGGCCGCTGCCGCGCCAGAACTGGTAGCGATACTGTTCGCCCAAGGCGCTGGCGAGCGCACGGCTCGACGCTGCGTCGAGCTGAGGCTGCGCGCCGCTGCCGTCCAGCAAGGCCAGCTGCGGTGCCGGCCTTTGCACGACCTGCTCGATCAGCGCGTGGTCGATGCGTTCGGGCGTCAACAGCAGCCTGGCCAGCTCGCCCGGCTGATCGCAACCCAGCCAGCTGCCGGCGGTCGGACTGGCCAGACCGAGGTCGACCACCGCGGCGCGATGGCCATAACGCGTGGCGGCAATCGCGCCGAGTGCGGCGGTCACCAGACCGGCGCCGGCGCCGCCGCAACTGCCCTGCACCGCGACAACGCGGCTGCCGCGCCGCTCGGCCGAACCGCCGCTCTGCAGATCGGCGCACGCCCGCGCCAGCTCGTCGGCGTCGACCGGCGCGGCGAAATACTCGCTGGCGCCGGCCCGGCGTACCTGCCTTGCCAGCGACAGATCGTCGGCACTGCCGACGAGGACGATGGCGCTGGCCGGATCGCAGACGACGCGCAGCGTCGCGACGCAGGCCAGCGCGTCGTCGCCGCCATCGGCGATCACCAGCGCGGCATGGTGCAATTCGCCGGGCAAGGCGCCGCCCGAATCGGGCCAGGTCGTCGCCAATGCCAGATCGAACCCGTGTTCGCGGCAGCTTGCCGCCCATTGCGCCGCGCACTCGCGCGAGCGCGCCAAAATGACGACGCCTTGCGTTTTCGCGCGGTCATCAAGCATGAAATGCATGTTTTCTCCTTGCCGGGCCTGGCCCGGCTGCCCCGCCGACGACGACGGGGCTCATCCGTTGACGGCGGCCATTTACAACGACGTTTACATCGGGCCCTTGCCGCCGCTGCCGGCCTCGAACGAGGTGCCGGAATCCGGCGCCGGCACATTGCCGCGCTGATAGGCTTCGACGGCGCCGACGGCACGCACGGCGTTCGGCGCGTCCAGCTGCGCCGGATCACTCAGGTCGGCCGGGCGCGCCAGTTGCGCGGCAAGATTGGCGTTGACGCTGCAGCCAAGCTGGCTCGAACGTACCCGCGACCCATACCACTTGCCGTCGAGCTGCTGCTGTCCGGCGTCGGCGGCCGGCAGGCAGGCCGGTGCGTGGGCGACATCGCGCTTGAATGCGACGCTGGCCGCGCCGTCGGCCGACGGCAGCCAGCGCTGTGCAATCACGCCGGCATCGAACAGCGCGCGGCGCAGCTCGGTCTTGCCGGCGAAATCGGCCGGCACCGTCACCGTGGCGGTGGTGCGGCTGACGTCGGTGCCGGCCAGTTGCGACGCCAGCGGCCGGGCCGGATCGAGCGCGATGCGCGTGTCGAGCGGCTGGTACACCGGGTAATTCGCCGAGGCGCTGACGCCCGGGCCGCCCGGCGCGACGCAGGCGGTCAGCACGGCGGACGCCAGCAAGGCGGCGAATCGTTCAAGGCGCGGCATGGTGTGCTCCCGGCGCGGTGGCGCCTATCGTCGGCTGTGCGTCGAGCAGATGGCGCTCGAACGGATTGCCCTGGTTGATCACTTCGTTGGGGACGGACAGCGGCGTGTTCGACGGCTGCGCCAGATAGGCGGTGGCAATGATGACCAGCTCGGATTCGCCCTTCTGGAACTTCTTCGACCGCGCCAGCGCGCCCAGAATCGGCATGTCGCCGAGGCCCGGCAGCTTGTCGGCCTGATGCGTCAGATCGTTGGAAATCAGCCCGGCCAGCGCAAAGCTCTGCCCCGACGCCAGCTCGACCGTGGTGTCGGCACGGCGCACGCGGAAGCCCGGCATCGAATAACCCTTGAGCTGGATGCCGTTGGCGTAGTCGGGTTCGCTGACCTCGGGCCGCACATGCAGGCTGATGCGCTGGTTGGACAGCACCGTCGGCGTAATGCCGAGCACCACGCCGTAGTCCTTGAACTCGATGCCGACGTCGTCGTCCTGCAGCACCGGGAACGGCATCTGGCCGCCGGCAAGGAAGCTGGCCTTCTCGCCCGACATCACCGTGAGGTTGGGTTCGGCGAGGATGGACACGAGTTTTTCCTCGGCCAGCGCATCGATCACCGCGGTGATGTCGGTGCCCTTGGCGAGGCCGCCGATGCCCTCGCTCGCCAGCAAGCCGGTCAGGCCCATCGACACCGGTGATGCCGCCAGCGCAAAACCGTTGCCGTTGATCGTCGCGGCGCGGTTCCACTTCAGGCCCAGCTGCTCCTTGACCGAGCGGCTGACCTCGGCGATGCGGATGCGGATCGTCACCTGATTCGATTCGGCGATCGTCATCCGGTTGATCACGCGACCGTTGCGGCTGCCCAGCGTACCCGAACCGCCGGTCACGCCCTCGTCCTTGGCCGACTCGCCTTTTTGCGATTCGGTCGGCGTGCGCACTTCGCCCTTGCCGGTCTCGGTCTTGACGAAGGCATCGAGCAGCGTCACGACCTGCGTCGCCGTCTGCGTATTCGGCACATGGCCCGACACGGCGACGCCGTTCGGCACCGCGGTCAGATCGAGTTTCAGCGCCGGAAAGTCACGCTTGAGCGCGCCCATCATCGACTGGGTGTCATAGCCGACGATGAGGTCGGCCGAATAGATCACCTGGCCCTGGGCGTTGAGCGCGAACAGCGTCGTACTGCCGGCCCGCTTGCCGGCGACGAGGATGCGCTTGGCCGTCGGCGCCACCATGCTGGCCACGCCGGGATCGGCGACATAGAGCGTGCCGGCGGCTTGCGGCAGCTCGATCAGCTGCGCCTTGCCGATGGTCAGTGCCAGCGGCGCCGGTGCGCTGACCGCGAGCGGTGCCTGCGCATGGGCCGCACGCGGCGTCTGTGCATTGGCCGCGAGCGGCCATAGCAGCAGGCCGAGCAGCAACCTGCAGCGGGGTAGTCTGCATTTCATGGGGGAACTCCGAATGGGGGTACGGGCATGGCCCGCAGCGGTGGCGGCGCTGGGCCGCCGGAGGATCAGCGCGTTTCGTTGCCGTACAGCATCACCGGCCCGGACGGCGCCGCAGGCCCGGTGACGATCTCGGCCGTGGGCGCGGCGGCCGGCATCAGCTCGCCCGCCAGCGTGACCTTGGTGTTGTCCGGCTCGGCGCCGTCGTTGAGGCTGCGCAGGCTGAGCGACAGCTCGCCCAGACCGCGGGCCAGGCTGAGCATCTGCGCGGCCTTGGGGCTGACTTCCAGCGTCGCTGTGCCTTCGTCGGGTTCACCGGCGCTGGCGACTTCGCTGGCGCTGCGCCCCTCGACGCGGCGGTTGATTGCAATCACCCGCGCATTGGCGACCAGGGTGCTCGCCTGATATTGCGGTGCGGCGCCATACAGCCGGCTGTCGCGATTGCTCGCGAGAATCACGTCGACGCGGTTGCCCGGCTGGATCAGCCCGGCGCTGCCGCTGACGGCGTCGATCGGCACGGTGATCGCCCGCATGCCCGGCTGCAGCACTGCGGCGAGGAAGGCCGCATCGCCGGCGCGCAACAGCGCCTGCGCCGTCAGCGCATCACCGGCACGCAGCGATGTACGCACCAGACGGCCGACGACTTCATCCTCGCGATCGACCCCGCGACGGAAATAGCGCGCCGCGTCCTCGGGCTTGCCTTGCCACTCGCGCCAGGCCAGATGGCCGGGCTCGATAAAGGCACCGGGCTCGAGCGCGCCGGTCGCCACCAGCACCTGCGGGCGGGCAACGGCTTTCGCCGGCTTGACCTCCGGGACCCGGCCACGCTGCAGCATCACGAACACCAGCAGCGCCAGCGACAATGCGCCGGCGATATACATCACTTGTTTGGATTTCATCGAAAGAGAACACCTTGCGGCGGCATCAGCCGCCCAGAATCGAAACCAGTCCCGCCGCACCGATCAGCGCCGTACCGTAAGGGACGGTACGCCGCCCTTGCCACAGCATCAGCAGGGTCAGCGCCAAGCCCAGCACCGCACTCGCCAGCGCAAACAGCCCCAGCTGGCCCGGCAACCACAGCGCCAGCGCAGCCAGCAGCTTGACGTCGCCGCCACCGCAAACGCGCAGCGCGAACAGCGGCAAGCCGACCAGCAGCGCACCCAGAAAACCCGTCCACGCCGGCGACCAGCCCGGGTCGAGCACGCCGTAAAGCAGCGCCAGCCCGGCCAGCGCCAGTACCTCGCGGTTGTACAGGCGCCGGCGTGTCCAGTCGGTCCACGCCAGCCGCGCCGCGCACAGCACCGCAAGTGCGAGGCACAGCGCGCTTATTGCTTCGCCCCGCCCGATTGCGGCATGGTGTTGACGATGTTCTGGAAGATCTGGTTGATCGACTTGGTGAAGGCGCCGTCACTCGACACCAGCGCCCCGATGGCGACCGCCAGGCCGGCGGCAAGGATGCCGTATTCGATCGAAGTCACACCGCGCTCGTCGCGGGCAAGGCGACGGAGAAATTGCACACACATGGGTTCGGATTCCGCTTGAGAGAATGGATCTGAGCTCTAAATCGAGCTGAGAATCATTTTCATCTGTGATTAATTCCATCGTCATCCAGCACAATTCACAAAGCCAGCCGGTGGAACTTTTCCAGCAGCCTGAAGACAGCGTCATATCTCGCCAATGCACCAGAATCGATCAGATGCATCCGTCAGCAATTTTCGATATTTGCTGACGCAGGATTAATGAAATAAGCCACTGCGCAGACAGAAAGCACGGAAGGTGCTTCCGGGTTTAGGGCGGCTCACGAAACCCGCTGAATCCGGTGCCGACAAGGCGAGCGAAACGTCGCAACGGGATTCCCTTCGTTCACCACTGCGCAAGGCGTACGGCCAGCAAATGCAAAACAGCCAGTCGAGCTGGTGCTCGCCTCGCTCATCACCACAGCGTGCTCGTCATTGCTCGCAATTCGAGCACCACAGTGCTGAAACGAAAGGACGCCATCCACGTCGCCCCCCTCCCTCTGTCGTCACGGCAAGGCGACAGGCTTTCGACGGGGAGCAGATGGCCACGCTGTTTCGAGGCAAAATCCTTCTTGATGATCGGCACCATGGTCAGCAGTCGACCTGACTATTCATTCGCAAAAATTTCTTCAAAATTGCATACGTGGTAGCATTTTCGGCCGTTGCTGCTATTTGGCACCTTCGAGTGCCCACAGTACGCAACACGCACGCCGGTGACGACAATGCACACCGCCCTGTCTTGAGTGCCACCTGCGCTGCACCGATGAAACCTGCGAATGATTTGCGCAGGCCTTCTGATGGGGTGCGAGATAAATCCCAGTACAGGGGTGAGATAAATATGGGAAGCGCTGGGACTCACTGGTAAAGGATGGAATCCTTCGTGCAAAGAGTTTGCAGCCAGTGAAACCCAGTCAACCTCCAGACAGAACCCAGTTGAGATAACGTTTTGCCACCTGAACTGCATCATCTGGGTTGGTGATGGCCGCTGATTCAAGGCACCTCATTCGCAACTCGACCAGCGCCTGACTATCGACTGCGCTACGAAAGAACTCATCAGCGATGCTTTCCATCTTGTTGGTCTTCAACTCTTGGCCAAAGCGATGCAAAGAGGACTTCGATACGGTGTAGCCCTCATCTCGCAACCACTCGGATAGAAATACATAGTTGCCGTAGCCATTCTCTATAATCTTCTGTGCCAAGGTCTGCCTTAGATGTGCTGGCAACGTATAGATAACGGCAGTTCGCCCCATCCCTCAATCCTCGTCCTCTTCGTTCTCAAACAACCCGCCTTGGCGTCGTGCCATTTCCTCCGCACGAACAGCTTTGATGATCTTGTACACCCACTGCAGCGACACGCCGAACTCTCGGGCCAAATCACTCTGGTTGGTGCCATTGAACTTGTCATAGATGCTGCGATCGCGCTGGGACAGCTTATACGACAGACCCATCGGGAAGTAGATGTTCTGTCCGCCCCAATGACCCGCCATACGATCCGCGACCTCGCGGCCGAGCTGCTCAGCTCGTGCACCCTCGACGCCAGCCAACTCGACCAGCGCCGCGGCGGTATGCAGGGCCAAATCGACCAGCAGCTCCGGCCCCTTGCTCCTCATCTCGTTGCCTTTCATGCGCAAGCCTCCCTGTGTGCTTGTTTGCGTTCATCCAGCCACTGTTTCACCGCGGCCAGGTTTGCCTTGGAGCGATCCGGCAAGCCGGTCACCTTGGCGCACAGCTTTGATACCGCCTCGAGCTGCTCGTACTGCAGTCCGCCAAAGCCGCAACGCTCGGCGATCGCCAGCGCATCGCGATCGCGCCACTTCTTCAGGCTCTCGATCATGGCCAGCGTCTGCTCACCGTTGAGCCACTGCAGCGCGTCGACGCGAGTGATGCGCTTGCAATAGGCCGCCAGCGCTGCCTCAGACGGATTGCCCACATAGCCGAGCTGGTGCAGCTCCAGCCAGAGGCCGCGCATCATGCGCGACTGGGCGTCTTCGGCCAGCGGCCGGCTTTGCGGTTTCTTCGGCTTCACCTTGAAGCCTTTTTTCTTCAGCGCCCCGACAACGCGGTCGAGCTGCGACTCGCTCAGGTTGCTGGTTGAACTGAGGCCGGTCTCGTTCTTCAGCATCAACCGATAGGTCTCGTCGTCCATCGACAAATCGCGCTTGGCGACATGGATCAGCCGGATCAGGCGCTGACGGTTGCTGTACTTTTCTTGTGTCATCGTGGGCTGCTCATCAGTACCGGACCACCACGCCCGGCAGACCGCCTTACGGCGGTTTCGCAGAACTACGCCAGCGCGTCTTTCAGCACCTTGGCCGGAGTGAACTTGAGCGCCGATTTGGCCGGAATCTCGATCGACTCGCCGGTGCTTGGATTGCGCCCCATGCGGGCGTTGCGATGCTTCACGGCCAGCTTGCCCAGCTCAGGCAGCACGACTTCGCCACCGCCTTTGAGCGTCGCAGTTGACACGTCACCAAGCGCCTTGAGCGTGACTTCAACGGCTTTTTTGCTCAGGCCGGGGCATTCGAGTTCGGCAATACGGTGGATCGCTTCCAGCAGTTCTTTCTTGGTCATGCGATTTCTCCTTGGTGGTTGGGTCGGGATTGCTTGGGTTCGTTATCGGGTCGGCTCAGGATGCTCATCGCGAGCAGTTGAGCCGGTGTAGGCAAGTGCGCCAGCGGTGGCTTGAAATTGCTGTACACGCTGATGCCACCAGAAGGCGTGTCTTCAATGACGACGGTGATCAGTGCCATGGCACCTCCGGTTTCAGCCCGCGCGGCTTTTTGCATCGCGCATCATTTGGGTCATGTCGTGGGCATAAGGGCCAGAGATCAAGGCGATGGCAACGGTACGACCGTTCTTCAGCTCCATCTCCACCATCTCAAGCTGATTTCCTTCGGCCTCCTCGGCCTCTTTGAACAGGTCCACGACGGTGGTCATGCCCCACTCAAACAGATTGGTCAGCTTGGCCATCTCACACCCCCGCCAAATCAAGCCGGACGGCTTCGAACTTGCCGGTGCCAGCATTGCGACGCTCAATCCGCACGTAGGCTTTCGAGCACTGGACGCGCAACGAGTCGGACAGCGCCCGCATGGCGCGCTGCCACTTTTCATCGACGATATCGAGGCGTCGCAGACCCAGCACGCGGCCTGTCGAGATGTTGCCAGCCTTGTCGGTCTGGAACGCATCGGCAATCAGCGCCTTCACTTCCGGCCGGGCGTCCTCGGTCCATTGGTGCACGCACTCGTCGATCAGTGTTTTGGCCGCGAGCAACCCTTCGTCGAAGGCCAGCGTATCGCTGATGGCGCGCACCACGCGGGTATTGCCATCGAAACTGGTCAGCGCCACGTTGCCTTTCTCGCCGCCCACGTCGGCGCCGTATCGCTCGGCCGACATCGCGACGAATGCCTCGATGTCCGCAAACAACTCGGCTTTGAAGCGAGCCAGCTCATCCTGGATCGCCATCGCCTTGGCGTAGGTCTCGGCGACGAACTCGTCTCGCGACAAATCGATCGGCTTGATGATGTCGACCGGCACCAGACGGCCTTTGCCATCCTTCATGTATCCCTCGGGGATCGCGTTCATTGCGTGTTCCTCAATCCAATCTGTTGTTTCAATTTCGCCAGCGCAGTCCTGTTCTTCTGCAGGCGCTCTGGCGTGAAAAATTTGTCGTTGCCCGGCTCCGCCTTGGCAGACCTCGGTGGCTCGGGCACCGGCGTTTCAAGCGGGCGAGATACTCGCTGCTCCGGCCTGCCGGCCTGTGCCGCCTGGTAGTCGTCCCACACCGCCCGGCGTGCCTTCTGTCGATCCATGCCAGCACGCACCAGGCGCTCCGCTTCGTCGGCCAACTGTTGCTTCGTCTCCGTATCCAGTTCGATCGCCACATGCGTCCCAGTCATACTGCGTGCACCTGCTCGCGTTGCTCCTGGTAGGTCACGCGCACCTGGTCGATGGTCAGGTGCACGGTGTCGACCTCCGGCGTGCGTGCAATCCAGAGCGATTTCGCTGCCCGGCGTGCCGCGCCTGCAGTAGCCGGGTCGACGTGAATCGTCAGGTGGCGATCAAACTCGATGCGCAGCACGCGGACGCCCAAGGTGCGCAGCTTGCGGATGACGCGGTTTTGCAGGTTCAGGCGGGTCTGCGTCGTCGGCGTCAGTACGCGAGGCAGCCAGTGGATCGTCGTTGCGTTCAGCATGGATTCACCTCCGATTCGTACCAGCAGACCGGGCAGCCGTTGATTTCGACCTGCATGCGCACGCGCGGGCCGCAGTCGTCGTGGACACGCTCGCTGACCTCGGCACTAAATCGGCGCTTGAGCTGCTCGATCCTGGGCGTGGTCTTGATCAGCACATAGGGCTGCACACTCTGTGATGCGTTTTGCAGTACCGGCAGGAAGCCGTGTGCGATCAGCCAGTCGATCGCAGCGAGGCAGCGCTCGGTGTCGTCGCGCAAGCGCTTGGCCTGCACCAGGGCGTGTTCATACAGGCCCATCGCTCACACCTCCGCAACGACGTCGGCGGTGACCCGTGGGACACCGAATTCGGCAGCCGCGTTCAGCGCCGCGGTCAGCACGTTGTGCACGGCCAGCGGGTACAGCACCGAGTAGGCCGTCTGGCCGCGCTTGTCCTGGCCGGACAGTTTTGCGGTCAGCGCCTTCAACGCGGCGTCATCCACCACCTCGTCGAGCGCTCGGCCGGCGCGCTCGAAACGTGCGGCCAGGTAGGGTTTCAGATGCTCGCCCAGCGGTTGCAGTGTCACCATCTCGCAGCGCTGGACCACCTCGCGCACGTGCGGATTACGCTCGTCCAGCTTCATCGCCAGTTCGGACTGGCCGATCAATACGATGCCGAGCAGTTTCTTAAAGCCATCCTCCAGTTCAAAAAACCGCTTCAGGTGTTTCAGCGTCGGGATCGGCAGGCTGTGTGCCTCTTCAATGATCAGCACGTGACTGTGGCCCGCGCGGGCCGAATCGCGCAGCACATTGAAGACCTGATTGAAACGCGCCTCCGGACTCGATTTGGGAGCCACCAGCGGTGCCACGGCCGCCATGATCGACTCGGCAATGTGGTTGCTCTTGAGCGTCTTGCCCTTGATGTCGTTGTCCTCCATCCCAAGCACATGCGGCTGGATCACGATGACCGGCAAGTCCTGGGACTGGGTGCGGGTGATCAGGTCTTTGCGCAGCGTCGACTTGCCCGCGCCTGACTCGCCGACGATGGCCATAAAGCCGCCGTGGCGAGCGATTTGGAACATCGACTCTCGCACATACCGCACATCGGCGGAGGCATAGACCTCGTCGCTACCGCGCACATCGTCGAACGGATCGCGAGTCAGGCCGAAATGGCGGCGGGTTTGTGGTTGCAGGACTTGCTTTCGCAGTAACATCGGGGCCTCCGGTTCTTGGTCGATTGCTGCTTCTTGGGGCTGGGGATCGGATGCCGGCACGTTGGCGCGTGCCGGTGTCCACTCTTCAAATGCGTCTTGCAAATCAGTCGCCATGAGGCCGGCCTCACGCAAGTACGCCAGGATCGAATCGGCCAATGCGTCGCGATCCAGTGACTTGGGCCAGTGACCGTGATTGACCAGTTGTGCCACGGTGGCGGCGCTGAGCTTGAGGTGCGCGGCCAGTTCGGTTTGCCTGCGGCCGGCTTGGGTCAACAGCTGTTTGAGCTTGAGCATGTCCTTCTCCTAAGCGGCCGAGCGCACGATGCTCAGTGCCGGGCGGCGCATGGCCTGTTCGATGTCGTCGAGCGCGTCTTCCTGCGCACCCTGCGGGTATTGCTTTTCCAGCCAGGCGTAGCTTTCGGTCGTCCAGGCATCGCCTAGGCGCGGCTTCAGCAGCTTGGCCAGCTCGAACACGTTGAGCGGCGGCAGCTCGACCTTCGGCGGTGTCAGCCCGTGCTCGGTGCCACGGCGCGGCAGGTAGGTCGGCAGCTGCGCATCCTCGACGTGCTTGTAGGGATTGAACCGGCCACCGAACGGCAGCGCCTTGGCTTTGCGCGCCGCTTCGGCTTCGGCGGGCGTAGTAGCCCCGGTGGCGAGCTGCTCGACTTCCTTGGCCGCAAGCTGCGCCGGCGTGTCTGCGTGGGCGCGATAGCTCTGGCCGATGACCGCTGCGCTCTCAGCAAAGCCGAATTCCGACTTGATGACCTCGGGCACGACATGGAACACCTCGTGACCATCCGCGTTGGTCAACACGACCTGGGCGGCGTCGCTGCGCCACGGGTTGCGGGTAACCATCAGCTTTTCGCCGACCATCACGCCCGGCACGGTCGACACGTCGTATTCGCGCCCTTGGAACGAAACGCGCAGCTTCGGCGTGACCTTGCGGCTTTCGGGCGAGGCAACCGCCAGTTCCCGACAAACCTCGATCGACGGCGCCTTGATCAGCTGGCTGGCCAGAATCGTCATCCAGACCTGATTGCGCGTCTTTCCGTGGCGGCGGTGTTTCTCGGTCGTGTTGAACATGGCTCGCCACTCCCTTGCCAGTGCGTTCAACTCCGCCAGATTGGCGACACGGCGAAACTTCAGGCCCGGCTCGAACTTGCGCTCGATGATGTCGCGGGCCTTTTCCACCTGGCCGGTGGCGCGCGCGTTGCCGACCTTGTGCACGATCAGCTCGATACCCAGCGCCTTGCACAGGTTGCGGGTCATCGCCGCCGTGTTGGCCGAGCCGGCGTCCAGCATCAGGATGCGCGGTACACCATGCAGCAGGTCGGCACCCAAGCGCGCCTGCATTGCATTGATCAGCACCGAGCACAGGTTCTCGCCACTTTCAGCGCCCATCACGTACTCGACGTAAATCCAGCCGCTCGCATGATCGGTGATCTCGTAAGACCAAACCCGGTCCGCGGCGATGCGTGCCACGTTCTTCGGCTTGTTCTTGTAGAACTGATCGTGCGCCATGATCTGCAGGCCGGTGTCGCGAACCTTGATCGACGCCGACGGCATCAAGTAATAGAGCACGCACAGGCTGGCATCGATCTGCCAGACGTGATTCGGGTGCAGGCTAGCCAGTTCGGTCACCGGCGCCGGGGCAGACAGCTGATCCGGGTGCAAGCCATAACCGCGCAGCGCCCGGCTGATGGTGCTTTCCGACAGCGGTCGAACTTCACCGGTATCTTGGTCGATGAACTCGGCGCGAATCATCTCGTTCGCGCGTAGCGCATCAATCGCATCGCCAATGGCATACAGGCGCTTGCCGTTCTTGCGGGTGGACTCCATCAGCAGCGTCGAGATCGTCACCGCCTCGTCACGCGTCAGACTGGTTTCGCCGGCATCGGCGCGGCGCTTGCGTGGTGCGCGCACCGTCAGTTCGGCCAGCTTCTTGTGCAGCGTGGCCAGGCTGATGCCGAGTTCGGCGCAGGCCGCCCGGTAAATGGCGGTCTTCCGGCCGTGCCCCGCGGTAGCGGCGGCACGGGCCACCGCGTACAACCGTTCATTGAGCGCGGCACTCATCTCAGGCCCCTTGCGCGGTGCCGGCGACCGGCAAGCCGTTGGCGTCGAAGCTCATGCCCATCGACTGACCTGCTTGGCGAATGGCAGCCAGCGCCTCTTCTTCCGCGCCTTCGCGCAGCCACGCCGGCGTGGCGTCGCCGCTGGGCGCATCGGCGATATCAAACTCGCCGCGCAGCTGGTTCAACGCGAACTGCAGCTGTGCCACCAAACCGGCCATGAAGTCGGCGTGCGCGCTGCCGTGATCGGTACTGTGCTGCTGCAAGGCATCGAACGCCGGCTTGAGCGCGCGTAGCTCGGTTTCCGCCCGGGACATCATGGCCGTCGCTTCGGTGCGAATCTGTTCACCGATCTCGGCCGGGCTCAGCGCCTGCACCTGCCGCGTGGTACGCACCAGCTTCTCGTCGAGCTCGTCGATCTTGCTGTTGCGCGCTTCAAGCACGCGGTCTTTGTCAGTCAGGCTGTCGCGGGCCTCGCGCAGTTTGGCGCGCAGCTCCTTCACGCTCATGGTGGCGACGTCGTCGAGCGTGAGCTCGCCGGTCGATCCGGTGAGTTCGAGTTCCTCGATCTGCTCGTCGTCGAGCACCAGCATTTCGAACAGCTTGGATTGATTGCCGATAGCCTTCGTCAAAAGCTGCGACGTCGCAGCTTTTGAAAACTTCATCGCCGCCTGCATGAATCGAATAGCGACGGTATGTTCAATACCCAATACCTCCAATCTGGCAGTGAACTGCCCGTGCTCGCAAGCGGCCTTGAGCACGGCCAGCCCTCGGCCCACTTCCAGGCAGGCTTCGACGCTGCGGCGCATATTGGCGGCGATATCGCGCTGGATCAGATCGGGGTCGATGCAATCGGCGGGCAACTGGTAACCCAGCTGCACCGCAACGGCACGGACGCGGCTGTCCTGTTGATCCATTGCCTCACGGACAACGATTTCCCTGGCGGTGTCGTCCGGCAGCGTACCGCCGATGAAATCGGGGCCGACTGCCTCTACGATGGTGAGCGGTTTGCGAGCCATGGGCTTTTCCTCTTAGCGGGGTTGGCGCGTATAGCGCTGGGTGAATTCATCAACGGCAGCCTTCAGGCGCCGCATTTCTTCCTGATGGGCGCAGGCAAGCTGCACCAGCTTGGGCGTCAGTCGCCAGCAGTCCTCGCGGCCCGGTACGCGCTCGGCCAAACCTTCCTCGGCCAGCACCTGCAGATCGCGCAGCGCCATCGGCGAACTGACCTGCAAGGCATCGGCCACCTGTTTCAGGCGCAGCCCCTCAAAGCTGTGGCCCTGCAGCACCCACACCAAACGAAAGGCGCGGCGGACCGATTGCGCCGGCTTGCTGGTTTCGCTCATTCGTCCGCTCCCAGCGCCAGTTCGGGCTGGCTGTGTTTTTCGATGTTGACGCGATGCCAGGCCAAGCCGGCCATTGCCGCGTGAATCGCCGACAGTGCCTGATGCTCATCCGTGTTGCCGGCAGCGAAGGCCAGGATCTGGCCGACTGCGTCGTTCAGTACCGTCTGCAGTGCATTGATGTCTTTTGCGCTGGTGGAGCGGCCGAGCGGAACCGAAATCACCAACCGGCCCGCCTTCAGTGCCAACCAATCGCTGAGAAAGTGCGCACCGCACGCGTGTTCGAACGGAGGGATCAGGATTGCTGGCATGCGGCCATTGCTGGCGTACTTGTAGAGGTCGTGGTGGCTGAAACCAGCAAGATCAGCCACGCCCTCGACTGAAAGGTTTCTGTGGTCTCTGGCATAGCCGAGGCAGCCACGAATGGCTGACGTGGAGTCGGCGGCGACGAACCTGTTCCAGCTGCGCTTCATGGCTGGAACCCCGGTTTTACTGGCATTCCAAATAAATAAGTTTTTTCGCCCTGTGCAAGACCGTTGCAGCTTGCGATAGTGACGGCATATGATTCGCGTAAGGAAAAAGACCATGTCGCAAGCGCAGGATTGGGAGCAACGCCACGCAGCGCTGGAGCTGCAGGTTGAACAGCTACGCGCGGAAATCGACCGCGTTGACGATTGGGCCAATGGCCTGTTCGTGGTGCTGTGCGACTTGCTACCGCCGCTGTTGAAAGCGCAACCAGAAATCGCCGCGAGCTTGGCGCCGAGATGGAAGGACGTCGCGGCGCGATTCGATGCGGCAGCTGCGCAGACAGGCCAAGCCGACGACTACGAGCCTTTGGAGCAACTGGAAGCCCGGAAGAAGCTGTACCGGATTGCTGAGCAGCTTGGAGCATGGCCATAGCCTCACTGAGAGAAATCAGCACCTTGCCGTTGTCGCGTGTCATCGTTGCGCGTAGCTGTTTTGCGCTGTCCAGTGGAGTGGGTTGGACGTTGCCGCCGAGAATCGGGAGGTCAAAGTGATCGAGCTTCATGACGGGCTCAGGCAGCGCGACGTTCGGCGATGCGGCGCTCGGTTCCTTCGCGGCGCTCCAGGGCGCGGGCCGGGTCGGCGCAGATTTCGCCTTCCTTGATGCCGAGCTTGATGGCGATCTCGTGAGATTGGCCACGGACGCACTTCTTGCGGCCGCCGAGCACCTCGAACACGAGGTTCGGTGAGTATTTGTTGGCGATCGCCCACTGGGTGATCGAAATGCCTTGGGCTTCAAGCGCCGCGCGCGCTTCGTCCGGGGTACGCAGTTTCATGTTGGGGCTCCTGTTGAGGGGCGGCGGCGCCGTGGAAGGTGCCGATTAAGTTGCCGTTCGTGGTGGGACGGTGTGAATTGATTATTGCTCATAATATTGAGCAATACAAGTGGAGATGCTCATTTTTATGGATGAGTGCGCAAAGCGGCTGGCCGCAGAAATCGAACGGCTGGGCGGCGTGACCGCAGTTGCGAAGCAGATTGGCTCTGTCCGCAACACGATTTACAACTGGCTGGAAAAAGGGAACATCCCGCTGAATAAGCTGGAGGAGCTCAAAGGTCTTGGGGCGGACGTTGTGTTCGTGCTCACCGGACAGCAGGCCGTTACAACGCTACCGCCTGATGAGCAGATGATCCTGACGCGCTACCGTGCCAGCCCGCCCGAGCTACGTGATGCGGCACTGCGGGTGCTGCTTGGTGGTGCAGTAGCAGCACCGGCCAAAGGGCCGCGCTACACGGTCGACTACGGCAATGCCCAGATCGGCCAAGCAACGGCAGGAGATATCGTCAACAAGAACGGAAAGAAGAAGTGACGCAAGACGAGGATGAAGGCAAGACGGTCAGTTTTGGCGGTGCTCAGATTGATCAGGCGGCAGCCGGTGACATCAACAACTACTACGGCGAGGACAAAGGCCGGGAGTTGAACGCGGCTGAGAAACGGGAGATTCACCTGAAGGTGGAGCGCCTGTCGGCGACGACCAACGACGCCTTGGTCGAGATTCGCTCCCGCCTCAAGACATTGTTCAACGCCGGGATCAACGAGCTTCGGCTTGAGCAAAGGGATGCAGTCAACAAACTGCTGGATGCCTGGAACGAAATCGCAGAGTTGCAGCACAACAGAACTCAGCAAAGTGCCGAGCTGGATGAGAACGCTGGCGCAATGACCAAGGTTGTGCAACAAGTCACCGCCTTATCCGCACAACTGAAGTTGAGCACAGCGCACGAGCAGCAGTACCTGCAGCAACTGGCGGAAGCAAAGCTTCAAGCGAAGCAATACCAAGAGCAGCTGGCCGAGGCACAACGCCAAGCGGAGCAGTTACGTCTGGCCAAGCCGCTGCGCCCCTTGTGCCAGACCTGTAGCACCGCTGCGGCACGCTTGGCACGTAGCCGCCGTGGTTTAGTACTCGCCGCGGGCGTCGCAGTCGTCGCGATACTGGCCACGACCTATCTTGGCTATCAGGCATACACCGCCACCAATGTCGCGCAGGCTGCCGAGGCCCGATTGTCGGTGTGCGAGTTCGACGGCAAGCCATATACCGTTGGCAGCATCGTCGCTAACGACGGTGCTGCCGATCTTGAGTGCGTGCGTCCGGAAAAGCTGGCACTGCCGTACTGGCAGGCCGTCAAGCCGCCGCCGGTTAAGCCCAAAGCGCAATCCCGCAAACGGCCTCGGCCGACTACTCCTGAGCCGGAGTTGCCAGTGATCAATATCCAGAAAGAACTGTTCTAACGCCAAGAGGAAACGCAATGGCAGCAGTCGAGGTTTTGGCAGGTGATTTCCCGCCCGGCCGGGCGGAGTTTGGCTGGGGATTACTGGTGTTCCCGAAGAAGCCCAAGCAGGGATTCCCGGCGGCGATCACCGTTAAACCGAGTGAAGAGCTGTTGACTGTTGAGCAAATCAGCGAAGAGGCGGCCAGCCGAATGGCCGGAGCCGCTGGGCTCGGCTTAGCCGGTGGCGCCATGTTCGGCGTAGCCGGCCTGGTCATCGGCGGACTACTCGGGGCCGTAGACAAAAAACCGGCTTCGATCCTCCTTGCCGCGACCTTCACCGAGGGCCGGAAGATGCTAGCCAAAACGGATCGCAAGACATTCGAAAAACTACAAGCTACTGCATTCACAAATTTTTAAAAATACCAAATCGCAAGGGAGAAGGAATTGCAAGTAGAAAATTTCATCGTGCATAAACTCAAGAAAGAGCAGCACAAACGAGAAGCAACCGTAGAGCTTCGAGATGACCCTTTGCCAATTGACGAGACTATTCAGCGCTTGGTCGAACAACTACATAAGCTGTATAGCAGTCGGCTTGGAAAAGGGTATGGTCGTTTCGAGGAAAGCGAAGATGAATACCCGACCGTAAAATATGTGCGGCAGCACTACGCAGATGATGAACTCAGCTTCGTCGAGATGACGCAGCGCATGATGCAGCACCTTGCAAATCGCGCATCACAAGAACTTTTGGCAAGTGGAGGCTACGTCCTCTTTACGACGATCACGAACGACAACACTGAATATTTACTTGTCGCGATGGTTACCGACGTGGTCGGTGCCGCGATCACTGAGCAACTTGCGGTAGCGGCCAGCATTCACCTTGATATGAGCCAACTACGCGTTGCTGGCCGAATAAGTTTGACGGCATGGCGAGCTGACAAAGAACGCTATATCGGATTTTTAAAAGGTCGCAGCGATGTAGCCGAGTATTTCAAACTGTTCCTTGGTTGCAACGACGTTTTGGAAGCGCTGAAGGAAACCCAAAAGCTGGTGCGGGGGCTGGAAACATTCGCCGAAACGCAGGGGCTGTCTACTGAGGCCAAGGACAGCTTGTTCGAGGATGCACATGGGTATCTGGAGCAGTTACGCAAGGATGGCACTCCGGTCAGTCTTGAGGCACTGATCAATCGGCTGTGGCCAGAAGAGCCAGAACTGCTCCGCAGCACGCTGATCAGCGACGAGCTTTCGCTATCCGACGGGTTCGTACCTGATCGACGCGCAACCAGACGACTGATAAAGTTCGAAGGCAAGTCCGACTACTGGAAGCTAACTTTCGACAGAAAGGCGATCCGTTCGGGCCACCTAAAGTATGACCGAAACCGCGACACGATCGTCCTGTCGAGCATCCCTGACCACTTACGCCAAGAGTTGATTGAAGAGCTCAATGATGAGCAAGGAGAAATTTGAACAGCTGGTATCAGTGTATCGAGCGACCCAGTTCGAGGCCTGCGCTCGTGCAGGCACACTGACTGTCGCCACCACTGAACAGCTGACGCTTCTCATAAAACTTTTCGATGACCCGCGAGAGTTCGGGCTCGCTTATAGCGGCCTTGATGCCTCCAAGATCAACGTTGGCGACACCATCCATTTCCATGTAGAGGATCCTAGGGTTGGGTTGGGATGTTTTGCGCAATCTTTGGAGGATGTGCTCAACTTCCGGACAGGTCGCATACGAGCCCAGAGGTTCTTCCTCTTAGATGAGGTATGGGCATCGGGTGATGCCGATCCTCCCGAGCTAGTAGCGCGTTATCAAATAGTGCTGAAGCTGATCGAGCTATTCGGCGAGTGTGCTGCGTATCTTGATAAAGACGCTCAAGAGCTAGTACTGGTCGATGGCGGAAAGTTGACCATACCGGTGAGCTACTCGGTTAAGCACTTAACAGAGCTCGATGTTCGTAAGGTCGAGGAGCTTTTAAGCCGCTTTGGACTGGATACTCATCGCGAGCAAAAACTGTCGATTCTAGCGAAGGAGATTCGAGCGATCTGTTCTCCGATAACGCTACGAAACCGCTTTGCTTTTCTGCTTGAACACGTTGCAGAGCTGCTCAAGCGTTTCGACGAAGGATATCGCCTGTTTGTGGCCGATTTTTCGTATGAGAAAATCGTCAACCAGATGGAAGTTGCAAAGCTTGAAGAACTGGCAAAAATCCACAAAACATTCGCTGATGTGCAAAACCAGATTTTAGGCATTCCTGTTGCCACGATTATTGTGGCAACGCAGCTTAAGCCGACGTCAGCCGTTGACGCCACTTTGTGGGTTAACTCTGCGGTTCTCGTCGGGGTTTGGGTCTTTGCGATTTTGACGTGGCTGGTTCTACGTAACCAACTTCATACCCTTAATGCGATCGAAGAAGAAATTGATCGCAAATGGAAAAAAATCGAAACCGATTATGCTGCAATCAAGGACATTGTTTCCGGCACCTTTACCGCCTTGAAGCATAGGTTGCGTACTCAGCGGGTTGCATTTCGAGCTGTCGATGCCGTAGTTGTTGTAGGCGTTCTCATGGCTCACATTGTGTATTTAGCCTTGACGAAACCAGCCTTGATTTTTGTGTGTAGCTATTCGGTGCAGCTATTCCAATATCTATGTGATCTAAGTCAGAGCCTGCCTTAAACCTCATTAAAAGCCCTCCCCGAACATGCCGCCGAATATGGCGGCATGTTCACGTCTGGAGGGCGCCATGCCTAGCCGCAAGATCGAAGACCTTCACCCGGATTTGCAGCCGATCTGCCGCGAGTTTCTGCGGCGCTGCGAGGCCGCCGGGCTGGATATCCTGATTACCTGCACCTACCGCTCGAACGCCGAGCAGGACGCGCTGTACGCCCAGGGGCGCGGCGTGCACGGCCCGCGCGTCACCAATGCCCGCGGCGGCCAGTCCGAGCACAACGCCACGCTGAACGGCAAGCCGGCTGCGCGTGCGTTCGACATCGTGCCGCTGGTCAACGGCAAGCCGATGTGGGACGACAAACACACGTCGTGGCTGGTCGCTGGCCGGATCGGCATGGAGCTGGGGCTGAACTGGTATGGCCGCCCCGGCGCACCGTTCCGCGAGTTCCCGCATTTCGCCTTGCGATTGAACGCGCAGCCCGCGCAACGAAAGGTGTCCTGATGCGCGTGCTCGAACTCATCTCCAACGCGGATACCGGCCGCCTCTCACACACCAAGCTCTGGGCCAATGTGGCCTGCGCGGCCAGCACCGGCATGTTTGTTTACCAGGGCGTGAAGGACACGCTGTCGGTCGACACCTGGCTGGTCTACCTCGGCCTCGTCGGCGGCTACGTCGCGGCACTGCGCCTGATTGAAGCCTTGCGCGGCAAGCGCGCTGCGGATCAGGAGAGCTGATATGGGCTGGCCTCAATACATCTACTTGTTTCTTCTGGTGTTTGGGCTTGGCATGGAGCTTAACCGCCATGGTCAACCCAAAAGCGGGCGGCACAGCTTCTGGAGTTCGTTGGTTGCAACCGGAATTGTTCTTTGCCTGCTCTTAACTGGTGGCTTCTTCGGGGGGCTGACATGCGCAGCATCCTGACGCACTTCTTCATGGCGCTGACCAACTGGATGCCGTCGCCGCGCTATTCGGTGTCGGGTTATCCAGCGCCGAGCCGGCGCCCGAGCGGTGCGGCTGCTATCCAGCGTACCGCGCGCAAATCCCGCAATCGTCGGAGGGCTCGCCGTGCTTGATCTCTATCGCGTTGCCGCTGGTCACGCAGTACGTATCGGCGCCATCGCCCTGTCAATCGGCCTTGCCGGCTGGATGGGTTACAGCGCCGGCACCAGCAAAACCACGCGGGTCTACGAGGCCAGGCTGGCCAGGCAGGACGCCGACCATGCGAATGTGCTCAGGGTCGCCGCTGAAGCCGCGACCGACACGCTGGGCAAGGCGTTGGTGACGCAGCAGTTCTACGCCTCTGAGGCGCATCGCGTCGGCTTGCAGTTGCTCAACACCCAGGCCGCGCTGGCCAAAACCAAGGAGCTGCTCTATGCGCAGATCGATCGTGCCGTTCAGCAAGATGGCCCTCGCTTTACTGGCCTCGGCCCTGACAGCCTGCGCGTCTACCGCGCCCATCTCGGTTACGCCGCAGCCAGTGCTGATACAGGGGCCGCAGCCGACGCCGGAGATGCTGATCAAGCCAGCCAAGCCGCCAGCGCCGACCAAGGGCTACCACCGGCAGACCTTCTCGCCCACGCCGCCGACTACGGCGAGTGGTGCCAGCGGCTCGAAGCCCGAGTAGACGCCTATATCCAGCTGCATCAGGGAGCCGGCCTGCAATGACCGACGTATTCGACCGCGCCAGTGATCTGGAGCAACACCAGAGGGACCTGGCCATCGCCGCCGCGCGTACCCAGCCAGCCGGTGCAAGCCGGCTCGGCTGTGCGGATTGCGGCGAGTCCATCCCCGAACAACGCCGGATCAAGGTAGCGGGCTGCACCCGCTGCATTGATTGCCAGCAGCGCTTCGAAGCCCTGCGGCGCCAGTTTGGTGCGAGGGGGCCGACATGATGATCCAGGTTGATTTCTGGGCGCTGGTCTCGCTGCTGTTGGGGTTCTTCGGCTTCCTGTTCGCGGCGGGCAAGGTGCTGCTGGCGCAGGTCGATCGCCGCCTTGAGGAGCGGTTCGACTCGATGGAAGCCGCCCGTGCTGCAGCGGCCCAGCACTGGGATGCGCGGCTCGCCACGCTGATGAACCAGATGCAGCAGGAAGCGCAGGGCTTGTCCGCGCTGGAGCGCGACTTCCTGCACTTCAAGGCCGAGCTGCCGCTGCAGTACGTGCGCCGCGAAGACTATGTGCGCGGCCAAAGCGTGATCGAGGCCAAGCTCGATGCGCTCTACAACAAACTCGAAGTCGTTCAAATGAAGGGGGTGAACCATGGCTGACATCACCAAGGTGCGGCGCGAGTCGATGCGCTGGAACCTGATCAACACGCTGAACAAGGCCCGGCCGTACACCAGCAGCGAGCAGTTCCTGCTTGAGGTGATGCATGCCATTTACCCGGATGCGACCGCGCTGGAAGTCCGCCGCGAGCTGGACTATCTGGCTGATCGTGACTTGGTCGAATTGAACAAGACGCCTTCCGGCCCGTGGTTCGCGAACCTGACCCGCTACGGCGTCGACATCGCTGAATACACGATCACCTGCGAGCCGGGCATTGCCCGGCCGGCGAAGTATTGGGCGGAAGGCTGATGGGTCGCCAATCCAGCATCGACGGTCTGCCGGAAGACGTGCGCCGCTGGCTGGAGCGCGCACTGGCCGACAGCAACTTCAGCGGCTACCAGGCGCTGGAGGAGATGCTCCACGATCGCGGCTACGCCATCAGCAAGAGCGCCATTCACCGCTACGGCCAGAAGATCGAGCGGCGCTTTGCCGCGATCAAAGCGTCGACAGAAGCCGCGCGCATGCTGACCGAGGGCGCGGCCGACGATCAGGACGCCCGGTCAGAAGCGGTCATTGCCCTGGTGCAGACCGAACTGTTCGACAGCCTCATCAACCTGCAGGACGCCAGCGACGAGAAACTCACCCCGGCCGAGCGCATCGGCCTTTTGTCCGATGCGGCCAAGAACATCGCCACTTTGGCGCGGGCCAGCGTGAACCAGAAGAAATTCCGTCTGGAGCTGCAGGCGCGCGCGCAGGCCGCTGCCGATGCCGTCGAGAAGGTCGTCAAAACCGGCGGCCTCTCGGACGACGCGGCCAACGTCATCCGCAAACAGATTCTCGGGATCGTCGCATGACCGTCGCCGAGTCCCGCCTCGATCGCGCGCCGACCGTGCTGCTGCCTTACCAGCAGCGCTGGTGCGCTGATGAGACGCCGGTCAAGTTAATGGAGAAGTCGCGTCGGATCGGTTTGTCCTGGGGCGAAGCCGCGGACTCGGCGCTACTGGCCGCGAGCCAGCGCGGCATGGACGTCTGGTACATCGGTTACAACAAGGACATGGCGCAGGAGTTCATCCGCGATTGCGCCGACTGGGCCAAGCACTACAGCCTGGCCGCCGGCGAGATCGAGCAGACCGAAGAGGTCTTCAAGGATGGCGACGACGAGAAGGCCATCCTCTCGTTCGTGATCCGCTTTGCCTCGGGCTTCCGGATCACCGCGCTGTCGTCGCGGCCGTCCAACCTGCGCGGCAAGCAAGGCCGCGTGATCATCGACGAGGCGGCGTTCCACGAGAACCTGGCCGAGCTGCTCAAGGCCGCCATGGCTCTACTGATGTGGGGCGGTCAGGTTCACATCATCTCGACGCACGACGGCGTCGACAACGCCTTCAACGAGCTGGTCACCGATTCGCGCTCGGGCAAGAAGCCGTACAGCTTGCACCGCGTCACCTTCGACGACGCGCTGGCCGACGGGCTGTATCGCCGTATCTGCCTGCGCCGCGGCATCGAATGGACCGCCGACGGTGAAGCGGTCTGGGCCAAGGAAATCCGAGACTTCTACGGCGACGACGCCGAAGAAGAACTCGACTGCGTGCCGAAGAACAGCGGCGGCGCGTGGTTGAGTCGCGCGCTGATCGAATCACGCATGTCGGCCGATACGCCGGTGCTGCGCTGGGTGTGCAAGGAAGGCTTCGAGCTGCTGCCCGACCATATCCGCACCGCCGAGTGCCGCGACTGGCTGGAAGCCGAACTGGCGCCACTGCTCGCCGCCTTGCCGGCCGATGCGATCAGCTTCAACGGCGAGGACTTCGGTCGCTCCGGCGACCTGAGCGTGCACGTGCCGCTGATACAGACGCAGAACCTGGTGCGGCGCGTGCCCTTCATTATCGAGCTGCGCAATGTGCCGTTCCGTCAGCAGGAACAGGTGGCGTTCTACCTGCTCGATCGCCTACCGCGTTTCACCGGCGGCGCGTTCGACGCCCGCGGCAATGGCCAGTTTCTAGCCGAGGTCGCCATGCAGCGCTACGGCGCCAGCCGCATCCAGCAGGTGATGTTGTCGGAGTCCTGGTATCGCGAGCACATGGCGCCGGTGAAGGCCGCGCTCGAGGACGGCACGCTCGTCGATCTGCCGCAGGACGCCGACGTACTCGCCGACCTGCGGGCGGTGCAGATCATCAAGGGCGTGCCGCGCATTCCCGACTCGCGCACCACCGGCGCAGACAAAGGCAAGCGTCACGGTGACGCCGCCGTCGCTGTGGCGCTGGCTTACTTCGCCAGCCGCGAACTCAACAAGGGCCCGGTGTCGGTGAAATCCCGCCGCCGTCGCAAGGGCGCCCGTATCACCCAAGGCTACCAATGAGCAAAAGAGGCATGTGGGTTACGCCCACCGAGTTCGTCCAGTTTGGCGAGTCGACCAAGTCGCTGTCCGCGCAGATTGCTACTCGCGATCGCAGTATCGATTTCTACGGACTGAGTACCTACCTGCCCAATCCCGATACGGTGCTGAAGGCGCTGGGCAAGGACATCAAGGTCTACCGCGAGCTGCGTGCCGATGCCCACGTAGGCGGCTGCATTCGCCGGCGCAAGGCTGCGGTGAAAGCGCTTGAATGGGGTATTGATAAAGACCGCGCCAAGAGCCGCACCGCCAAAGCGATCGAAGCCATCTTCGCCAACCTCGATCTGTCCCGGATCATCACCGAGATGCTCGACGCGGTGCTCTATGGCTATCAGCCGATGGAAGTGATGTGGGGCAAGGTCGGCGGGCTGATCGTGCCGGTCGACGTCGTCGGTAAGCCGGCCGAGTGGTTCGTCTACGACGCGGACAATCAGCTGCGCATGTGCACCAAGCAGGCGCCGCTCAAGGGCGAGGAGCTGCCGCAGCGCAAGTTCCTCATTCCCAGGCAAGACCCGAGCTACGACAACCCGTATGGCTTCGCCGACCTGTCGATGGTGTTCTGGCCGACCACCTTCAAGAAAGGCGGCCTGAAGTTCTGGGTGCAGTTCACCGAGAAGTACGGTGCACCGTGGGTGATCGGCAAGCACCCGCGCGGCGCCAGCGACGCCGAGACCAACCTGTTGCTGGATCGGCTGGAAGACATGGTGCAAGACGCCGTGGCGGCCATTCCCGACGATTCCAGCATCGAGATCAAGGAAGCCGCCGGCAAGACCGGCAGCGCCGAGGTGTACGAGCGGCTGCTGCACTTCTGCCGCTCCGAGGTCTCGATCGCGTTGCTCGGCCAGAACCAGACCACCGAAGCCACTGCCAACCGTGCGTCGGCGCAGGCCGGGCTGGAGGTCACCCGCGACATCCGCGACGGCGACAAGGCGATCGTCGAGGAAGCCATCAACACGCTGATCCGCTGGACGTGCGAGCTGAACTGGGGTGATGCGGCCCGGCCGGTGTTCTCGATGTGGGAGCAGCAGGAAGTCGACAAAGTGCTGGCCGAGCGTGACGAGACGCTCACGCAGGCCGGCGCACGTTTTACGCCAGCGTACTTCAAGCGTGCCTATGGCCTGCAGGATGGTGACCTGGACGAGGCGCCGGCGGAGGACGCTGCAGCGGCCGCCGAGTTTGCCGACGCCCCGGAGGACGTCCCCTCAAAGGAGCGGGACGAAGCCGCCGACCAGCTCGCGCTGGACAAGGCGCTCGACGCCGTCTCGGCCGACGTGCTTGATGCTCAGGCTCGGCAGCTGATTGCGCCATTGCTGCAGCGGATCAACGATGGCTTGCCGCCGGACGAGCTGCTCGGCCAGCTCGCCGAGGTCTATCCGGACATGGACAGCACTGGCCTGCAGGAACGCCTGGCGCGGGCGATCTTCGTCGCCAAGGTCTGGGGCCGGTTGCATGGCTGAGATCGATCTCGCCTACTGCATGCGCTTGCCGCCGCGCGATGCGATCGCCTACCTGCAACGCAAGGGCTTTGCGATCAGCTGGGACTGGGAAGACACCTGGCACGACGCGCAGGCGACGGCGTTCACCGTCGCCAAGGCCACAAGGCTCGACATCTTGCAGGACATCCGCGATGCGGTGCAGACCGCCATCGACGAAGGCAAGACGCTGGCCTGGTTCGAGAAGGAGCTCACGCCGGTGCTGCAGGCCAAGGGCTGGTGGGGCAAACAGGAACTGGCCGATCCGGCCACCGGCGAAGTCCGCCCGGTACAGCTCGGCAGCGCTTGGCGCTTGCGTACAATTTACCGCGTCAATGTGCAGACGGCCTACATGGCCGGGCGCTTTCAGGGGCAGCTCGATAACGTCGATGATCGCCCGTACTGGCAGTACAGCGCCATTCTGGACGGACTGACGCGCCCGAGTCACCGTGCACTGCACGGCAAGGTGTTCCGCTATGACGACCCGTTCTGGGCTGTGTTTTATCCGTCCAACGGCTTCGGCTGCCGCTGCCGTGTCATCGCGCTGTCCGAAGGCAATGTTGCGCGCCAGGGTCTCAAGGTCGACGCCTCCGGCGACAAGCTCGGCAGCACGATGAAGCTGGTCTCGGGCCGGACTGGCGAGTATCGCGAAGTGGCGACCTATACCGAGACCGACCCGGCCACCGGCAAGAAGATCACGATATCGCCCGATATCGGCTGGAGCTACAACCCCGGCGCCGCGGCGTGGCAACCGGACCTGCAGCGCTACACCGGCACGCTGGCCGAGCTGGCCAGGGGCGAACTCGGGGACGGCTGATGCACAACGCGCACGTGCTGCTCTGGCTGCGCTGGCAGCACTACTGGGCCGTGCTGCAGCACCGGCAATTTGCCCAGCTGGTCTGGGTCACCGAGTACAACACCGAATCCAGACGCAGCGAGGCACACCATGGTTAGCCCCATCACCATCGACGATCACCAGTTGACCCGCGCACTGCGCAATCTGCAGCGCGCCGGCGGCGACCTCAGCGTACCGATGCGCAAGATTTCCCAGGCGCTGCTGTACGAGGCCGAGCGCAATCTCGCCGACGAAGGTCGCCCCAAGTGGGCGTCGCTGTCGCAGGTCACGCTGGATCGCCGCGCCGGCGGCGAGGGCAGTGCGTCGGACTTTCGTATTCTGCAGCACACCGGCGACCTCGCGGCTTCGATCACCGCCGACTATGGCCATGACTACGCGCTGGTTGGCAGCAACAAGGTCTACGCGGCCATGCAGCAGTTCGGCGGCGACAAGGCCGACTTCCCGAACCTCTGGGGCGATGTACCGGCCCGGCCGTTTCTGCCAATCGACGCCGACGGAAAACTCCAGCCCGAGGCCAAGGAAGAGGTGCTCGATACCGTGCTACGGCACCTCCAGACGGCCGCGCGGATTTAGCGTCGTGGCGCCGGTTTGATCGCCGGCACGTCCGAATCCCCGTCCCGGCTGCTATCCGCACGCCGTAAAGCTTTATAAAGCGGCCAGCGTGACTTTCCGGGCGTGCTTTCCATCGGCGGTCACCGCTTCCCCTCGGCACGGGGTGTCACCGGCGCATCGTCAACTCAGTAAACTGGATTAAAAGCCAGTCCCGCCGCTGCGGCCGATCATGGCCGCATGAAAACGCCCAAGCCCCTTCATATCTTCAAGCCCGGTACGTGGATCACCACCGCCGGCGAAGAGATTTCGTTCTCGCAGGCGGACCTCGACGCGACGGCGGCGGCCTACGACCCGACACGTCACAAGGCGCCGATCGTCGTCGGCCATCCGAAGAGTGATGACCCGGCGCAAGGCTGGGCCAAGTCGCTCTTAAGCAACGAGCGCGGCCTGTACGCCGAGCCGATGAAGGTCGCCCCGGCCTTCGCCGAAGAGGTCAACGCCGGCCGCTTCGGCACGATCTCCGCCAAGTTCTACCGCCCCGAAGACCTCAACAACCCGAAGCCCGGCATCTGGTATCTGCGTCATATCGGCTTCCTTGGCGCGCAGCCGCCGGCCGTCAAGGGTCTGGACGAACCGTCCTTTGCCGAAGACAGCACCGAAGACGACGGCTGCGTCTGCTTTCAGGAAGGCGTGGCCTTCGGTGGCTGGGGACTCGACACCAGCGCCTCGCTATTCCGCCGCCTGCGTGACTGGCTCATCGGCCAGCACGGCCAGGAGACGGCCGATCAGGTCGTACCTGACTGGCAGATCGAATCAATCCGCGAGGCCGCCCAACAGGAACGCAACGACGAGCGCGTCGAGGGCAGTTCGGCGTTTTCCGAATCCCATCCCCAACCCAATGACGAGGAGCACACCGTGACCCCGGAAGAGAAAGCACAGCTTGAAGCCGAGAATACCCGCCTGAAGCAACAACTGGCTGTGGCCGAGGCCGACAAGCGCAATGCCGCCGCGACCAAGCGCCACGGCGAACATGCGGCCTTTGCCGAAGGTCTGGTCGGCGAAGGCCGGCTGGCGCCGAAGGCCAAGGCCGCCGTGGTCGCGCTGCTCGATGCCGTCGACGGCGAAGCGCCGGTCGAGTTTGGCGAAGGCGATAGCAAGCAGCCGCTGGCCGATGCGTTCAAGTCCTTCCTTGGGGAGCTGCCCAAGGTTGTTGAATTCGGCGAGCACGCGACCAAGGACAGGTCGACCACCGGGGCCTCCGGCGCATCGGCTGAGTTCGCCGAGAAGTCGACCGACCCGGATCGGCTGGCGCTGCACCAGCGCGCAGTCGCACTCGCCGCCGAGAAAGGCATTCCCTACGAGCAAGCCGTGCGCTCGCTGGTTTAACCCCTGCTGACTCAACAAGGAAAACGTGATGGCAGATCGTCTTAGCAAGCTCCGGGTCGTCGACCCGGTATTGACCAGCCTGGCGCGCGGCTACCGCAACGCCCAGTACATCGGCGAGGGCCTGTTCCCGGTCGCCGAGATGGAAAAGGAAGCCGGCATCATTCCGCGGTTCGGCAAAGAAGCCTTCCGTCTGTGGGAAACCGAGCGCGCGATTCGCGGCAAGTCCAATGTGATGACGGCCGACGACCCGGATACGCTCGATGTGGTGCTGCGCGAACACGACCTCTCGTACCCGGTGGACTACCGCGAGCAGGCCGAATCGATGTTCAACGAAGAAGCCAAGGCAGCGAAGCGCGTCAAGGATGCGATCGACCTCGGCCGCGAAGTGGCCGCTGCGCGGTTGGCGCAGAACTCGAACACCTATCTCGCCGGTGCCAAGGTCACGCTGGCCGGCGCGGCCAAGTGGGTGAATGGCGGCGGTGATCCGATCAAGGACATCGAGGACGGCAAGGAGGTCGTGCGCCAGCGCACCGGCATGCGGCCGAACACGGTCGCCATGGGTGCCGCCGCGTATGCCTCGCTCAAGTTCCACCCGAAGCTCGCCGCCGCACTGGGCACCCAGGAACGCAAGCTGATCACGCTGGAACACCTGAAGGCGATCTGGGGTGTCGAGCACATCCACATTGGCGAAGCGCTGGCCGCCGACGGCAACGGCGCGACCGGCGACATCTGGGGCGACAACGTGATCCTTGCCTACGTGGCCAAGCCCGGCGCCGGTGAGTCGGCCGACCACGACATCCCGTCCTTCGGCTACACCCTGCGCAAGAAGGGCATGCCGGAAACCGACAAGTACAACGCCGAAGGCAACAAGGTTCAGTACGTGCGCCACACCGACGTCTACAAGGTCGTCGTCGTCGGTGCCGATGCCGGCTACCTGATCGCCGACGTGAACTGAGGGGTCGGTGATGAGTGAGATCAAGAAGACGCTGTACGTCGTCAAAGGCATGGCCATCAAGCACGGCGATGCGCTGTATCCCGAGGGCGAGCTGATCGAGCTGGCCGACGACGAGGCCAAGCCGCTGGCGCAATGGATCGAACCGGCCAAGGTTCCGGTGGAAGCCAAGGTGACGACCAAGACCAAGGACTCCGACGGCGACAAAGCCGCAACGGATACCGCTGACAAGAAGGATGGCCAGCAATGAAGCCACAACACGTAACGCTGACGACGTCGGTCTTGGCACTGACCGACCTGACCCAACGCCGCTTCGTCGGCTTTGACGGTGGTATCTGCGCCGCCGGCACCAAGGCGCTCGGCGTCGTCGAGGTTGATACCGGTGCCGGCAACATGGCGCCATCCAATGTGCTCGGCGTGATCCTGGTCGAAGCCGGTGCCGCGATCGCGGCCGGCGCCGAGGTGCAATCCGACGCCGCCGGCAAGGCCATCACCAAGGCCGCCGGCGTCGGCAACGGCTTCGCCTGGGACGCTGCCGCTGCGGCGGGCGACGTGATCCGTATCGTGCGGGGTATCTGAGCATGGACAACCAGCACCAGCGCATTACCGGCTATCGCGATTTGACCGAGGAAGA
Source organism: Jeongeupia wiesaeckerbachi (assembly GCF_050916355.1). Classification (GTDB taxonomy): domain Bacteria; phylum Pseudomonadota; class Gammaproteobacteria; order Burkholderiales; family Chitinibacteraceae; genus Jeongeupia; species Jeongeupia wiesaeckerbachi. The sequence continues at coordinate 3,780,735 of NZ_CP136946.1, forward strand.
GATCGCCTTGATGAACGAAATCAAGGCCAAGTCTGCCGAGGTTGGCGCGTTGGTCGAAACGCTGCGTGCCGGCTTGCCGGTATTCGCCACCGATGATGTGCAGGAAGAAGCGCCTGCTGCCGATGATTTCGTGCTGGTTGCGCTGTCGCCCGATGCCTTTGAAGTCGACCGCTGGCTGAACATTGGCCAGGACCACCTGCAGCAAGGCTTCATGGCGCTGACGCGGGCAGTCGCCCGGCCGACGAGCTTCTGAGCCGATCATGCGCTACTGCACCCTGGCAGACCTGCAACTGGCCATCCCGATGGCCACACTGATTCAGTTGACCAACGACAGTGCGACCGACTTCAACGCACCGGCGCCGGTACTGAATCAGGCGGTGGTCGACGAGGCTGTTCGTCAGGCCGAGGAACTCGTCGACGCCTACCTGCGCGGCCGTTACCTGCTGCCGCTGGAGCCGGTGCCGACCGTGGTGAAGGACATCACCGTCAATCTGGCCCGCCATTGGCTGTATGCACGGCGGCCGGAAGGCAACGATCTGCCGGATGCAGTGACGCGAACCTACAAATCGGCGCTGCAGATGCTCGAGGCGATCCGTGACAACAAGCTGACCATCGGCGCGCCGACTGGCGAGGCCACGCCGGAGCCGGGCGAAATGAAGGCTCGCACCCGGCCACGCCGGTTTTCTGCCGATTTACTGGATCGGTACTGATGGCCACGACCCTGCAAATTCTGGAGTCCGTCGTCGTTCGCCTGCAGGCCAGGTTGCCGCAATTGGCCGTCGAGTATTTCCCCGAACGGCCGGCCGAGTACCGCGTGAATCACGCAGTTGGTGCGCTCCTGGTGAGCTACCCGGGCAGCAACTTCGCCGAGACGGTCGATGTCGGCTGCATCGCCCAGCCCCGGACGCTGAAGCTGTCGATCACGGTGATGCTGCGGCAGCTCAATGGCCGCGGTGGCGCCGTCGACGTGCTCGATGTCGTGCGTGCGGCACTGATCGGTTTTCGGCCGCCGGACTGCCGCAAGACCAAGGCGGTATCCGAGAAATTCCTCGGGCAAGTCGGCGGCATTTGGCAATACGCCGTGGATTTCAGTACCGAAGCGATGCAGGTCGAGGATGTCGAGCCGGACAACCTGCCTGTTCTGACCACCGTGACCTATGAGGAAACCCCATGAAGTATCTCTATAGCGGCCCCACCAGCGGCGTGACGCTGCAGGACGGCGACGAGCCGCGCGAAGTCATGCTGCACACCGGCGCCGAAGTCGAACTGCCGGCCGAACACGAATACACCAAGACGCTGCTGGCCTTGGGCTACCTCGCACCGGCACCGGCCAAAACCACCAAGGTGTCGGCACGCCCGGCTGTTAGCGCGGACGAATCCGCCAAGGAGGCATGAGCATGGCTGCAAACTATTTGCATGGTGTGGAAACGACCGAGGTCGAGCGCGGCAAGCGCAAGGTCCAGACGGCAAAGTCCGCCGTGATCGCGCTGATCGGCACTGCACCGATGGGCCCGGTCAACCAGACGATCCTGAGCCTGTCGGAGAAAGACGCGGCCCAGTTCGGCACGCAGCTGCCGGGCTTCACCATTCCACAGGCGCTGGATGCGATCTACGACCACGGCGCCGGCACGGTCATCATCGTCAACGTGCTCGACCCGGCGATCCACAAAACGGCCGTGGCCAGCGAGGCGGTCACCTTCGATGCGTCGACTGACCGCGCGAAACTGGCGCACGGTGCGATCGTCAATCTGGTGTTCAAAAGCAATGACGGTGCGGTGACCTACATCGCCGGCACCGACTACACCGTCGATCCGCTGTCCGGTGAACTGGTCCGGCTCAAGAGCGGTGCGATCGCAGCCAGTGGCGGCGGCAAGGCCGGCTACGACTTCGCCGACCCGACCAAGGTCACGCCGGCCGACATCATCGGCGCGGTCAATGCTGCAGGCGTGCGCACCGGCCTGAAGGCGTTGAAGGACACGTACAACCAGTTCGGCTTCTTCGCCAAGATTCTGATCTCACCGGCGTTCTGCACGCAGAACTCGGTAGCGACCGAGCTGATCGCGATGGCCGACCAACTCGGTGCGATTGCCTACATCGATGCGCCGATCGGCACGACCTTTGCCCAAGCGATCGCCGGCCGCGGGCCGCAGGGAACGATCAACTTCAATACCTCCAGCGATCGGGTTCGCCTGTGCTATCCGCACGTGAAGGTCTACGACCCGGTGCTCAACGCCGAACGCCTGGAGCCGCTGTCGGCGCGCGCCGCCGGCCTGCGCGCCAAGGTTGACCTGGATAAGGGCTATTGGTGGTCGCACTCGAACCAAGAGCTGGCCGGCGTGATCGGCGTCGAGCGCCAGCTCTCGGCGATGATCGACGACCCGCAATCCGAGGTGAACCTGCTCAACGAGGTCGGCATCACCACGGTGTTCTCAAGCTTCGGCTCGGGCTACCGGCTGTGGGGCAACCGCACCGCGGCGTGGCCGACCGTGACGCATATGCGCAATTTCGAGAACGTGCGCCGTACCGGCGACGTGATCAACGAATCGATCCGCTACTTCAGCCTGCAGTACATCGATATGCCGATGAACCAGGCATTGATCGACTCGCTGCTGGAGTCGGCCAACGGTTATGGTCGGGACCGGATCGGGGTCGGTGCACTGCTGGGGTTCAAGGCGTGGTTCGATCCGGCTCGCAACGAGGAAACCGAACTCGCCAACGGCCATCTGCTGATCAGCTACAAGTACACGGTGCCGCCGCCGAATGAGCGCACCACCTACGAGACCGAGATCACCTCGGAATACCTGCTGACGCTGAAGGGGAGTAACTGACCATGGCCGGCCAGATTCAAATCAACCGCATCACCAATGCCAATATCTACGCCAACGGTAACTCGCTGATCGGCCGTGCCGAGGAGATCAAGCTGCCCGATGTCGCCGCCATTATGGCCGAGCACAAGGCGCTGGGGATGGTCGGCAAGATTGAGCTGCCGTCGGGTTTCGACAAACTGGAAGGCGAGATCAAGTGGAACTCGCTGTACAAGGACGTGGCCAAGCTCGCCGCCAACCCGTTCAAGGCGGTGCAGCTGCAGTGCCGCTCGAACATCGAGACCTACGGTGCGCAAGGCCGGTTGCAGGAAGTCAGCTTGGTGACCTACCTCACCGTGATGTTCAAGAAGAACCCGCTTGGCACCTTCAAGCAGCACGACAACGCCGAGTTTGCGTCGGCATTCTCGGCCACCTACATCAAGCAGGTGATCGACGGTGAGGACGTGCTCGAACTGGACTACATGGCGAACATCTTCCGCGTCGGTGGCGAGGACATGCTTGCCGACTACCGGCGCAATATCGGCGGCTAGTTCCGCACCATTTCACCCATGACAACGGCCCGCGCAATGCGGGCCGTTTGTTTTTAAAGCCGTTTAACCGACTGCAGTCGGTTGGGCGTCGACAATCCTTCGTGTACCCGCTTGCTCATCTCGTTGAGCCGTTCAACCCACGCGAAGGATTCGTTATGGAACTCCAACTCAAGCACCCGTTCACCAGCGCCGCCGGCGTCACCATCGACAAGCTGAATATCCGCCGTGCCAAGCGCGCCGACATGAAGGCGGCGAGTAAGTACAGCAAGGACGAGGCCGACCAAGAAGACTTTCTGTTCGCGCAGATCACCGGGCTGACGCTGGAAGATATCGATCAGCTCGATGTGGCCGACTCGAAGGCGCTGCAAGACTCCTTTCGCGCCATGGTGGGCGGCTGAAGAAGCACTGCGGCCGTTGGACGAAGCCTTGCTCAACATCCTTGGGATACAGCCGTCCGAAATCGACGGGCTCGATATGGACGACTACTGGTTCTGGATCGGCGCGGCCGAGCGCAAGGTCAAGCGCGAGAACGAGCAGCAGCGGCAGCTTTACGGCTGAGCCAGACCACCGAAGCCATCACTACACCACCCACCAGGCCGGCGCCCGCGGCCAGCGGCGCGCCGGCCAGTGCAGCCAGCATCAGCGCAAACGGCAGCACGATCAGGGCGAACCAGAACGGTAGGTGCGCAAAGCAAAGCCAGCCCAAGCCGACGGCAACACAGCCGATGGTGAGCCAGTAGATGGTCTTCGCCGAGGAAGTGAGCGTTTTTTCAAACATGGTTGCAGCATAGCAAAGGGGCGAAATCATGAGCAATGAAGTGCTGGTCGGGATCAAGATCGGTGCCTTGCTGTCCGGCTCGTTTCAGTCGGTCTTCGCCTCGGCGCGCAGCACCACGCTGCGACTTGGGCAGGCCGCCACCGAAGTCAGTGCGAAGCACGCGCGTCTGGGTGAGGTCATGGCCCGCGCGATGGCGCACCCGGGACGCAACATCAGTGCCTTGCGCCGCCAGTACGAACAGCTTGGCCAGACGCTGGATCAACTGCGCGCCAAGCAGGAACGGCTGACCGCCAGCCTTGCCCGCGGCGCGGCGCTCAAGTCGGCCCGGGGCGAGTTGCGTAGCGAGGCAATGGAAACCGTCGGTACCGCCGTCGCGCTCGGCGCACCGGTGCTGAAGTCGGTGCAACTGGCCGCCGGCTTTCAGGATCAGCTGCGCGATACCGCCATCACCGGCGAATTCAGCAAGGCCGAAGAGGCCAGCCTCGGCAAGACCATGCGCAAGTCGGCGCTCGACTGGAACCAGACCCAAGCCGAAGTCGCCCGCGGCACGGGCGTGCTTGTTGCCGGTGGCATCCAGAACGCCAGGGAGCTGGAGAAATACGCGCCGGTGATGGCCAAGTCGGCCACCGCCACCCGCGCCAGCATGGACGACCTTGGCGCCGTCGCGCTGGCCATGAAGGACAACCTCAACATCGGCGCCGACGGCTACGAAGGCGCGATGAACATGCTGGCCTACGCCGGCAAGCGTGGTCAGGTCGAAATTCGCGACATGGCCAAGTTCCTGCCGCAGATTGCGCCGTCGTTCCAGGCGATGGGCGTTACCGGCAAGGAAGCCGTCGCCGAAATCGGCGCCGCGCTGCAGATTGCCCGCAAGGGCGCGGGCTCGAACGACGAGGCCGCCAACAACTTCCGCAACTTCCTACAGAAGCTCACCGCGCCGGAAACCCTGAAGGACTTCGCCAACGCCGGCATAGACCTGAAGACCAGTATGCAGACGCTGCGCTCCCAAGGTTTCACGCCGGTCGAGGCTATGCTCAAGGTCATCACCCAGTATTTGGGCACCAAGAGTCCGGAGGCCGCCGATCGCTTCATCGCGGCGATGAACATCAAGGACGACAAGGAGCGCCAGGTTGCCGTCGGCAAACTGCAGGAGGCGTACAAGCTCGGCGAGCTGTTCCAGGACATGCAGGCGATGAACTTCATCCGCCCGGCGATCGCCAACCAGGGCGAGATGCAGGACATCAAGAAGGGTTCGATCGACGCGGCCGACAAGGGCTTGATCGACAAGGACTACGCCAAGCGCACCGAGACCGCCGTTGAGCATTTCAAAGCATTCAAGATCAGCATGATGGATATCGGCATCACTATCGGCGAAGCCCTGCTGCCGACGATCAATGAACTGCTGCGTGACATCAAGCCGGCGATCTCGGCATTCGGCGAATGGGCCAAGGCCCACCCCGTCGTGATCAAGGGCGTGATCGGCCTTGTTGGCGGATTGCTGGCCGGCAAGATGGCGTTTATTGCGCTGCGCTATGGCATCAACCTGGTGCTGTCGCCATTTAATGCACTGACCTCGGCGGTCACAGCGCTCTCTGGCAAGTGGACCCTGCTGCGAGCCTTCGCACAACGCGGCGGTTTTGCACCGGCGCTGTCGGTGCTGCGCGGGCTGGGCGGCGGCTTCATGGCCGTCGGCCGTGCCCTGTTGCCGTTCGCTCGAGGCATGGCGATGGCGTTCGGCTCGCCGCTGATTCTGGCCGCGCGTGGCGTGTTATTCCTGGGCAAGTTGCTTGCAGGCAACCTGGTCGGCGGCCTGCGGCTGGTTGGCCAAGCCGTGCTGTGGATCGGCCGCGCAATGCTGATGAACCCGATCGGCTTGGCGATTACCGGTATCGCGATCGCGGCGTATCTGATTTATCGCTACTGGTCACCGATCAAACAGTTTTTCTCTGGCCTGTGGGCCGAGGTCAAAACGGCGTTTGCCGGCGGCATTGGCGGCGTGGCTAGGCTGATCCTCAACTGGTCGCCGGTCGGACTGTTCTACAAGGCGTTCGCCGGCGTGATGAAGTGGTTCGGTGTCGACATGCCGAAAACCTTCACCGACTTCGGCGGCCACCTGATCGGCGGGCTGATCAACGGGATCAAGGCTAAGTTCGGCGCGGCCAAGGAGGCCATCGTCGGCTTCGGCCAGGACATCAAGGGCTGGTTCTCCAGCACGCTGGGCATCCAGTCACCATCGCGCGTGTTCATGGGTTTCGGTGACAACATCGCCCAAGGTGCGGCAATCGGCATCGGCCGATCGTCCGGGCTGGCCAGCAAGGCGGCCGGCAGCATGGCGGCGCAGACGGCGGCCGCAGCGGCCGCGAAACGCTTGGGCGCCGGGCGCGCATCCGCAGCCGGGCCGGCCGGTGCTGCCGGTGGTGGCATGACTATCCACTTCAGCCCGCATATCACCGTGCCGCCGGGCTCGCCGCAATCCGTAAAGGATGCCGTGCAACAGGGGCTGCAGCTGTCGCTTCACGAGCTCGAGCAACTGATCGGCCGGGTAACGGCACAGCAAGCGCGGAGAGCCTACTGATGTACGCGCTGCTCGGGGACATCCAGTTCGACCTGATCGCGTACTTCGACGGCTTCGAGTCGCAGTTCGGCGCCGACTATGCCGAGCACGCGCTGATCGATGGCAAGCCACGGCTGCAGATCATCGGCGACAAGCTCGACGAGATTCGCCTGACGCTGTCGTTCCATGCGCAGTTCTGCGAGCCCGAGCGCGAGCTGGCCAGGCTGAAGAAGGCGCTGGCCTTGCACCGGGCCATGGCACTGGTACTGGGCAACGGCGACTACAAGGGCTGGTTCGTCCTGACCGACGTGCAGGCGACCAGCGAACAGACCGATGGCTTCGGGACGCTGGTCGCCGTGACGGCGACGGCGACCTTGCGCGAGTACGTCGGCGACAAAAAGAACCCGCTGCCGGCGCCGGCGGTACAGCCTAAAGTGCCGCCGGTCTCGGCCAAGCTGGTGCCAACCGGCCAGGCGATCGGCGCAGTGAACAGCGCCCGCGACAGCATCCGGCAGGCGGTCTCGGCGGCGAACCAGGCGCAAGCGGCCATGCGCACGGCGACCGATGCCGTCCGCGTGGCGCAGCAGCTGCGCAACAACCCGTTGGCCGCGCTCGGCCGTGTGCCTGGTCTGATGACCGGGCTCGGCGACGCAGCCGCACCACTGGCCAAGCTTGCCCCGGCATTGGGCGGTTTGACTAGCCAGCTACCGGAAGCGGCCAGCCTGATGCGGGCCGGCAATAACGCGCTCTCAATGATTACCGCCGCGCAGGGCGTACTGGCCGGCGCGAACACCGGCAACGTCGTCGGCAAGATCGATCAGATGGCGGGCCAGCTTTCCACTGCAAGTGCGGCCCTGGAGCAAGCGGCGCCGGCGACGGCGAAGCTCGCGGCCATGGTCGTGACGAGGGCGATCTGATGTTCTTGACGCATATCACCACCCAGGGTCAGCGCTGGGATCAGCTCTCGGTGCTGTATTACGGCGATCCGTTCCAGTACGAGCGGATCATCGTGGCCAATCCGCACGTGCCGCTGTTGCCTTGTTTGCCGGCCGGGCTGACACTGTCGATCCCGGTGATCGAGCAGCAGGATGTATCGGAGGACTTGCCGCCATGGCTGCGCTGACTGCTACGCCGCAAGCGCCGACCTCGGTTGCGGTGCCGCATCCGGTGTTCGTGCTCACCTACGGCAAGAAGAACATCACCGAGGACATCACGCCCTACGTGCTGTCGGTGACCTATACCGATTACCTGGCCGGGCAGTCCGACGAACTGGAGGTCGAACTCGAGGACACCGACGGCCGTTGGGCGAACCAGTGGTATCCGGGCAAGGGCGACACGCTGTCGTTGAAGATCGGCTACGACCAGGTGCCGCTGCTGCCGTGCGGTGCATTCGAGGTCGACGAGATCGAATTCGCCCGGCCGCCATCGACCGTGTCGATCCGGGCGTTGTCGACCGGCATCAACAAGCCGGTGCGCACGCCCGGCAACCATGGCTATGAGAACACCTCGCTTGCTGCAATCGCATCGCGTGTCGCCAAGCGCAACCGGCTGACGCTGGTCGGCAAGATTCGTGATATTCGGATCGACCGGGTGACGCAGTATCAGGAACACGACGTTGGCTTCCTGACCCGCCTCGGCCGCGAGTACGGCTATGCGTTCAAGATCGTCGGCGACCAGCTGGTGTTTACCGAGCTGAGCGCGCTGCGCGATGGCGATCCGGTGGGCACAGTGGCCTTGTCGGAGATCATTTCGATCCGGCTGCGCGACAAGATCAAGGACATCTACAAGGCGGTCAAGTCGAAGTATCACGACCCGAAGGCCAAGAAGCTGATGGTGATCGCCGAGAAGCCCAACGGCGAGACCGGCGTCATCGGCCATACCAGTGCACCGGCGAAGTCCGGCAAGGCCAGCAGCGGCGACACGCTGAAGTTGTCGAGCCGGGCCGGCTCGAAGGCGACCGCGCAAACCAAGGCACAGGCCGCACTCAATCACGCCAACCTGCAGCAGACCGGCGGATCGATCACAGTGATCGGCAACCCGAAGCTGGTCGCCGGCACCACGTTCACACTGATCGATTGCGGCAGGCTGTCCGGGCGCTACTTGGTTGAGTCGTCCAGGCATCGGCTCACACGCGGCGGTGGCTATGTCACCGAGCTGGAAGTGAAGCGCGTGGCGCTGCCGACGCGACCGGGCGCGGCCAAGCCCGCCCCGAAGAAGTCGGCCAAGGGGCTTACGGTCTACGGCGAGAAGGACGGCAAGGTGCAGGTCATCGGTACGACGACGGGGAAAAAACCATGAACCGCGAAACACTCGACGAGTTTGGCGCCACGCTCAAGACCGGCACGGTCAGCGCCTCACGGCCGGGCTTTGCCCGCGTGCGCTTTCCGGACTTCGACAACCTGCGCAGCATGTGGTTACCGATCGCCTACCCGAAGACGCAGAACGATCAGTGCTGCTGGACCTATGACATCGGCGAACAGGTGAAGGTGCTGCTCGACCCGCGTGGCGAGGACGGCGTGATCCTAGGCGCGATCTACTCCGACGCCGACACGCCGCCGGTGACCGACCCGAACAAATTCGTCATCCGCTTCAAGGACGGTGCGCTGCTGGAGTACGACCGCGGCACGCACACGCTGTCTGTGACAGGTATTGCGAAGATGATCGTCCAGGCCAGCACCGAGATCACGCTGAAGGCCGGTGCCAAGGTGACGATCGACACGCCCGAGGCCGAAGTGACTGGCAACCTGACCGTGCAGAAGAAGCTGACCTTCCTCGGCGGCATGGCCGGCTCAGGCGGCGACGGCACCGCCGCGAAGATCAGCGGTAAGGTCGAGGTAGAGGGTGATGTCAGCGCCAGCGGCTCGGTGATGGATGCCGGCGGCAACTCCAACCATCATGTGCATTGACTACTTGGCTGTCGCTTTCGTGTTGCGACGCTCGATGGCCTCTAGCGCACCTGCCGGCAGATTCGCAAACATGGCCTCAAGCGCCTTGGGCTTCGTGATCATTTCTTCGACGACCATGTTGATCAGGCCAAACAGGGCAAACGCAAGCTCGGGGTTGTCTTGCAAATCCATTTCGCCGGGATGGACTGCGTTGTTACCGGTTACACGCACGACATCGAAAGCCTGTTGCATGCGCACTGGTAGACCATTTGCGACCAGCTTCGCAATGTCTTCATCAATTTTCTTTCCCGCGCAGCCAAGGTGGACACACAGCTTCTGGATCACAAGGCGGAGCAGTGCCGCGGCAGCTCGTGGTGAATGTTGAGCAACAGTGCGCGCCTCGTCGTAGTCGAGACGGCAATCGTCAGGTAGATCGACGTGCGCAACAGGCGCAGACGAAGCGATTGGGTACAACATCACCGCTCGCTGAGCTTCACGATCTGGAGAGTCTGGAAAACCAGAGTTATTGGGCGGCAACCGCCAGATGCTGCGCTGCTGACAGTGCTTGCACCACGCTGAAAATGCCCCAATAGGGGTTTTTTGATGGGTGAATAACGCTGTCCAACCCATGTGTGCAAATGCGTTACAGAAGGGGCAATTGAAAGCATCGGCATTAAACGTTGGCGCCACATAGATCGTCATTCATCTCTCCTTGTTTGCGCCATTTTAATCCCGATTAATATCCCGCCGCTGGGCGTCACGTCACGATGGCCGCATGACGCTGCTATCCGATATCTCTTCCGTCCACTGGCAACCCGCGCTGCACTCCGAACTGCGTCCCGCAGGAAGTCCCCTCCGGGGACAGGGCGTCGACGTCGTCGAGGCTGAGGCCGACGTCGGCCAGTGCATCCGCACCATCCTCAATACACCGAAGGGCAGCGACCCTCATCGCCCCGATTTCGGCTCCGACCTTCATCTCTACATCGACCACCCCGTCAACGAGGTACGGCCGCACCTGGTGCGCGAGGCCGTTGAGGCCATCAGGCGCTGGGAGCCGCGTTGCGAGCTACTCAAGGTCATCGTCTCGGTCGATGAGGCGCACGTGACCTTGCGCGTGCAGTGGCAACTGGCCGATGGTGTGCTGCGTGAAACAGAGGTGCGGCCATGGCGCTGACCGAACCGGATTTCATCCAGCGCGACCCGCAGCTCATCACCGCCGAGATCATCGCCGACTACGAACGGATGACCGGCAAGACACTGTACCCAGCGCAGGTCGACCGTTTGCTGATCGATGTGATCGCCTACCGCGAGACGCTGGTGCGCGTCGGCATCCAGGAGGCGGCCAAGCAGAATCTGGTCGCGTTCGCTCGTGCGCCAATGCTCGACTATCTGGGCGAGCTGGTTGGCGTAACCCGCCTGCCGGCGCAGGCCGCCCGCGCCACATTCCGTTTCCAGCTCATGACCGCACGGTCGACGGCGCTGCTGATCCCGGCGGGCACACAGGTCGAGACCAGCGACGGGGTGGTGACGTTTGCGACGGAGGCCGACGTTGTCTTGGCTGCTGGCCAGTTGTTTATCGACGTGGTTGGCGTATGCGACGCGCCAGGCGTAGCCGGTAACGGCTGGCAAATCGGCAAAATCAGCAGCTTGGTCGATGACCTCGGCGATGACGATGTGACGGTTGGCAACATCAGCGTACCAAGCAGCGGCGTCGAGGAAGAACTCAACGATCGCCTGCGCGAACGGATCAAGCTGGCGCCGGAAGCCTTCAGCACGGCCGGCAGCAAGCTGGCCTATCTGTTCCACGCCAAGAGCGCGCATCAGAGCATCAAGGATGTCGCAGTGCGCGGACCAAAGCTCGCCAAGATCGACGGCCAGATCGTTTCGCTGAACGACGTGCCGCCCGGTGAAGTGCGGCTCTACCCATTGCTCGACGGTGGTCTGCCCGATCAGACCATGCTGGCCTTGGTCGAGGCGACTTGCTCGGCCGAGCGCGTGCGGCCGCTGTGTGACTTTGTGCAAGCGCTGCCACCTATCAAGGTCGAGTACCAAATCGTTGCTGACGTGACGCTGCAGGCCGGTGCCGACCAAGCGGTGGTGTTGGCGCAAGTACGGTCTGCGGCCGAAGCCTATGCCGCAGACCGTGCGGCTGGTCTCGGCCGTGACGTGGTGCCGCAGCAGATCATCGCGAAGCTGCAGCTGCCTGGCGTTTACAGCGCACCGGTCAGCTCGCCGGCCTTGCTGGTGCTGGACGAGCACGAGTGGGCGTATTGCACCGGTATCGATCTGCGCTTTGCGGGAGTCGCCAATGGCTGACGAACTGCTGCAGCCGCCACTGGCCAGCGACGCACGCTTCCAAGTGCTAGGCGACCTAGCCAGCCGCCTGAATGATATCGATCTGTCGCCGCTGCTGGTCTACATGATCGATTCGGTCGACGCCTCGGCGCTGTACGCACTGGCCGAGCAGTTCTCGCTGACCGACAGCGACGGCTGGGCACTGGCCGAGACCGAAACGGCACAGCGGGCGCTGATCAAGCGCGCCATAGAAATCCATCGCTACAAGGGCACGCCCTGGGCAGTACGCGAGGTATTCCGGCTGCTCGGGCTCGGCGAGATCGAGATCGAGGAAGGCCGAGGCGGCTATCGCAGGGACGGCACATGTCGCCGTGACGGCTTCGCGATCCGCGGCACCAAGGCTGATCAGTGGGCGGTGTACCGCATCAAGTGCTTCCGACAGCTGAGCATCAAACAAGCCGAGGAAGCACGGCGGATGCTGGCCAGCGTGGCACCGGCGCGCTGCGCGCTGTTTGAAATCGACTTCTCCGCTGCGGCGCTGATCCGCAATGGCTTCGCCCGGCGCGACGGCACCTATACCCGCGGCTCAATCTAAGGAACCAAGATGGGAAATCTCAACGAACAAGCAGTGTGGGAGTCTGGCGTCCCATACTTCGAAGCCAATGCGGTACTTACGGGCGGTCCGGACTGCCCGGACAACATCCCCATTCGCGCGCTGGCCAACCGAACACTGTTCCTGAAGGCACTTGTCGAGGTGATTAGTGGCAGCACCGACCCGCTGCCACAGTACTGGAACGACGCTCGCGGCAACGCTGAAGTCGCCGCAGCCATTGCCGCCGTTGTTGGCAGTTCACCGGAAACGCTGAACCAGATCAACGAGCTGGCTGCCGCTATCGCTAACGATCCGAACTTTGCGGTGACGATGGCCACCGAGCTGGCCAAGAAGGCCAACCTCTCCGGTGCTGCATTCACCGGCCCGGTGTCCGGCCCGACAGCAGTCATCGGCGACGCCAGCACGCTACTGGCAACGACTGCATTCGTTGCTGCCTTGGTCGCGTCGCGGACGGGTTCGGCCGGCGCCGTCAATTTCCGCAACAAGCTCATCAACGGCAATTTCGACTTCTGGCAGCGCGGTACCTCGATCGCCGCCGGCACGGGATCACGCTATTGCGCCGACCGCTGGGTCAGCAACTCGTCCGGCTCGACCATCGCCGTATCGCGCCAAACATTTGCGCCAGGGCAGACTCTTGTGCCGAGCGAGCCGACGTACTTCCAGCGCGTGGTCGTGGCCTCGGTCGCTGGCGCAAACAATCAAGCGACCATTGCCCAGCCCATTGAGAGTGTACGCAGCTGCGCCGGTCGCAAAGTGACAAGGTCGTTCTGGGCCAAAGCCGACGCGGCTAAGTCGATCGCAGTAGAGTTCGCGCAGAACTTCGGCTCCGGCGGTTCGCCGACCGTCACCGGGATTGGTGCCCAGAAAATCGCGCTGACCACCAACTGGACTTACTACACGATCACTGCCGACATCCCCAGCATTGCCGGCAAGACCATTGCCGGCGGCGATGACTACCTCGCAATGTTTTTCTGGTGCGATGCCGGATCGAGTTTCGATGGGCGCACGGCGTCGCTTGGGCAGCAGTCGATCGTACTGGACTTGGCGCAGGTGCAGCTCGAAGTCGGGGCGGTGGCGACGTCGTCCGAAGAGCGGCCAGCGCAGGTTGAACTGGCGCTGTGCCAGCGATATTTCCAGAAGACGTACCATCAGAACACGGTTCCGGCAAACGGCGCTGGTGGTGGTTTGGCTTTTGGACTGGTCGCCAATTGTTATGCAGGGCAAGCCGGATCGAATTCCCAGCCGATGGCAGTGTGGCAATTTGATGTCGAGATGAGGGCGACCCCTACTATTACCTTGTATAACCCTAGTCCGACAAATTCCGGTGCTGGTGGTCAATGGCGTAACGGAAGCAACGACGCATCAACTGCTAACGCAAGTGCATATGGGATGACAACCAGAAAAACGAATGTTTACAACTCCGACGTAGCAGTAGCTGCCAGCACTTGGTACATCCATGCGGCTGCTGATGCCGAGCTGTAACCCGTGCAACACCATCAAACGAGGCAATCATGAGCACTGCAAAATACAAGCTGACGCAAAGCCCGGACATGGTGATCCGCATCGAGGACGGCGCTAGCATCCCCCGCGGCCACCGCTGGTGGGACGACTACGAGGCCTGGCTGGCAGACGGCAACACGCCCGAGCCGTTCGAGTCGGCCACCACGCTCGAATCGCTCCGAGCCGCCGCACGCGAGCGGATTAACGTCTGGCGGAACCAGCAAGAGCGTGCCGTGGTGTCCTTCCCGCATGCTGACCACCGCTGGGATGGCGGCCTCGTTGTCCGGGAACGGCTCAACACGACGCTGGGGACGCTTAAGGCGTTCGGCGTGCCAGCGGGATTTTTTTGGACGGATGCCGACAATATCGACGTGCCGATGACCCAGCTCGAGCTGCAAGCGCTCTATGAAGCGCACGAGCGCGCCATCTTCGGTCAAGGCTGGAAAATCCATCAGCGCCAACGCGAGCTGAAACGACAAGTTGATGCGGCAGGTGCTGTGTGGCTACGTGCATTCGTTCCGGATTGGCCAGTGTCAGCCTGACCGTTTATGCAATTTCATTGCACATGGCGGAAAATGGCGCATCAACAATTTATCGCGCAAACGGCTGCAAGTTTTCGCGCCGCGCTTCAGCCTTCAAGAGGAAAGTCGAATGGCCCGCCCCCTCCCCCCACTGGACTTGCTGATCGGTTTTGAAGCCGCCGCGCGACGGCTGAGCTTCTCGAAAGCCGGTGAAGAAATCTTCCTGACCCAGTCCGCCGTCAGCCGGCAGATCAGAAAACTCGAGGAACACCTGGGCCTGCCCTTGTTCGAGCGCCAGCATCGCGCGCTGGTCCTGACCGAACACGGCCACGTCTTGTTCGAGGTGGTGAGCAATGCGCTGTCCCAGCTGTCCGAAACCGTCGAAGGGCTGAAGCAGAAACCGCGCCATCAGCAAATCACGATTTCCACGACCACCGCTTTCTCCGCGCTGTGGCTCGTTCCCCGGCTGACCCGGTTCAGCGCGCAATATCCCGATGTGGCGCTGCACATCGAGGCGGACAACCGGATGATCAATCTGCAGCAGACGGAGATCGACCTTGCCATCCGTTACTGCAGCGCAGCGCAGACGCCCCCCGATTCGAGCATTTTCCTGTCCGGCGAGGAGATCTTCCCGGTGTGCAGCCCGGCGCTGCTGCAACGCAACGGCCGCAAGCTGAACTGCGTTGACGACCTGCGGCATCACACCTTGCTGCACCTGGCCGACCCGCAACACGCCTGGCCATGGCTGCAATGGTCGAGCTGGTTCCGCGACGCCGGCTCGGATCTCCAGGTCGGCGACATCGGCTTTCGCTTCAGCCAGCTCGACCAGACGATCCAGGCGGCGGTCCGGGGCCACGGCGTGGCGCTGGGCAGCTCGCCCTTGGTCGACCATCTGCTCGAAGAAGGCGTGCTGGTCGCGCCGCTGGCCGAACGCGTTGTCAGCCCGCGATCGTTCTACCTGTGCCAGGGCACGCGCCGCGACCGGATGACCGCGGACTTCGTCAGCTGGCTGCAGACCACGATTTCACGACCGCCGGCACACTAGTCCAACAGCTAAGCCTGGCGCCCGGCCTCCTGCCGGATCAGGCCGGCAGCGCCTGCGCGGTTGCATACCCTTCCTCGCGCAGCCGTTCGATCAGCCGGTTCGCGACCAGCGCGACCGACGCCATCCGGGTCGGGTTCATGTGCGCACGCAGATCGGTCTCCAGATGCACCCGGCCATCGGCCGTATGCGCGGCGCAGACGCGGAAGGCCTCGGCCAGTGTCGCCTCGTTGTCGATGCCCTTGAACACCTGCTCGGGCAGCACCACGCCGACGCCCGG